>NZ_JCASIL010000007.1:0-228522 GCF_059685725.1 Telluria sp. RT2P19
ATCGAGAAGTCGTGCCCTCCGGCCTTCTATGAAGTGAAGAACGTGCGCGCCTATGTCATCACGGAGCAAGACATCGCTGCCCAGGCATCTACAGCTGGCGGGCGCCAGGAAGGCGGCCAATCGTGACTGCCTGCTACATCGTCAGCCTGAAACACACGAACCGCGAGCACGCCTACATCACGTTCTGGCGGCCCGAGGATAAGGGCTACGCCTGGCCGCTGTCGTGGGCGGGCAAGTACGACGAGCAGATGGTGCTGGCGACGCGCGATTACTACCACCGCGGCGACGACACGCTGGCTGTGCCGTGCGTGTTGGTCGATGCGCTGGCAGTGCCGCCGACCAAGGGCACCATCGACAACGACGCGGGCCCGGTCCTGCTGAACAACAAGACGAATTGGAAGTGCATTCTGGAGTTCGCCCTGCCGGACCCGCTGCACAAGCCGCAACCACAATACCCAGGCGCGCGCCGCCGGAAGGAATCGAAATGAGCAATCCAACTGAACTGCCGGACCTGGACACTTTCGAGTTGCGAGAACTTCTGGACGATTGGCGCCTGTGTGCCGGCCGACCTGGGCAGAAGTCCGCCTATGCGGCCTTGCTTGCGCATATCGCAACCCTTGCTCGCCGCGCCCAGCCAGAGGGCGAAGCGCCGCAAGCCGTCTACCAGTGGAGGCAGAAGCCGGTCGGAAGTTTTCAGCCCGCATGGTATGACGCCAGCAAGGAAGATGCATACGAGCGAGTGGACGACCATTACGAGGCACGCACGCTCTACACCGCCCCAGCCGCCCAGCATGCAGAGAGCGGCGCACAGGCGAGTAGTGTGCTGACCGCTGTGAAGCCGCTGCTGGAAAACATTCTGGAGCGCGGCCCGACCGCGCCGACCGAAGCCGATGCGAAGAAGGCCATCAACATCATTGATGCCGCTCTTGCCGCGAAGGCCGAAGCGCCGGCTGCCCAGCAAGCCGCAGCACCTGGCGCGCTCGACGCCGACGAGATGACGCGTCTGCGCCGCCTCATCCACGCGCTGGGCATGGACGGTAGTACGAACGCCAGCGACGACCAGGTGCGAGGCTTGCTGTTCACCGCGATGGGCCAGGCGGCCGGCAAGCTGGAGCGCGCAACTAGCGCCCCCGGCACACCGGAAGCGCCGGCCGAACTGCCGCGCCTGTACCGCTTCGACTGCTATGTAGGCAAGACGAAGATGGCGGCCGGGGTCGGCGTGCACGCCAGCACGATGGAAGAGGCCGAGCAGAAGGCGCACAAGATGATCGACAAGGAAGAAACGATCAAGTTCGAGAGCAATCAGCCGTGCCACGCCACTCGCAAGTGCGGCATCTGCGCTGAATACGCGCGCGCCGCCCAGCTCGACGGCGGCCAGGGAGAGGGAGCATGAGCGACCTGATGCTTTACGGCGTGCTGCGCATGCCCTTCGACATGGCGATGAGCGGCTACCTCTCGCAGCGCCAGTTTTATGACCGAGTGCAGGAGGCTGCGCGCCGGCTGGAAGCGGCTGAGGCCCGGCTGGCTGAGATTGACGCAGCCACCCCGCCATCGCCCAGCACTGCGCCCGAGGTAGACGAGCGCGCTGCATTTGAGGTGGCGGCCCGGATCGCCGAAGGCTATGGCCCTAGCCGCCCTATCGTCGCAGCGCGCCCGAGCGATCTGATCCGAGGGCGCTGGGAGGGTGAGCA
The DNA here is from genome assembly GCF_059685725.1 of Telluria sp. RT2P19. Taxonomy (NCBI): domain Bacteria; kingdom Pseudomonadati; phylum Pseudomonadota; class Betaproteobacteria; order Burkholderiales; family Oxalobacteraceae; genus Telluria; species Telluria sp. RT2P19. The sequence continues at coordinate 1,692 of NZ_JCASIL010000007.1, forward strand.
GGCAGCAAGCGCCAACATCGCGCGGCTGATTCGGGAGCGCGCAGCCCTTGCTTCTCGCCCTGCTGAGGTGGACGACGAAGGGCTGCCGCCGCTGCCGCCGGAAGCCGCGCGCGCGATGAAGGGCGAGGTCGCCTTCTTCGTGAAGTGGCAAGACGCCGGGAAGGATCTGCGCGGCGCGCTGACGTTGTACACCGCCGAGCAATACCGCCAGGGCCAGCGCGACGCGGTGGCGGCGGATCGGGCGCGGCGCCTGAAGGGCGACAAGTGATCCTCAACAGCATCCAGCACATCGCCCGGTGCCAGCACCAGTGCGCATTCTGCGGCATGTCGATCCAGGCTGGCCAGCAGTATGTGCGGGCACCGGTGCCGGGCGGCGGGCGCCTGGCGAAGCGCGCGTTCCACAGCAAGTGCTATGCCGGCCTGGTCGCAGGCGCTGACAAGATGAAAAACGAAAGCCCGAGGGGGAAATGATGGATCAGATGTTTCTCGACGACGACGAGCTGAAGAGCATGACCAAGCGCAAGCAGCGAGCCGCCCAGGCCAAAATGCTACGCTCGATGGGGATCGCGTTCAAGCAACGCGCCGACGGCACGCTGGCCGTGCTGCGTGCGCACGTCGAAAAGGAGTTCGGCGCCGGGAAGGAACGGCAGTCGAAGAGTAAGGATTTTGTGCCGAATTGGAGTGGGCTAAATGCCTAGAAAGCGCAACAAGGAGAATGTCGGGCTGCCGGCGCGGTGGAAGATCGAGCACGGCGCGGTCTACTACCAGGTGCCGGCCGGGCTGGAGGATCGCTGGGACGGGAAGAAAAAGTTCCGGCTCGGCGCCACCCTACCCGAGGCGTACAAGGAGTGGGCGAAGCGCCTGGAGTCGGTCGACCAAGCCAAGTCGATCGGCGCCCTGCTCGACCGGTATGCGCTCGAGGTGGTGCCGACGAAGGCCACGCGCACGCAGGTGGAGAATCAACGCGCGCTCCGGTCCCTGCGCGCGGTGTTCGGGGAGGCCCCGTTGACCTGGCTGCGGCCGCAGCATGTCTACCAGTACGCGGACAAGCGGAAGGCCACGCCAGTGGCGGCCAACCGCGCGATCGACGTCCTCTCACATGCTTTCACGATGGCGGTCATGTGGGGTTACATCGACCGGCACCCGTTCAAGGGCGAGGTGCGCCTGGCGGGCGAGAAGCCGCGCGACCGGTATGTCGAGGACTGGGAGCTAATCGAGTGCCTCTCGCTGCCGAGCAAGCACACCAAGGGCAGCGTGCTCGTGCTGCAGGCGTACATTCGCCTGAAGCTGCTGACCGGCCTTCGGCGCGGCGACCTGCTGCGCCTGACCAGCGCCGACCTGCAGGAGGATGGTATCCACGTTACCCCGAGCAAAACTCAGGGCAGCACCGGAAAGCGGTTAATCATCGAGTGGTCGCCCGAACTGCGGGACGCGATCGCCGCGGCGAAAGCGGTGCGGCCTGTCGACATCGCGCCCTGGCTGTTCTGCACGCGCAAGGGCGCCGGCTACTTCAACGAGGCGAAGGGTACGGCCAGCGGCTGGGACTCGATGTGGCAGCGCTTCATGGAGCGGATACTGGCCGAGACCAACGTCAAGGAACGCTTCACCGAGCACGACCTGCGCGCCAAGTGCGCCAGCGATGCGGAGTCCCTGGAGCATGCCCGGGCCCTGCTCGCGCACGCCGACAGCCAGCTCACGCAGCGGGTCTACCGCCGGCGGCCGGAGCGCGTGAAGCCGGGAAAACTGGCATTTGAATAGCGCAATGCCGATTGAGTAGCGCAATGCTCAAAATATGGGCAGCACGACGCGGCTATAACGCTTTGAAATGATGGGGAAAAGTGGCCCGCCCTGAGGGAATCGAACCCCCGACCCACAGCTTAGAAGGCTGTTGCTCTATCCAACTGAGCTAAGGGCGGACTTGAAAGAGGCGCTACTATAAACCGCAAGTCACGACGCTTGCAATATGACTGGACAGCAATTCGCGCCAGGGTAGCGATACCGAGAGCAAAACAGGCTGCTGAAAACAAAACAGGCCGTCAATGACGGCCTGTTTCGATGAATCTCTTGGTCGGAGTACAAGGATTCGAACCTTGGACCCCCTGGTCCCAAACCAGGTGCGCTACCGGGCTGCGCTACACTCCGCCGTGTGAGGGGTATTATACGCGATAGCGGCGTGAAGCGCCAGCCCCGGCTCGCGCCTGGCCGGCGACTCTTTTACGCCGCCAGCTTGTCGGCGATACGACGCGCCATGCTGTCAGCCAGCGCCGCCTCTTTCGCCTCGACCATCACGCGAATCAGCGGTTCGGTGCCGGACGCGCGGATCAGCACGCGGCCGTTGTCGCCCAGTTCGCGCTCCACCGCTTCCTTCTCGGCCACCAGCGCCTGGTCGGCGGTCCAGTCGAATCCCGGCGCGACTTTCTTGTTGATCAGGGTTTGCGGGAACAGTTGCAGCTCGGCGCAGCATTCCGCCAGCGACTTGTTGCCGCGTACCAGGGCCGACAGCACTTGCAGCGCCGACACGATACCGTCGCCCGTGCTGTGCTTGTCCAGCGCCAGCAGGTGGCCCGAGCCTTCGCCGCCGAACAGCCAGCCGCGTTCCTTCATCACTTCGAGCACATAGCGGTCGCCGACCTTGGCGCGCGCGAAGCCGATACCCATTTGCTTGAACGCCACCTCCAACGCCATATTCGTCATCAGGGTGCCGACGGCGCCCGCCACCGGCCCGGTACTCATGCGATCGCGCACCATCACATACAGCAACTCGTCACCGTTATAGACGCGGCCATTGGCGTCGACCATGATCAGGCGGTCGGCGTCGCCGTCCAGCGCGATGCCGAGGTCGGCCTTGTTGGCCACCACGGCTTCGGACAACGCCTTCGGCGCGGTGGCGCCAAAGCCGGCGTTGATATTGAAGCCGTCAGGTTGCGCGCCGATCGAGATCACTTCGGCGCCGAGCTCGTGGAACACGTGCGGCGCGATATTGTAGGCGGCGCCGTGGGCGCTGTCGACGACGATCTTCAGGCCGCGCAGGTCGAGTTCATTCGGGAAAGTGCCCTTGCAGAACTCGATGTAGCGGCCCTGGGCGTCGCGCAGCCGGGTGGCGCGGCCCAGCTTGTCGGACGACACGCAGCCCATCGGCTGGTCGATGGCTTCCTCGATCTCGAGCTCGACGGCGTCCGGCAGTTTGGTGCCGTGTTCCGAAAAGAACTTGATGCCATTATCCTGGAATGGGTTGTGCGAGGCCGAGATCACGACGCCGGCCTGCAGGCGCAGCGCACGGGTCAGGTAGGCAATGGCCGGGGTCGGCATCGGACCGGCCAGCATCGAATCGACGCCGGCGGCCGACAGGCCTGCTTCGAGCGCGGCTTCGAGCATATAGCCCGAAATCCGGGTGTCCTTGCCGATCAGGACGACCGGGCGGCCGCTGCTCGACTTGCGGCCCTTGGCCAGGACGGTGCCGGCCGCATAGCCGAGACGCATCACGAATTCAGGCGTAATGGGCGCAACGCCCACCAGGCCACGCACGCCGTCAGTACCGAAATATTTCCGTGCCATCTAGTTCTCTTTTCTCTTGTTGAAACGTTTTTTTATACGACCGCGGAGGGATGCATCGCGGCATGCCACACCTTGAAGGCGTCGACGGTCTCTGCCACATCATGCACACGCACGATTCTAGCGCCATGCGCTACCGCAGCCAATGCCGCGCCGATGCTGCCGGCCACGCGCCCCTCCACCGCTCGCCCGGTGACGGCGCCGATCATCGACTTGCGCGACATGCCGGCCAGTACCGGCAAGCCCAGTTCGTCACGCATGCGCCGCACGCCGTGCAGCAAGGCGTAGTTGTGCTCGACTGTCTTGCCGAAGCCGAAGCCGGGATCGACACAGATGCGCTCGCGCTCGATGCCGGCGGCCGTCATCGCATCGACCCGCTGGTGCAAGAAGGTGATGACCTCCCCCACCACGTCGTCGTAGCGCGGCGCCCGCTGCATGGTTTCGGGCGTGGCCTGCATATGCATGATGCACAGGCCGCAGTCGCTGTCCTGCACGGCCTCGATCGCGCCCGGCGCACGAAAGCCGTTGATGTCGTTGATCATGTCGGCGCCGGCGATCAGCGCCTCGCGCATGAGTTCCGGCTTGCAGGTGTCGACCGACAGCGCGACGTCCAGCGTGCGCAGCGCGTACAGGGTCGGCATCACGCGCCGCAACTCTTCGTCGAGCGGCACGCTGGGCGAGCCGGGACGGGTCGATTCGCCGCCGATATCGATCATGGTCGCGCCGTCCCGGACCATGGTCTCGGCATGGGTCAGCGCGAACTCGAGGCCCTGGTAGCGGCCGCCGTCCGAAAAGGAATCGGGGGTAATGTTGAGGATGCCCATCACCACCGGATAAAAGGATTCAGTCCCCTCCAGCGCAAAGCTGAAGTGGCCGCATTGCAGTTTCTTGGTCATAAGGGAAGGACGTTCGGAAAGACCTTGGCTAGGCCGCGGGGGCAAACAAAAAAGGCACCCTGACGGGTGCCTTTGATGGTGGAGACAGCGTCAGGCCGGTGCGGTGGCGTTCGGCGCCACGCCACCCGAGCCGCTGTCGCCGGGCGGCGTGCGCTTGGTCAGCACGGTCTTCGGCTGGCGCGGCTCGCGGCCGGCCATGATGTCGTTGATCTGCTCGGAGTCGATGGTTTCCCAGTCGAGCAGCGCCTTGGTCATCATTTCGACCTTTTCGCGGTTCTCTTCGAGCAGGCGCCGTGCCAGCGCGTACTGCGTGTCGAGGATGGCGCGGATCTCGGCGTCGACCTTTTGCTGGGTCGCCTCGGAGATCGTCTTGGTGGCGCCGCCGAAGAAGCCTTCGTTCTCGCTGTCTTCGTACACCATCACGCCCATGCTGTCGGACATGCCGAAGCGGGTCACCATCGAACGGGCCAGCTTGGTGGCGCGCGAGAAGTCGTTGGACGCGCCGGTCGACATCTGGCCGACAAAGATCTCTTCAGCGATACGGCCGCCAAACAGGATCGAGATTTCTTCGAGCATCTTGTCTTTATAGCCGGACAGTGCGTCATGCTCAGGCAGCTGCCAGGTCAGGCCCAGCGCATAGCCGCGCGGCATGATCGTGACCTTGTGCACTGGATCGGCCTTCGGCAGCAGCTTCGCGACGACCGCGTGGCCAGACTCGTGATAGGCCGTGTTGCGGCGCTCTTCCTCCCGCATGACCATCGACTTGCGCTCAGGACCCATGTAGATCTTGTCCTTTGCGTCTTCGAAGTCGATCATCTCGACCAGGCGCTTGCTGCGGCGTGCGGCAAACAGCGCGGCTTCGTTGACCAGGTTGGCCAGGTCGGCGCCCGAGAAGCCCGGGGTGCCGCGCGCCAGGATGTCGGCCTTCACGTCGGTACCGATTGGCACTTTACGCATGTGCACGTTCAAGATCTGTTCGCGGCCGCGGATGTCCGGCAGGCCCACCATCACCTGGCGGTCGAAACGGCCCGGACGCAGCAGCGCCTTGTCGAGCACGTCGGCGCGGTTGGTGGCGGCGATCACGATCACACCCGATTGCGCTTCGAAACCATCCATCTCGACCAGCAGCTGGTTCAGCGTCTGTTCGCGTTCGTCGTTGCCGCCGCCCATGCCGGCGCCGCGGTGACGACCGACCGCGTCGATCTCGTCGATGAAGATGATGCAAGGAGAATGCTTCTTGGCATTCTCGAACATGTCGCGGACACGGCTTGCACCCACGCCGACGAACATCTCGACGAAATCGGAACCCGAGATCGAGAAGAACGGCACTTTCGCTTCGCCGGCAATGGCGCGCGCCAGCAGGGTCTTACCGGTACCTGGTGGACCGACCATCAGCACGCCGCGTGGAATACGGCCGCCCAGTTTCTGGAACTTGGTCGGATCTTTCAGGAAGTCGACGATCTCCGACACTTCTTCTTTCGCTTCGTCGCAACCGGCGACGTCGGCGAAGGTGACGGTGTTGTTGGTTTCATCGAGCATGCGCGCCTTCGACTTGCCGAAGGAGAAAGCGCCGCCCTTGCCGCCGCCCTGCATCTGGCGCATGAAGAACACCCACACGCCGATCAGGAGCAGCATCGGGAACCAGGAAATGAACACCTGCTGCAGGAACGACGGCTCCTCGGGCGGCTTCACGTCGAAGCGCACGCCGTTTTCGCGCAGGTCGCCGATCAGGCCACGGTCCAGGATGGTCGCGGTCGCGCGCACCTTCGAGTCGTCGCTGCGGGTGGCGGTGATATTCGAGCCTTCGATCGTCACATCCTTGATGCGACGTTGTTTGATTTCATCGAGCAGCTCGGAATAAGCAATGGTCTTGCTGCCGCCGGCGACGCTATGGGTGTCGAACTGCTTGAACAGCATGAACAACAGCAGCGCGACGACCACCCAGATGGCGGATTTGGAAAACATATTATTCACGAGCACTCCTCCGATGCAACAGCATCTCTACCGATTTCAGTATTCCGATTTTACCCGCAATAAGCCGACACCGCCACGCGCCGCCAGCAATAGTGCCGAAATACTATGTTTTATGTCTCCCAAGCACTTTGCAGGAAAATCCGTGCAAGCAGGCCGAAAGGATCACGCGGCTGATGTATGGGCAGGCGCGGCGATTTCAAGGGGAAATTATCGCCCTGCCCGCACATCAGACGGCCGGATTCTTCAGGCCGCGGCCGAGCAGGAAAATCTCGGACGATTTATCACGGCTCGCCTTCGGCTTGATCTGTTTCACCGTCTTGAATTCAGTCCGGAATTTCTCCAGGATCTGGGTGAAACCCATATCTTTAAAACACTTAACCAACAACGCGCCGCCTGGTTTCATGTGCAATTGTGAAAATTCGATCGCCAGGTCGATCAAATGTTCCATGCGCGCCGCATCCGCATGGCCGATACCCGATAAATTGGGCGCCATATCGGATAGCACAAGGTCAGCCTTGCGACCGGACAGGATTTCGTCGAGTTGCGCGAGTACTTCTTCTTCGCGAAAGTCGCCCTGGATATATTGAACGTCCGCGATCGGCTCCATCGGCAAGATGTCGAGGCCGATGATGGTGCCGTTGATGCCGCCACCGTCCGCGCCGGCCAGCTTGCGCCGCGTGTACTGCGCCCAGCTGCCCGGGGTGCAGCCGAGGTCGACGATGACCTGCCCGGGCTTGATCAGCTTTTCAAGCTCGTCGATCTCCTTGAGCTTGTAGGCGGCGCGGGCGCGGAACCCTTCTTTTTGCGCCAGTTTGACGTACGGGTCGTTAATGTGGTCGTGCAACCAGTTTTTGTTTAATTTGTTCTTGGCCATTCGCGTAGAATACTGCTTTTATAGGTACATCAAAAAAAATTGTTATGATCAAACTTACACCGGCCGAGCGCAGCGCCTTGCGCGCAGAAGCCCACGGGCTCAATCCAGTCGTCATGATCGGCGAAGCCGGCCTTACTGAAAACGTGGTCAAGGAAATCGCGGCCAGCCTCGACGCACATGGCCTGATCAAGGTGCGCGTGTTCGGCGACGACCGCGAAGCGCGCGTCGCCATGTACGACCAGATCGCCACCGACCTCGACGCAGCCCAGGTCCAGCACATCGGCAAGCTGCTGGTCCTGTATCGCCCGAAAAAAGAAGCGCTCAAGGAACGCAGCGGCAAGTCGGGTCCGGGCATGCGCGAAGTCACCATCGTCAAGGCCAGCGCCAGCGGCACCAAGAAGCCGAGCGTCACCAAGGTCATGCTGAAGGGGAACGAACGCGTCACCGCCGGCGGCAACATCAAGCGCGCCAAGCCGCGTCAGACCAGTTCCAAGAAAAATTCGCTGAACAAGTGAACAAAAAAACCGGGGCGACCCGGTTTTTTACGTCGGTACGGTCCATGCGGTCAACGCAAGCTGACCAGCAGCCATGCTCCGAGCAAGCTCTGCACGAGATAGAACAGCTGCGACACCCCATGCATCACGGCGAATTGCGTCCAGTAGGGCGACGCCCTCACCCCGCCCGGCCCGGCGAGTTCACGCAATTGCGCCATGGCCGGCTGCAGCCCGACGAAGATCACCAGCGTACACGCCAGCATCGCCAGCACCAGCAGGCTCAGGAACTTGCGGCGCGGCGGCGCCAGGTCGGTCGACAACCGCAGCAGCACCAGCAGCACCACGGCGCAGGCAATCGACAACCACGCCTGGCGCGTGAGCAGCACCGCGACCAGGTCGCCTGCCTGCACGCTGCCCAGGACGGCGAACGCCGCCGGCGCCGCGATATAGCCGAGCGCCCACAAGACGCCCGCCCACAGCGCGGCCACCAGTAGTCGCGCCGCGGGCAAGCGCCCTGCCTTCACACTGGCTGCCGCGCCGTCCATCACACGTAGCGCACTTCGAGGATTTCGTATTCGCGCGGACCGGACGGGGCCTGCACTTCGACCACGTCTTCGGCGAACTTGCCGATCAGCGCGCGCGCGATCGGCGAAGTCACCGAAACCTTGTTCAACTTCAAGTCGGCTTCATCGATGCCGACGATCTGGTAGGTGACCTTCTGGCCCGACTCCAGGTCTTCGAGGTCGACGGTGGCGCCGAACACCACGCGGCCTTCGGCGTCGAGGGTCGACGGATCGATGACCTGGGCGGTGGAGAGCTTGCCCTCGAGCTCGGCGATGCGGCCTTCGACGAAAGCCTGGCGCTCCTTGGCGGCGTCGTATTCGGCGTTTTCGGACAGGTCGCCATGCGAACGCGCCTCGGCGATCGCGTCGATCACGATGCGGCGCTCCTTGGTCTTGAGCTGGTGCAGCTCTTCTTTCAGGAGTTCTGCGCCGAATTTGGTCAGTGGAGTGTTCATGGTTCTCTGCTAAAAATGTTTTACGGGGGCACCGGGACACGGTCGCAATGCGCTTCAAAGCGAAAACCACAGAGGCACGCGGCCAAGGCCGCGCGAGCTCTGTGGTTAACTGGTGCTGCGCTGTGTTACGGGTACTGCGTGTGCTTAGTGTAAGGTTTTATGCAGGCCTTGTAAATCGTACACGCGCAGTTCGTCGATGTGACGCATGCCCTCGATTGCCGCTTCCGCGCCGAAGATCGTGGTGTAGGTCACGACGTGCGCCGCCAGTGCCGAGGTACGGATCGCGCGCGAATCGTTGATCGCGCTGCGCTTTTCCTCGACCGTGTTGACGACCATGACGATCTCGCGGTTCTTGATCATGTCGACCACGTGCGGACGGCCTTCCAGCACCTTGTTCACCGAACGCACCGGGATGCCGGCGGCGGCGATCACGGCCGCGGTGCCCTTGGTCGCGACCAGGTCGAAGCCCAGCGCCACCAGGTCGCGCGCCACGGCGACGGTGCGCGGCTTGTCGGACGACTTCACCGACAGGAACACGGTGCCCGACTTCGGCAGCTTGATGCCGGCCGCGAGCTGCGACTTCACGAAGGCCTCGCCGAAGGTGGTGCCCACGCCCATCACTTCGCCGGTCGATTTCATCTCTGGGCCGAGGATGGTGTCGACGCCCGGGAATTTCACGAACGGGAACACGACTTCCTTGACGCTGTAGAACGGCGGGATCACCTCCTTGGTGATGCCCTGCTGCGCCAGGGTCTGGCCGACCATGCAGCGCGCAGCGATCTTGGCCAGCTGCAGGCCGGTCGCCTTCGAGACGAACGGCACGGTACGCGAGGCGCGCGGGTTCACTTCCAGTACATACACGGTATCGACCATCTGGCCGTTTTCGTCCGACTGCTTGATCGCGAACTGCACGTTCATCAGGCCGACCACGTTCAGGGCCTTGGCCATCAGCGAGGTCTGGCGCTTGAGTTCATCGATGGTGCTTTGCGACAGCGAGTACGGCGGCAGCGAGCAGGCCGAGTCGCCCGAGTGCACGCCAGCCTGCTCGATGTGTTCCATCACGCCGCCGATGAAGGTCGCTTCGCCGTCCGAGATGCAGTCGACATCGACTTCGATCGCGTCGTTCAGGAAGCGGTCCAGCAGCACCGGCGAATCGTGCGACACCTTGACCGCTTCGCGCATGTAGCGCTCGAGGTCACGCTGCTCGTGGACGATCTCCATCGCGCGCCCGCCCAGCACGTACGACGGACGCACCACCAGCGGGTAGCCGATTTCCTCGGCCAGCGCCAGGGCGTCGGACTCGGTGCGTGCGGTGCGGTTCGGCGGCTGGCGCAGGTCGAGCTTTTGCAGCAGCTGCTGGAAACGCTCGCGGTCTTCGGCGGCGTCGATCATGTCCGGCGAGGTGCCGATGATCGGCACGCCGTTCGCTTCCAGGTCCAGCGCGAGCTTCAATGGGGTCTGGCCGCCGTACTGCACGATCACGCCGACCGGCTTTTCCAGTTCGACGATCTCGAGCACGTCTTCCAGCGTCAGCGATTCGAAGTACAGGCGGTCCGAGGTATCGTAGTCGGTCGACACGGTCTCTGGATTGCAGTTGACCATGATGGTTTCGTAGCCGTCCTCACGCATGGCCAGCGCCGCGTGCACGCAGCAGTAGTCGAACTCGATGCCCTGGCCGATGCGGTTCGGGCCACCGCCCAGCACCATGATCTTCTTCTTGTCGGTCGGGTTCGATTCGCACTCTTCATCATAGGTCGAGTACATATAGGCGGTGTTGGTCGCGAACTCGGCGGCGCAGGTGTCGACACGCTTGTAGACCGGACGGATGGCCAGCTCGTGCCGACGGGCGCGCACGGCGCTCGGCTCGACCTTCAGCAGGAAGGCCAGGCGGCGGTCGGCGAAGCCCTTCTGCTTCAACTTGTACAGCGTGGCCTTGTCCAGCGACTCGAGGGTCTGCTTCTCGAGCCACAGCTCGATGTCGACGATCTCCTTGATCTGCACCAGGAACCACGGATCGATCTTGGTCAGGTTGTGCACTTCTTCCAGGGTGAAGCCCTGGGCGAAGGCGTCGCCCACGTACCAGATACGGTCCGGGCCGGGTTCGCCCAGCTCTTCCTCGATCTTTTCGCGGTCGCGGGTCTTTTCGTTCAGGCCGTCGACGCCGACTTCCAGGCCGCGCAGGGCTTTCTGGAACGACTCCTGGAAGGTGCGGCCCATCGCCATGACTTCGCCGACCGATTTCATCTGCGTGGTCAGGTGCTTGTCCGCGGTCGGGAATTTCTCGAACGTGAAGCGCGGGATCTTGGTGACCACGTAGTCGATCGACGGCTCGAACGAGGCCGGGGTCGCGCCGCCGGTGATCTCGTTGCGCAATTCGTCCAGCGTGAAGCCCACGGCCAGCTTGGCCGCGACCTTGGCGATCGGGAAGCCGGTCGCTTTCGACGCCAGCGCCGACGAACGCGACACGCGTGGATTCATCTCGATGACGATCATGCGGCCGTCTTTCGGATTGATCGAGAACTGCACGTTCGAGCCGCCGGTGTCGACGCCGATCTCGCGCAGCACGTCGATCGACGCGTTGCGCATGATCTGGTATTCCTTGTCGGTCAGCGTCTGCGCCGGCGCGACGGTGATCGAGTCGCCGGTGTGCACGCCCATCGGATCCAGGTTCTCGATCGAGCAGATGATGATGCAGTTGTCGTTCTTGTCGCGAACCACTTCCATCTCGTACTCTTTCCAGCCCAGCAGCGACTCTTCGATCAGCAGTTCGCTGGTCGGCGAGGCCTCGAGGCCGCGCTTGCAGATCTGCTCGAATTCCTCTTCGTTGTAGGCGATGCCGCCGCCGCTGCCGCCCATGGTGAACGACGGCCGGATGATGGTCGGGAAGCCGAGCTCGCGCTGCACGGTCCAGGCCTCGTCCATCGAATGGGCCACGCCCGAACGCGCCGAACCCAGGCCGATCTTGGTCATCGCGTCCTTGAACTTGGAGCGATCTTCGGCCTTGTCGATCGCTTCCGGGGTCGCACCGATCAGCTCGACCTTGTATTTCTCCAGCACGCCGTGGCGGTGCAGGTCGAGCGCGCAGTTCAGCGCGGTCTGGCCGCCCATGGTCGGCAGGATCGCGTCCGGGCGCTCCTTGTCGATGATGCGCTCGACGACCTTCCAGGTGATCGGCTCGATATAGGTCACGTCCGCCGTTTCCGGGTCGGTCATGATGGTCGCCGGGTTCGAGTTGACCAGGATGACCTTGTAGCCTTCTTCACGCAGGGCCTTGCAGGCCTGGGCGCCGGAGTAGTCGAATTCGACTGCCTGGCCGATGACGATCGGGCCCGCGCCGATGATCAGGATGCTTTTGATATCACTACGTTTTGGCATATTATTTTTTCTCCGCTGCTTGCATCAGGCCGATGAAGCGGTCAAACAGGTAGGCGACGTCGGTCGGGCCGGGCGAGGCTTCCGGGTGGCCCTGGAAGCAGAATGCCGGCTTGTCGGTGCGGGCAAAGCCCTGCAGCGAACCGTCGAACAGCGAGACGTGGGTCACGCGGCAGTTATCCGGCAAGGTATCGGGGTCGACCGCGAAGCCATGGTTCTGCGAGGTGATCAAGACCTTCTTGCTGTCGAGGTCCTGCACCGGGTGGTTGGCGCCATGGTGGCCGAACTTCATCTTCATGGTCTTGGCGCCAGAGGCCAATGCCATGATCTGGTGGCCGAGGCAGATGCCGAAGGTCGGGATGCCCTTCTCGATCAGCTCGCGCGACGCCTTGATCGCGTAGTCGCACGGCTCCGGGTCGCCCGGACCGTTGGCCAGGAAGATGCCGTCCGGATTGAGCGCCAAGGCGTCGGCGGCGGTCGATTGCGCCGGCAGCACGGTGACCTTGCAGCCGCGCTCGGCCAGCATGCGCAGGATGTTGCGCTTGACGCCGTAGTCGAAGGCGACCACATGGTATTTGGGGTCTGTCTGCTTGCCGAAGCCCTCGCCCAGTTTCCACTCGGTCTCGGTGAATTCATATGGCGCGGTTACGGACACGACCTTGGCCAGGTCCATGCCGGCCAGGCCCGGGAACGAGCGCGCCAGTTCCAGCGCCTGGGCTGGCGACGGTTCGGCGCCTTGGGCAGCGGTCAGGATCGCGCCGGCCTGGGCGCCTTTTTCGCGCAGGATGCGGGTCAGCTTGCGGGTGTCGATGCCGGCGATGGCAACCACGTTCTCTTGCTTGAGGTAGTCGCCCAGCGACTGGGTCGAACGGAAGTTCGAGGCCAAGAGCGGCAGGTCACGGATGATCAGGCCGGCGGCATGCACCTTGCCGGCTTCGACGTCGGCGGCGTTCACGCCGTAGTTGCCGATGTGCGGATAGGTCAGGGTGACGATCTGGCGCGAATAGCTCGGATCGGTCAGGATTTCCTGGTAGCCGGTGATTGCGGTGTTGAACACCACTTCGCCCGTCGTATGACCGACGGCACCGATGGAATATCCTTTGAAGATGGTCCCGTCAGCAAGTGCCAGGATGGCTGGAACGGAGGGGCCAGAAAAAAATGGCGGCAAGGGCAACTCCCGAAAAAGTTGCCGTAGCTTCGCCACGTCAGACCGACATCCAGCTGTCCTGGGCATGGTGAAGCCGCCCGGTGTTGGAGGTCATGTTGAATGAGGGATGGTGGGTATGCGCTACGGCTAAGTTTGAATTAGATAAACTTCCGAATTATAGCGCGAAGTCTGATGTTCGGCAATGCGGCGCTGCCACATACCGGCTAGCAAATTCGTACTGGACGACACGCCATGCCACCGCCCTGCCCTGCTGAAACTTATGTTGCGGGTGCGATATGGCACCCGCAGCTCGCAGTCAGGCAGCGCCCAGGGCGGCGATGCCTGACTGCGCGATCTGCACATCCTGTTCCGACTTGACGCCCGAGACGCCGACCGCGCCGATCACATGCCCGTCGACGATTACCGGCACACCGCCCTCCAGCATGCCTTCCAGCTTCGGCGCGCTCAGGAACGACACGCGGCCGTTATTGACCACGTCTTCATAGATCTTCGATTCGCGGCGGCCGAGGGCGGCGGTATTGGCCTTGGCCGGGGCGATATACGACGACACGGGCGGCGCGCCATCCAGGCGTTGCTGCCACAGCAGGTGGCCGCCGTCGTCGACGATCGCGATCGACACGGCCCAGCCGTTTTTCACGGCCTCGGCTTCGGCGGCGGCGCCGATCTGCTTGGCGTCCGCCAGGGTCAGGTAGGGTTTGGTGTTCATGGTTTTCCTTGTGTCGTTGCCTGGGATGATGCCTTGAGTTTCAGTTTGGCCTTGATTTGCGGCATGACCGCGGCGGCGGCCTGCTCGCCGGCCAGGATGGCCAGATTGCGTCCGCCGAAATCGCTCGATCCCATATTGCCGAGCGCGGGCGTGATGACCACGTCGGCATCCTTCAATTCAAAATGGTTCAGGCGCTGGCCCATGATGCTGAAGGTCTGCATCAACACATCGAGCGAGCTGGCCGTGGCCGCACCCTCGGTCGCACTCGAGATATTGACCGCGATGATGAAATCGGCGCCCATCTCGCGCACGAAGCGCACCGGCACCGGCGCCACCAGGCCGCCGTCGACATATTCCTTGTTGCCGATCCTGACCGGCTGGAACACGCTCGGGACGGCCGACGACGCGCGCACCGCCATTCCGGTATTGCCGCGGTTGAACAGAATCGGCTGGCCGGTCTTGAGGTCGGTGGCCACGGCGCCGAAGCGCAGCTTCAGCTTTTCCATCGGCACATTGCCGATGGCCTTGTTCACATAGTTCTGCAGCGCTTCGCCCTTGAGCAGGCCGCTGGACTTGCTGAGCCACGGCATGGCCCAGTCCGAGATGGTCGCCTCGTCCATGGTGAGCGCCGTCTTTTGCAGGGCGAAGCCGTTCAGGCCCGATGCATACAGCGAACCGACCACCGAGCCGGCGCTGGTGCCGACCACGATCTCGGGATAGATCCCCTGGGCCTCGAGGGCCTTGATGACGCCGATATGGGCGAAACCACGCGCGGCGCCGCCACCGAGGGCCAGGCCGACACGGATTTTCTTTGGCGGCAAAGGCGCAGCCACTGGCGCGGCGGCGACTGGAGCGGCCGGGGCCGGCGTCTGGACCGGCGTGCTGCCGCAGGCGGTCAGCAGCAGTGCGGCGCAGGCCGCGATATAGGTACGACGAGAGAGCATGGAATGTGCCGGAAAGAACAAGGCGAGGATTGTACCCCGGCTTGATCTTGCCGACACCAGGAGCCCCGTCCGGTCTGCCGTAAAGACAACCCGGAACGATCCGGGCGATGCCGAGGGCTGCGGCAATTGCCAGCACCTGGCTGGCCGGGCCGCCGAGGTCGTGGCCGATCGCAGAAGAGATGACGGCGCCGCCAATCACCTCGCGCAGCAGATAGAACGGCTACGTCACCAGCCCGAGCGTGCGCATTGCGGCGCCTGCTCGCGCAGAAGGCAAGCAACGAACCGCATTGCCGACGGAAGTGAACATCGCCGGCGGCAATGCGGCCACTAACAGCAGCGCGGCAGCCGCCACCCATCCGATAGCGAGCAAGCCTTCACCGCCGACAGCGACGATCCCTTCCGGGCTCAACGCACGGCAGACGAGCTGCAGCATACAAGCGCAGGAACCGGCTGCGCGCGGACCGGCATCGCATCAACCGCTGCGGGCTCGCCGCTTCAGGCCGGCAGCGATGTATTGGGCAGCGTTGCGGAAAAGGTACTGCCCTTGCCCGCTTGCGAGGTAATCGTCAATTTGCCGCCATGGCGCAGCAGCACGTGCTTGACGATCGCCAGTCCCAGTCCCGTGCCCTGGGTCTCGCGCGAACGGCTCTTGTCGACGCGGTAGAAACGCTCGGTCAGGCGCGGGATGTGTTCGGGGTCGATGCCGATGCCGCAATCGGTCACGGCAAACGACAAGGCGTCGCCGCCACGCTTCCAGGCCAGCCGGATCGTGCCGCCGTTCGGCGAATAGCGCACCGCATTCGAGGCCAGGTTCGCAAAGGCGCTGCGCAGTTCTTCCATGCTGCCCATGACGTCCGGGCCATCGACCGACACCTCGATCGTGTGGCGTCCGCCGGACAAGGCGCGCGCCTCCGCCGCGATCGATTCGATCAGGCTGCGCACGTCGACCCGCTCGCGTCTCAATGGATAATCGTCCGACTCCAGCCGCGACAGCGTCAGCATGTCCTGGATCAGCCGCTGCATCCGGTGCGCCTGCTCCGTCATCAGCGTCAGGTGCGACATGCGCGTGCTGACGTCGATGCCCGGATCGGACATCGCGATCTCCAGAAAGCCCACGATCACCGTCAGCGGCGTGCGCAATTCGTGCGAGGCGTTGGCGATGAAGTCGCGCCGCATCGCTTCGATGCGCTCGGTGTCCGTCGCATCGTGCGTCACCAGGATCTGGCGCCGGTTCTCGAACGGGATGATGCGGCATTCGAGCTTGCGGCCGCGGAACGACAGCGTCAGCGGCTGCTCGTAGCGTCCCAGGACGATGTAGTCGATGAAGTCCGGGTGGCGCACCAGGTTAGTCACGCGCAGCCCCTTGTCGCGCTCCATCGTCAAGCCGAGGTGGCGCTCGGCCGCCGGATTGCACCACTCCAGGAACAGCACGTCGTCCATGATCGCCACGCCTTCCGGCAGCAGGTGCATCGCCTGGCGGAAGCGCGCCAGCCATTCGGTCAGTTCGGCCTGGTGCCGCTCGTCGTCACGCCGCAACCGGTAAAGCCGGGCGAAGGCGTCGGTCCAGGCGCCCCAGCCGTCCGGCAGGCGGGTGCTGTGCGGCTCGTCGAGCCATGCACCCAGCTTTTGAAGGTAGGACAGCTGCGTGAACACGGCGACCGCCATGCCGGACAGCGCCAGCAACAATCCGGCCACTGCGCCGAACCACCACCACACCGCGCCGGCCGCGGCGAACAACAGCGCCATGCGCAGCAGCGCCGGCACCCAGAACAGCAGCTTGGGATTCATCGCGTCCTTCGCCACCGCGCTATTTCTCGGACAGCATGTAGCCGACGCTGCGCACCGTGCGGATCAAGCCGTCGGCCGATTTCAGCGCCTTGCGCAAGCGCAGCACGTGCACGTCGACCGTGCGCTCTTCGATCACGGCGTGGTCGCCCCACACCTTGTCGAGCAGCTGCGCGCGCGAAAACACGCGCTCGCGGTGGGCCATCAGGTACTTGAGCAGCTTGTATTCGGCGTTGCCGATGTCGATCTGCTGGTTCTCGACCGTCACCGTGCAGCTGTTCGGATCGAGCGTCACCGCGCCGGCGCGCAGCGGCGCCTCGGCCAGGTGCGGCGATTTGCGGCGCAGCAGCGCGCGCGAACGCGCCAGCAATTCGCGTGGCGAAAACGGCTTGGTGATGTAGTCGTCGGCGCCGTTGTTCAGGCCCGCCAGCTTGTCTTCTTCCATGCTCTTCGCGGTCAGCATGATTACCGGCAGGTCCTGGAAGTCGCGGTCGGCGCGCAGGCGCGACAGCAGGCGCAGGCCGCTCTGGTCGGGCAGCATCCAGTCCAGCAGCAGCAGGTCGGGCTTGCCCCGGCTGATGCTGTCCCAGGCGCCGGCGGTGGTATCGGCGGTGCGGATGTCCCACCCTGCCTCGCGCAGGGAGTAGGTCACCAGTTCGACGATCGCCGGCTCGTCTTCGACCACCAGGACGGAAGTGTTGTCCGCCATCGTCAAGCCGCCGGCTGGCCGTCGAGGACCACCTTGCTGTGACGGATGTCACGGCCTTCGACCACGTAGATCACGTACTCGGCGATGTTCTTGGCGTGGTCGCCGATGCGCTCGATCGCCTTCGCCACCCACAGGGTGTCCAGCGCCGACGAAATCGTGCGCGGGTCTTCCATCATATAGGTGACCATGGAGCGCAGGATGGTGCGGAATTCGTGGTCGACCACTTCGTCGCCGGCGATGATCTGCAAGGCCTGCCTGCCGTCCAGGCGGGCAAAAGCGTCGAGCGAATCGTGCAGCAGTTCCGAGGTCGCCTTGGCGATGGTGCGAATCATGTCGTAGTGGGCGAAGCCGGTGGCGCCGCGCTCGTGCAGGCTTTTGGCGGTGCGCGCGACCTTGGTCGCCTCGTCGCCGATGCGTTCCAGGTCGGTGATGACCTTGATGGTCGCCATCACGGTGCGCAAGTCGTTGGCGGTCGGCTGGCGCTTGACGATCAGGTGGCTGCAGGCGTCATCGAGCGAGACTTCGAGCTGGTTGACGGCCTGGTCCTCGGCCATCACGCGCTCGGCGCGTGCGATGTCGCCGATGCGGAAGCACTCGAGCGCTTCCTCGAACTGCGTTTCCACCATGCCGCCCATCAGCAAGACCTGGGAACGGATGCCCTCGAGTTCCTGGTCGTACTGCTTGGATGAATGCTCGCCTGTCATAACTTCTCCGTCAAATATTCTTGTGAAGCCGGCGGGGCCGGCGAAATAGTCGTCGCCGGCCGGATCAGCCGAAGCGGCCGGTAATATAGTCTTGCGTTTCCTTGCGCGCCGGATTCATGAAGATCTGGTCGGTCTCGCCGAATTCGACGAGCTCGCCAAGATACATGTAGGCAGTGTAATCCGAACAACGAGCGGCCTGTTGCATGTTGTGGGTCACGATGGTGATCGTGTAATCCTGCTTCAGTTCGCTGATCAGTTCCTCGATCTTGGCGGTCGAGATCGGGTCCAGCGCCGAGGTCGGTTCATCCAGCAGCAGCACATCCGGCTTGACCGCCACGCCGCGCGCGATGCACAGGCGCTGTTGCTGGCCGCCCGACAGCGACAGGCCGCTCTTGTTCAGCTTGTCCTTGGCTTCTTCCCACAGCGCCGCCTTTTTCAGGGCCCATTCGACGCGCTCGTCCATCTCGCCCTTGGACAGGTTCTCGTACAGGCGCACACCGAAGGCGATGTTGTCGTAGATCGACATCGGGAACGGCGTCGGCTTCTGGAACACCATGCCGACCTTGGCGCGCAGCATGTTGACGTCGACGCCCGGCTCCAGGATATTGCGGCCACGGTACATGATCGAACCCTCGGCGCGCTGGCCCGGGTACAGGTCGTACATCCGGTTCAGCGTGCGCAGCAGGGTCGACTTGCCGCAACCGGACGGGCCAATGAAGGCCGTCACCTGCTTGGCATGGATGTCGAGCGAGACGTTCTTCAGACTCTGCGTTTTGCCGTAAAAGAAGTTCAGGCCCTGGATTTCGATCGTCTTGGCTTTGGCGGCGGCCGGCGCCGGAGTCGTATTGAGCATGGCTTGGTTCATCACTTTGTCTTTTATCAGGATAAATTAACGCGGAGTTTTTTGGCTGAACAGGGTCCGCGACAGGATGTTCAGCAACAGCACCGTCGCGGTCACCAGCAATGCACCACCCCAGGCCAGCGAGCGCCAGTCGTCGTACGGGCTCATGGCGTAGGTATAGATCACCACCGGCAGGTTGGCCAGCGGCGCATTCATGTCGGCGCTGAAGAACTGGTTGTTCAGCGCGGTGAACAGCAGCGGCGCGGTCTCGCCGGTGACACGGGCCACGGCCAGTAGCACGCCGGTCACGACGCCGGCCTTCACGGCGCGCAGGCGCACCGTGATCGCCACCTTCCAGTGCGGCGCGCCGAGGGCGTAGGCCGCTTCCAGCAGGCTGGCCGGCACCAGGCGCAGCATATTGTCGGTGGTGCGCACCACGACCGGGATCGCGATCAGCGACAGCGCGATCGAACCGGCATAGCCCGAGAAGTGCTGCACATTGGCGACATAGATCGCATACACGAACAGGCCGATCACGATCGACGGCGCCGACAGCATGATGTCGGTCACGAAGCGGGTGACCTGGGCGAACTTGTTGTTCTCGCCGTACTCTGCCAGGTAGATGCCGGCCAGGATGCCGATCGGGGTACTCACCAGGGTCGACAGGCCGACCATCATCACGCTGCCGACGATGGCGTTGCGCAGGCCGCCGCCCGGCGTGCCGGGAGCCGGGGTGTCGGCCGTGAACAGGGTCGAGGTCAGGCCACCGAGGCCGTTGTACAGCAGGGTGAACAGGATCCAGGCCAGGAAGGCCAGGCCGACGCCCATGGCGCACACCGACAGCGTGATGCCGATGCGGTGCGCCAGCAGGCGCTTGCGATAAACAGGGTTCTTGACAGCGGTATTCATCTCTATGCCACCTTGTTATTTGGTGCCTTCGTTACGCGACATACCCACCAGCATCAGCTTGGCGGCCGACAGGACGATGAAAGTGATGCCGAACAGGATCAGTGCCAGGGCGAACAGCGACGACGAATGCAGCGCGGTGGCCGCTTCGGCGAATTCGTTGGCCAGGGTCGACGAGATCGAGTTACCCGGCGCAAACAGCGACGCCGACAGCGAGTGCGCATTGCCGATCACGAAGGTGACCGCCATCGTCTCGCCCAGCGCGCGGCCCAGGCCCAGCATCACGCCGCCCACCACGCCGTTGCGGGTGTACGGCAGCACCACCTTGCGCACCACTTCCCAGCGGGTGCAGCCCAGGCCGTATGCCGATTCCTTGAGGACGGTCGGCACGATCTCGAACACGTCGCGCATCACCGAGGCGATGAACGGGATGATCATGATCGCCAGGATCAGGCCGGCGGTCATGATGCCGATGCCCATGGTCGGGCCCTGGAAGATGGCGCCGACGATCGGCAGTTGGCCGATGGTTTCCTTCAGCGCCGGTTGCACGTATTCGGCGAACAGCGGCGCGAACACGAACAGGCCCCACATGCCGTAGATGATCGACGGCACGCCAGCCAGCAGTTCGACCGCGGTGCCCAGCGGGCGGCGCAGCCAGGCCGGGCAGATCTCGGTCAGGAACAGGGCGATGCCGAAGCTGATCGGGAACGCCACCGCCAGCGCGATGATCGAGGTGGCCAGCGTGCCCCAGATCGCGATCATCGCGCCGTACTGGTCGTTCACCGGATCCCATTCGACGCGGGTGATGAAGCCGGCGCCGAATTCCCTGAAGGCCGGCGCGGCACCGATCGCCAGCGAGATGATGATCCCGACCAGCACCACCAGCACCGATGCCGCGAACAACAAGGTGACTTTATGGAAGAGGAAATCCTGGATGCGCTGCTTGCGCATCGTGTTGCGCAGGGCGGCGGACTGGAAGCCGTCGTCGGCGCTGGCTGCCTTGGCGGACAAATCGCCGGCGGAGAGGGATGGATGGGCGCTCATGGTCTTGTTGACTTCTTTATCAATATCGTTTTGTCAAGATCGCTGGCGTGCGGAAAGGCCGGTCGCACCGGCCCGTCCGGGTCAGGAAAAGTGGCTTACCAGAGCGCCTTGCCGGCCGCGTCCTTCAGGTTGGCGCGCCAGGCATCCTGCACCAGCTTGGTGACTTCGGCTGGCATCGGCACGTAGTCCAGGTCGGCGGCGGCCGGAGCGCCGTTCTTGTAGGCCCAGTCGAAGAACTTCAGCACCTGCTGGCCCTTGGCACTGGCCTGGTTCTTGTGCATCAGGATGTACGAGGCGCCAGTCACGGGCCAGGCGCCCTTGCCCGGCTGGTTGGTGAGGATCACGGCGAAGCCCGGGGTGCCCTTCCAGTCGGCGCCCGCGGCGGCGGCCTTGAAGGCGTCGTCCGAAGGCTGCAGCCAGCTGCCGTCGGCGCCTTGCAGCTGGGTGTGCGCCATCCGGTTCTTCTTGGCGTAGGCCCATTCGACGTAGCCGATGCCGCCCTTGATACGCTGCACGTTGGCGGCCACGCCTTCGTTGCCCTTGCCGCCCACGCCGACCGCCCACTTGACGGTGGTGCCGGCGCCGATGGTCGATTTCCAGGTCGGGCTGACTTTCGACAGGTAGTCGGTCCACAGGAACGAGGTACCCGAGCTGTCGGCGCGGCGCACGACGGTGATGTCCGAGTTCGGGAGCCTGACGCCCGGGTTCAGCGCGGCAATCTGCGGCGCGTTCCATTTCGTGATCTTGCCCATGTAGATGTCGGCGATGATCGCACCACTGAGTTTCAGCTGGCCCGGGGCGATGCCCTCCAGGTTCACGATCGGCACCACGCCGCCCATTACGGCCGGGAACTGGAACAGGCCTGCCGCATTCAGGTCCGCCGCCGCGAGCGGCATGTCCGAGGCGCCGAAGTCGACGGTCTTGGCCTTGATCTGCTTGATGCCGGCGCCGGAACCCACCGACTGGTAGTTCAGGCCGACGCCGGAGGCGGCTTTGTACAGCTCGGCCCACTTGGCATAGATCGGGTATGGGAAGGTCGCGCCTGCGCCCGTGATGTTGGCGTTCTGGGCGCTGGCGGAGAATGCCGTTGCGGCCAGGGCGATCGAAACGAAGAGATGCTTCATGCGCATATCGGATCCTTTGGAAGTGACACCACGGGACGGTCCCGCTGACGATGAGGTGCAGTCTAACGGGCGAATATGACAGGTTCATGACATATTTGGCATATATGACATCAAGATGACACGCGCGCAAGGATGGCATCCCCGGCAGCGGCGTGGCGCGCGGAAGGACGTCGCACCGCGCCGAATATTGTCATGTTCAAATTACACGCACTTGTAAATACTCCATTGCCTGCTACCCTGAGAGAGTAGTCATGACATGGAGGGGATGCCGAAAGGCGTTTGTTTTATATGATCGACCTGATGGTGATGGGAATCCTGAGCGGACTTGCTGCCCTGGTGGCGTTCGAGATCTACCAGGAAGTACGAGGAAGTTCCAATGACTTGCATGACCGCTATCACGAATAGCGAATAGCCCGCTCCGCGGGCCAAGACAGCAAGCGGCGAGGCCCATGGCGCTCGCCGCTTGGCGTATACAGCGGTCACCGTCAACGCATGAAACGCGCCAGCATCGTGACCGCCGCCAGGTCCGGGCTCAGGAACTGGAAGCCGACCTTGAACTCGCCACTACTGAAGATGCAATATGACACCCTGGCCCGCGCATTGATCGTCACGCAAGCGCCGTCCACCAGCAGGTCGAAGGCGAGCTGGCCGCCCTGGCCGACCGCCAGCGGATCGGCGACGTTGATGCTGACGCCGCTCGCGCCGACGTCGAAGGTCTTGCCGATCACCGGCGCCTGCCCGTCCATGACCACCACGGCCTTGGTCCGGTAGACCTTGCGTGGGGTCTTCCTTTGGTCTTGATGCACGTGTTTACCCGAATGCAGTGAACAAGACACAATTATAAAAGCATCCGGAGTTTCCGTCAGGCAAAGGCCTGCGTCACGGGGTTGGACGCTCAGTCTATCTCGCGCAACTTGTTGAAGGCGTCGTCGATCCGTTCGACCGCGATGATCTTCATGCCCTCGATACTCTGCTTGGGCATATTCGATTTGGGGATCACGGCCAGCGAGAAGCCCAGCTTGGCTGCTTCGCGCAGGCGCTCCTGGCCGCGCGGCGCCGGCCGGATCTCGCCGGCCAGGCCAACCTCGCCGAACACCACCAGCCCGCGCGGCAGCGGCTTGCTGCGCATCGACGAGTTGATCGCCAACAAGACCGCAAGGTCGGCCGCCGGCTCGGTGATCTTGACGCCGCCGACGGCGTTGATGAAGACGTCCTGGTCGAAGGCCGCGATGCCCGCATGGCGGTGCAGCACCGCCAGCAGCATCGCCAGGCGATTCTGCTCCAGGCCGACCGACAGGCGGCGCGCATTGGGCAGGTGGCTGGTGTCGACCAGGGCCTGGATTTCGACCAGCAGCGGTCGCGTCCCCTCCTGCGTCACCATCACGCAGGAACCCGGCACCTGGCTGTCGTGCTGCGACAGGAACAGGGCCGACGGATTCGACACGCCCTTCAGGCCCTTCTCGGTCATCGCGAACACGCCCAGCTCGTTTACCGCGCCGAAGCGGTTCTTGATGGCCCGCACCAGGCGGTAGCTCGATTGGGTATCGCCTTCGAAGTACAACACGGTGTCGACGATGTGTTCCAGCACGCGCGGGCCAGCCAGCGCGCCCTCTTTCGTGACGTGGCCGACCAGGATGATGGTCACGCCGGTCTGCTTGGCCACGCGCGTGAGCTGGGCCGCGCATTCGCGCACCTGGGCCACCGAGCCGGGAGCCGAGGTGAGCGCGTCCGAATACATGGTCTGGATCGAGTCGATCACCACGACGTCGGGCTTGAGGTCGGCGATGGTGCCGAGGATTTTCTCGAGCTGGATCTCGGCCTGCAGTTTGAGGTCTTTCGCATCGACCGCCAGGCGCTTTGCGCGCAGCGCGATCTGGGCGCCGGATTCCTCGCCGCTCACGTAGAGGGTACTGCGCACCGCGGACAGGCTCGAGAGCGCCTGCAGCAGCAGGGTCGACTTGCCGATCCCGGGATCGCCACCGATCAGGACCACGCCGCCGGCCACCAGGCCGCCGCCCAGCACGCGGTCGAATTCCTCGATGCCGGTGCCGAAGCGCGGCACGTCGATCGCCTCGATATCGGCCAGCGACAGTACCGGCGCGGTCTGCGCCAGGCTGCGGTGCTGGGTCTGCGACATGCGGTTGACGCCGGGCGTGTCGACGACCGTCTCGACCATCGTGTTCCAGGCCTTGCAGTCGGCGCACTGGCCGGTCCAGCGGTTCGCGATCGCGCCGCATTCGCTGCAGGTATAGTTGGTTTTTGCTTTTGCCATCGTTCTTATATGGAGGTAAAGGCGGCAAAGTTCAACCGTCGGTGCCGAGACGGCCTTCGGTAACGCGCACGCGCGGCGCCAGCGCGCACATCAACTCGTAGCCGATGGTGCCGGCGGCCTGGGCCACGTCGTCGATGGGCAGACCATCGCCCCACAGGGTGACCTTGCTGCCGATGCGGGCGTTGGCGACCGGCGTAAGATCGACGGTCATCATGTCCATCGACACCCGGCCGACCAGCGTGGTGCGCACGCCGTCGACGATCACCGGCGTGCCGTGCGGCGCGCTGCGTGGATAGCCGTCGGCATAGCCGCAGGCCACCACGCCGATCGTCATCGGGCCCTCGGCCTCGAAGCGGCTGCCGTAGCCGACCGTGTCGCCCGGCCCGATGTGCTGGATGCCGATGACTTCGGAGCGCAGGGTCATGGTGGGGCGCAGGCCGAAGTCCTGGGCGCTGCGGCCGCCCGGCGTGCCGCCGTACAGCATGATGCCGGGACGGACCCAGTCGTTCGACAACTGGCCGGCGAGTTCAGCCTGGTGCAGCACGCCACCCGAATTCGACAGGCTGCGTTCGCCGGCCAGCTCGCCTGCGCCTTCACGGAAACGCCGCACCTGCTCGGCGATCGTCAGGCGCGGATGTTCGAGTTCGTCGGCATTGGCGAAGTGGGTCATGTGGGTGATGCTGCGCACGTCGCGGATCGCGCGCAGGCGCTTGTAGGCAGCGGCGTACTCGTCGGGGCGGAAACCCAGGCGGTTCATCCCGGTGTTCATTTTCAGGTAGACGTCGATCGGGTGGTAGAGCTGGGTGTATTCGAGCAGCTTGACCTGCTCGATGCTGTGCACGGCGGTAGAGATATTGTGCTCGGCGAGCATTGGCACGTCGGCCGCTTCGAAGAATCCCTCTAATAGAAGAATCGGCTTGATCCAGCCGAGTTCGCGCAGGCGGATCGCGCTCTCGAGCTCGATCAGCGCCAGGCCGTCGGCGGTGGCGAAGCCGCGCATGGCGCGCTCCAGGCCATGGCCATAGGCGTCGGCTTTCACGACCGCCCAGATCTTGGCCAGTGGCGCGCAAGTGCGGGCCTGGGCAAGGTTGTGTTGCATGGAATCGAGGTGGATGGTGGCGAATAGCGGACGCGGCATGGCAATTTTTTCAAGAAGGACGGAGGGAATCCGGTACAAAACGTCAAGCGCCTATTTTACCGGAGCGGACCACGGGGCGCGCCGGGGGCAGCGTTTCCCGTTTCGCCTGTCTACCCATTCATGGTATAAAGCAACCCGGACCAGATTTAAGAATTCTCGAATGAACCGTGGTTTTTATACCATCATGGCGGCGCAGTTCTTCTCGTCGCTGGCTGATAACGCGCTCCTGTTTGTCGCGATCAGCCTGCTCGTCGCAATGGACGCCCCGGCATCGCTGACCCCGCTGCTGAAGCTGTCATTCGTCCTGTTCTACGTCCTGCTTGCCGCTTTCGTGGGCGCCTTCGCCGACTCGCTGCCCAAGGGACGCGTGATGTTCATCGCGAACATCATCAAGGTCGTCGGTTGCGCGCTGATGTTCTTCACCATCCATCCCTTGATGTCGTACGCCGTGGTCGGCTTCGGCGCGGCCGTGTACTCGCCCGCCAAGTACGGCATCCTGACCGAATTGCTGCCGCCCGAAAAACTCGTGCCCGCCAATGGCTGGATCGAGGGCCTGACGGTGATGTCGATCATCCTCGGCACCGTCCTCGGCGGCACGCTGGTGAGCGAGCGCGGTACGGCTTTCCTGCTGTCGTTCGACGCCATCACGGCGCTGGGCATCACGACCGGCGCCGAAGCCGCGATGGCGGTAGTGGTCGGCATCTATATGCTGGCAGCCCTGTTCAACCTGCGCATCCCGGACACCGGCGCGCGTTACGAGCACCAGGAGCGCAATCCGGCCAAGCTGATCGCCGACTTCGCCAACTGCTCGGCCACGCTGTGGCGCGACAAGCTGGGCCAGATCTCGCTGGCGGTGACGACCCTGTTCTGGGGCGCCGGCGCGACCCTGCAATTCATCGTGCTGAAATGGGCCGAGCGTTCGCTCGGCATGCCGCTGGACAAAGCGACCAACCTGATCGGCGTGGTCGCGATCGGCGTGGCGCTGGGCGCCGCGATGGCGGCGCGCATGATCCCGCTGCGCAAGTCGCTGAGTGTGATCCCGATGGGCATCATCATGGGCCTGGTCGTGACCAGCATGGTGTTCGTGACCTCGGTGTCGTTGGCTTACCCGCTGCTGGCCCTGATCGGTTTCCTGTCGGGCTTCTTCGTGGTGCCGATGAACGCCCTGCTGCAGCACCGCGGCCACGTGTTGATGAGCGCGGGCCACTCGATCGCGGTCCAGAACTTCAACGAGAACCTGTCCATCCTGGTGATGCTGGCCGCCTACGCGATCATGATCACGCTGAACCTCGACCTGGACATCATCATCGTCATCTTCGGCCTGTCGGTCGCCGGCATCATGCTGCTGATCCAGCGCCGCCACCTGCTCAACCAGCGCGAACACGATTCGCTCGGCCTGATCGGCGAAGGCAAGCACTGACCCCATCCAATGAGGGGCGGCGCCGGATTGTTTGACAACGTTTCAAGTCAACATTGCTTAAGCGGCACTAACATGCAATGCTTACGGCTGGAACTTGCTCAACCTGGCCACTCGGCCCCCACTTTCCTCGCCCATGCGAGAAATTGCTCAACAATTCTACTCTGACCCTCATCAAGAGGGAGGCTGCGGCGGCTGGACCGACTTGACCATGCGTACCTGGGCTGCCCGTGCGCGCCAGTCGTTGGGGACGACGAAGCCGCGGTCGACCTCGTCGATGATGCCGTCGTGACGGCGTACGATGGCGACCAGGACCGGCGTGCCGGAGGTGGCGAACTGGTCGGCCAGGGCGGTGGCCAGCTGGGACCGGGTCATTGTCCGGTCTGCCGATTCGGCGCGGAACGGAGCAAGCCATTGCAGCTTGGGCAAGACCAGGAATTCCTCCCCGGGCACCTCATCGAGTTCTTCCAGCGCGCACCAGAAACCGCGACAGTGGCCGGCTGTGATGCCCTGCATCGCGGGCCAGCTGCCGGACGGGTAGAACAGCCAGCCCTTGACCAGGGCTTGCGCCTGCGTCACGGGCAGCGGCAGCAGGGCCTGGGCCGCCGGGTGCGCGCCCAGCGCCAGTTGGCGCTCAAACACCTTGCGCATCTTGACGCCCAGGCTGTCGGCCAGGTTGGGGCCGACCAGGGCGTCGAACTCGGTCGATCCGCCGCCATCGAGCAGGTAGAACTTGGTGGCGAATTCGATGTGGGTCAGCGCGCTGGGGCCGTGCTCGAGCAGGAAGTCGAATTCGCCCACCGTGTCGTTGCGGCTGGCACGCACCTGCAGGCCGTGGCGCACCAGGCGGCCCTGCTCGGCGAAATAAAAGGCCATCAGCTTTTCGGCGTACAGCCCCAGCCGGGTAAAGGTCCTGGCGCCGAGCGCGGCGTCCAGCCTCGATGAATCCATGTCGAGCCGCGCCAGCCAGTCGGCCACGTCTTGCGTGACCGGGCCCAGGGCGGCGATGCGGCCCGCCCATGCCGGCGCTTGCGCGTCGAGCAGGTCCGGCGAGTCGAGCAGCCAGGCAAGCGCACGCACCCGGTCCTGCCGCAGGTGGCCCCAGCGGCGGTGGAAGGCGGCCTGGTAACTAGTCGCGCGGCCCAAGGGATCGCGCCCGGCACAGGTCGGCCCACGCCAGCGCCTTGTTCTCGCCGCGCAGCAGCAGCTCGCCCGGATGGAGCGTGGCCACCAGCGGCGTCTCGTTCAATCGATGGACTTCGCCACGTGCGCCCGCCAGAGGCTCTTGCAGCGCACGGCCCAGCAAGCCGTTGGCCGCGACCTGGCCCAGGGTCACCACGGTCGACGCCCCGGTGAGCGCCACTTCGCGCGCGATGAAGGGACGGCAGGCGGCGATCTCGCCAGGGGTCGGCGCGCGGTCGCCGCCCTTCGCGTTCAGCGGACGGCATTTGACCAGCGGCGTGACATAGACGTCGCGCTCGCGCGAGAGGCCGACCGCGTGCAGCATATTGTCGAGCAGCCTGCCGGGGTCGCCCGTCAGCGGCTGTCCCGCCTGTTCATCGAGGGCGCTCGGGGTGCCGGGCGCGACCAGCCAGCGTGCCTGGCGCGGACCGGCGCCGTACACCGGCTTGCGGCCTTCGCCACAGGCGCAGTCCCTGCAGGCGGCGATCGCCTGGCGCAGGCCGGTCCAGTCCATGGCGGCGACATCCGGCGCCGCCGGTTCAGGTACAGCGCCATCGTCCCAGGCCGAATCTTCTTCGACCGGCGGCGCATTGCGGTACGGCGGCGCGGACAACGGCGTGTGGACCCGCGCGGCCGGCGTCGGCTCGGGCACAGGCGCTGCTTCGAGTGCAGGCGCGGCTTCAAGTGCAGGTGCGGCTTCAAGTGCAGGCGCAGCGTCGGACGCCGGCGCGACGACGTCCGGCGCCGCCTCGACGAACGCCGTTTCCGCAACGGCCCCCGCCTCGGCCTGCGGCGCATTGCGCAACTGCCACAGCGGGCCGATGCCCATCTCGGCCAGGAACAGCGCGTCGCGCTGGCTCGTGTTCTTCATAAATCCAGCCTCATCACGATCGCATCCTCGCGGCCCGCCGGGCCGGCCGGATAATACCCCTTGCGGCGGCCGATATGGACGTAGCCATGGCGCCGATATACGTCGAGCGCGCGCTCGTTCGACGGTCGCACCTCGAGCAGGATCGAGGTCATGCCCTGGCTGTGCGCGCGCGCGGCGATCTCGTCGAGCAGGCGCCGGCCCAGGCCCTGGCCCTGGTGCTTGCCGGCCAGCGCAACGTCGAGCAGGTGCGCTTCGTCGAGCGCGTACATCAACAGATAATAGCCGGCCAACTCGCCGCCGGCGTCGCGCACGGTCCAGCAATCGTAGCCGCTGGCCACGGAATCGACGAAATTTCCACGGCTCCAGGGATAGGGAAAAACGCTGCGTTCGAGCGCCCACACCTCGTCCACATCGGCCGGCGTCATCGGGGCCAGGCGCAGGCCGGTGTCTTGCAGTTGCGTCATGCGCCGGCCTTGGCCTGGTTGATGGCCTGGCGCTCGGCGCTCGTGTACGCGACCTTGTTGCGCAGGTAGATCGGCTGGGCCTGGGCCGCGGGCACGCCCTGCCCGGCCGCCAGCGCGGCGCGCGCCAGCAGCGCCAGCTCACGCGCATGCGGCATGATATCGGGTAGCGCGCCTTGCGCGAACGGGTGGGCGGCGAAGGCGTCGGCGTACTCCGCGAAGCCGTTGCCGCAGGCTTGCAGGCCGCCGGCCGGGATTGGCGCCACGTCCTGCGGCGCCGACAGCGCCGGCGCCACCACGTCGGTCCACTTGCCGTCTTCGAATCTGTATTGGGCCCAGTACACCTCGCCCATGCGGGCATCCAGCACCGCCAGCACCTCGTCGGCGCCGGTGGCGGCGCGGCAGGCTACGGCCATCGCCTCGAGGGTCACCAACGGCAGCACGGGCAAGTTGGCGCCGTAGGCCAGGCCCTGGGCCACGCCGCAGGCGGTGCGCACGCCGGTGAAGGAGCCGGGACCGGCGCCAAAGGCGACCGCGTCGCAGTCGGCCAGCGCGACGCCTGCCTCATTCAACAACTCCTGCACCATGGGCAGGACCGATTGCGAGTGGCTGCGCACGCCGGGCGTCGAACGGACAATGACGGTTTCCCCGACCAGCAGCGCGCAGGACGCCAGTTCGGCCGAGGTTTCGATAGCAAGGATGGTAGACATGCCGCTATTTTAACCGCTCGGCCGAACGGCTTCCATGGCGGCATGGCGAATGCCCATTGCAGTGCAACACGATCTGAAAGTCGCTGTACAATGCCGCTCATGCAGAGCCTGACCCTCGATTCCACGACCCGCGACGCGGTCGCCGCCGCCGTCAATGGCGATGGCTGGACCGTCGCCTGCCTGTGCGCCGCCTGGTGCGGTACCTGCGCGACCTACCGCGCCACCTTCGACGAGCTGGCGCTGCGCCATCCGGACAAGCAGTTCGTCTGGATCGATATCGAAGACCAGGCCGACCTGGTGGGCGATCTCGACGTCGACAACTTCCCCACCCTGCTGCTGCAGCGCGGCGATACGGTCGCCTTCTTCGGCTCCATGGTCCCGGACGTCGGCGTGGCCGACCGCCTGGTACAGGCGCAGGCCGAGCAAAGCGACGACGAGCTGGCGCGCCTGGCGCAGTCGAGCGAAGAACGCCGCGGCTGGCAACGCCAGGCCAGCCTGCGCCTGCTGCTCGGGAAAGTCGACTGAAAAGCCGCGACACGCGGCGGGTCGACGCGGCTCGCTACCGCGGCGCCGGCGCGATTCAGTTGACAATGATTTTTTCCTTCGCTCTGCCAGAACCCGAGTCGCTCACTGGCGCAGGCTGCTCCTGGTCAGGCCGGCCTGCGGCGCGCATCTCCCGTTGTCGGAAGAACCCCAACTCCCCGTGCCGGATCTCGACCTGTTTCAGCGCGGCGATGGCCTCTATCGAGCTGAGCGAGCCCACGACCAGATCCCTGTCTCGCCTGGGCAAGGCATCCACGATTTCGGCGTATTGCATCACCTTTTGCCGATCGCTCTGGTTGAACGCTCTTGCCAGGGACTGATAGTAGTCCGGTGCCTGATTTTTCTTTCCAAGAAAGACATCGTCCTGCGTGGCCTTGCCAGGGTCGAGTATTCGCCGGGCAGGTTGCGGGGCATAGTCGATCTTGTCGAACGTGGCCTTGCTCGCTTTCGCCGCCACCTGGACGCTGTAATGCCCGGTTTCGTCGGTCGCCGTCGAGCCCAGGACCTTGTCGCCGGCATCCATGATCCTGACGATCACCGCGTCGATACCGACATCGGTCGCACCGCTCGAACCTGCCTCGATGACCCGACCCCGGATCGTCCCGGCCCCCGCCATTGAACTGGTCATGATCGTCACCGCGAAAAATACGGCCGCCAGCGCCAGCAAGGATTTTTTCATGATGTCGGCTCCTTTTGAAAACACGTCAGTTCGCTGGCCGCCTCGACTTTCTTCCAATCCTGAGCGACCGGGCTCTCCAGCTGTTGTGCGATGTCGGTGACCTTGAACGCTGTCTTCATACCGATCTTGAATACCAGGACATAGTTCCCTTTCGATGGCTCGCCCGCGGAAATCAACTCTCCTTCACCGCTGTAGCGCAACCCCGGCACTGCCTTGATGACCGCGCGGCATTCGATCTCGTGGGCCGGCGGTCCGTTGACGACCTGGCCGCGCAGCATCCCGGCCCGCCCCTTGGAAGGATCGAAACGCAGCCCGGTCGCGAACGGCGTCAGCGGCCAGACGGAGATCGCAATGCGTGCCGACCGGACCTTTTTGTACCTGAACAGGCCGGCGTTGGCGGTGACCGCCACGACGACCGTCGACTCCCCCGGCTTCAGCGCACGGCCGGTGACGCGCATGGAATGCGACGAACCGGGCGCCAGATTCGATATGGAGGACCCGAACTGATCGATGGATAGCTGGCCATGCGCCGGCGACGCCTGCCATGCCTGCATGTCGAGCCGCTGCACCACCGGCGCCCGGTTCGTCACTTCCAGATTGGCTTCGAACGATTCGCCTTCGACGACATGCAACTGCTGCCGTCCCGGGTGAAACGAAACGTCAGGCGCCGCAAAGAGCCAGTCGAGATGCCCTTCGAGCGCCTTCGCCGCCGACAGCACCGCCACCAGCGTAACCACGGCGTTATATGCCGACACCTTGCGCCACCAGGGTTTGCCGGCCGTCGCGACATGGTCGACCGGCCCATGATGGGGCTTGCCGGCACTACCCAGCGCCGCGCCGAACTGCGCTTTGCATGCCCGGAAGTGTTCGGCGCTTCGCCAGTACGACAAGACCTTGACGTGCGCGCCGCATGAGACGGTATGGAGCATGGCCAGCCCTGGATAGGCGGCGATATCGAGCGTCCGGTATGCACCATCCGTCGCAACGACCACATGCTCGGCTGCATACAGGAACGGCGCGTTGTCCGGCTTGGCAGTGAGCCTTTCGATCAAGCTGGCCACTATCGACATGATGTTCACCACGATTGTCGCCGTGCACGAAAGCCGGCCGGGGCAAACCGCGCCTACCGGAAGCCGGGTGTAGTCACAATTATCATTGTGAACCACAACGCACGCCATGTCTGTCGTCATTACGCCAACGCGGATGCGGCCAGAAGCGAACAGCCTATGACGAGGCCAGCCGCAACGGCAAGCTGCGCAGCCGCTGCCCGGTCAGCCTGAACACCGCCGCCGCCACCGCCGGCGCCACCGGCGGCACGGCCGGCTCGCCCACGCCTTCCGGATGCGCGCTGCTCGGCATCACGACGGTTTCGACTCGCGGCGCCTGGCCCATGCGCAGCAGCGGATAGTCGCCGAAGTTCGACTGCAGTATCCTGCCGCCCTCCACCGTGACCTCGCCGGCCAGCGCGGCCGACAGGCCGAACACAACGCTCGACTCGA
The DNA here is from genome assembly GCF_059685725.1 of Telluria sp. RT2P19. Classification (NCBI taxonomy): domain Bacteria; kingdom Pseudomonadati; phylum Pseudomonadota; class Betaproteobacteria; order Burkholderiales; family Oxalobacteraceae; genus Telluria; species Telluria sp. RT2P19. The sequence goes on from NZ_JCASIL010000007.1 coordinate 34,575, forward strand.
CCTGCTGGGCCACGATATTCGGATTGACCACGAGGCCGCAATCGATCGCGCACACCACGCGGTGCACGCGGATCTCGCCATGTTCCACCGACACCTCGGCCACCTGGGCCACCGTGCTGCCGAACGATCGATGCAGCGCCACGCCGTGCGCGCGCCCGTCCGGCGCCTGGCCGGCGGCGGCCACCGCCGCATCCAGCACCGCCAGCGCGCGCGGCTGGCCCGCCAGTAGCTTGCGCCGCAAGGCCACCGGATCCTGGCCGCCGGCGTGCGCCACCTCGTCCAGGAACGACTCCTTGAAGAAGGCATTGTGCGAATGCCCGACCGAGCGCCAGTAGCCGATCGGCACCGCACTGGCCACGGCCACGTGCGCCACGCGCTGGTTCGGGATCGCGTATTGATGGTCATACTCTCCCTCGGCCGTGGTCTTGTCCGGCCCCACGCCCGGCAGGCCGAGGCTGCGCTCGAAATACTGATGGCCGATCGCGCCGCCCGCCGACTTGTTGTCCCAGGCCAGGATGGCGCCGTCCTTGTCCAATTGCGCCGCAAAGCGCGCCAGCGCCGCCGGGCGGTAGACGTCGTGCATCGTGTCCTGCTCGCGGGTCCAGATCAACTGCACCGGCTGGCCGCCGGCCGCCTTCGCGATGGCGACCGCCTGCGCCACCATGTCCACCTCAAGGCGCCGGCCAAAGCCGCCGCCCAGCAGCATCACGTCGATCGCCACGTTCTCGCGCGCCACGCCGGCCACGCGTGCGGCGCAATCGACCGCGATGCTCGGCACCTGGGTCGAGACCCACAGGCGCACCTTGCCGCGCGCGACCTGGGCGGTACAGTTGACCGGCTCGAGCGCCGCATGCGCCAGGAACGGCGCCCGGTATTCGGCGCGCACGGTGCGCGCCGCGCCTGCGACTTCCTGGGCGCCGGTCTCGTGATAGACATGGCCACGCTCCTCGTCGAGCGCGCGCGCCAGGCCGTCCATGATCGCGGCGCAGGACAGCGCCGCATGCTCGCCCGGGATCCAGCTGACCGGCAAGGCCTCGGCCGCCTGGCGCGCCTGCCACCAGGTCGACGCCACCACCGCCACGCCGGCGCCGGCGCCGGTGCGGCCCTCGAGCGCCGGCGAGACGTCGACCACGGCCAGCACGCCCGGCATGCGGCGCACCGCGTCGGCGTCGAAGGACGCCACCGTCGCGCCCAGCGTCGGCGCCATCTTCAGGGCCGCGTAGACCAGACCGGCAGGCCGCGCGTCGATGCCGAAGCGCGCACTGCCGTCGGACTTGGCGCGGCTGTCCAGGCGCGCCACGGGTTTGCCGATCAGGCGGAAGTCCTTTGCTTGCTTCAGTCGCACGTCGCGCGCGGTGATGCCGGCGCCGAGCCGCGCCGCCTGGCGCGCCAGCGCGCCATAGCCGGCGCTGCGGCCGTCACGGTGGAGCACGAAGCCATCCTCGGTACGGCAATCCTCCACCCGCGCGTCCCAGCCGTGCGCCGCGGCATGGACCAGCATCGCGCGCGCCACGGCGCCGGCTTCGCGCATCGGCAGCCAGGCGTCGCGCACGCTGCTCGAGCCGCCCGTGAACATGATGCCCAGCTCGCGCCCGATCTTCGCCATCAGCCACTGGGCGCCTTGCGCCGTGCGGCCGGTGTCGTCCGGGTGGAACGGCAGGTTCTCGCGCAGCACCGTGACGTTGGCGTAGATCTTGTCGATCGGCGGCTGGATCACGCGCACCGCGTCCAGGCCGACGTCGAGTTCCTCGGCCACCAGCATCGGCAGCGCCGTGTGGACGCCCTGCCCCATCTCGCTGCGCGGCACCACCACCGAGACCGTGCCGTCCTGGGCCAGCGCCACCCAGCCATTGAGCGCCACTTCGCCGTCCTCCAACGTCAGCGGCCGCGACGGATGCAGGCGCTGGCGCGGCGGTTGCGTGCCCCAGCCGATCAGCAGCGCGCCGCCGGCGGCCAGGCCAGCCAGCAGGAAGTTGCGGCGGCGCCTGCCCTGCGGGTGAGGCAGGGCAGGCGCGCCTTCGCGCGGCACCAGCGTTGGCCTAGGCATCGGAGGCCCTCCCCCAGCGCGCGAGGATGTCGTCGCCGGACACCGGCCTGCCATACAAATAGCCCTGCGCGCGGTTGCAGCCGTGGCGCAGCAGGAAGTCGGCCTGGTCTTCGCGCTCGACGCCTTCGGCGATCACCGACAGCCCCATGCTCTTGCCGAGCTGGATGATGGCGATCGCGATCGCCTCGTCATCCGGGTCCTGCGGGATGTCCTTGATGAAGCTGCGGTCGATCTTGAGCGTCTGCACCGGCAGCTGCTTGAGATAGGCCAGCGACGAGTAACCGGTCCCGAAATCGTCGATCGCCAGCGCCACGCCGATCGCATGCAGGTCGTTCACGTACTGCAGCGCGTCGCCCGTGTTCATGATCACCGATTCCGTCACTTCGAGCTGCAGGCGCGCGCTCGCCAGGCCCGCATCGTCCAGCACCGCGGCCACGGCGGCGGCCATGCCGCCGCGCTCGAACTGGCGCGCCGACAGGTTGACCGCGATCTTCGGCACCGCGAGGCCACGCGCTTCCCAGGCCACCATCTGGCGGCAGGCAGCCTGCAGCACCCACTGGCCCAGCTGGCCGATCAAGCCGGTGTCCTCGGCCAGCTGGATGAAGCTGCTGGGCGCCACCTGGCCCAGCTCCGGGCTGTTCCAGCGCAGCAGGGCCTCGACCCCGATCAGGCGTCCGCTGTCGATCTCGACCTGAGGCTGGTAGTCCAGGTAGATCTCCTGGCGCTCGATCGCGCGCCGCAGCAGGGTTTCCATGCGCAGGCGCTCCACGCCGTCGCCGCTCATCGACGGCGTGTAGAACTGGTAGCCGTTGCGCCCGCGCGCCTTGGCCTGATACATCGCCACGTCGGCGTTCCGGATCAGCATGTGCAGGTCGCGTCCGTCCTGAGGATACAGGCTGATGCCGACGCTGCCGGTGACGAACAGCTCGTAGCCCGAGACCTCGAAGGGCTGCTCGAACATCGCCATCAGCTTCTCGGCCACGCGCGTCGCACCGGGCGCGCCGCCGACGTCCTGCAGCAGCAAGATGAATTCGTCGCCGCCCAGGCGCGCCAGGGTATCGCCCTCGCGCAGGCAGCGCGACAGCGCCTGCGCCGCCTGCTTGAGCAGTTCGTCGCCCACGTGGTGGCCAAGCGTGTCGTTGACGTTCTTGAAGCGGTCGAGGTCGATGAACATCACCGCCAGCTGCTCGCCGTCGCGTTCAGCCCGCGCCATCGCGTGGCGCAGGCGGTCGTGGTACAGCAGGCGATTCGGCAGTGCAGTGAGCGCGTCGTGATGCGCCAGGTGATCGAGTTGCATCTGCGACTCGCGCTCGCGCGTGATGTCGCTGAACACGCACACATAATGGGTGGTGGCGCCGGCGTCGTCGCGCACCGCCGATACCGTCAGCGCTTCCAGGTAGGCTTCGCCGTCCTTGCGTGTGTCCCAGATCTCGCCGCGCCAGAATCCCGATTCCTCGAGCTGACGCCACAACTGTTCGTAGAAGGCCTGGTCGTTGCCGGTGCCTTTTGTCAGGCTCGATTCGCGGCCCAGCGCTTCCTGCTCGGCGTAGCCGGTGATGCGGGTGAAGGCCGGGTTGGTGGCCACGATGCGGCCACCCACGTCGAGCACCATCACGCCGTCGGCGATGTGTTCCAGTACATTGGCGGACAGGCGCAGCTTTTCCTCGGCCAGCTTGCGCTCGGTGATGTCGGCGAACACCCAGATGCTGCCCTCGTTGGCGCGGCTCGGATCGAGCGCGCAGCCACTCATCAGGCACCAGAACAGGCTGCCGTCGCGGTGGCGCAGCTGGCGCTCCTCGCCCGGGTCCATGCCGCGCTCGAGCAGCGGGTACTGTTCGGTGCCGATGCGCTCATACTCCCCGCGGGTCGGATACAGGATGGCGGTCGACTGCCCGACCATCTCGCCTTCCTGGTAGCCGAACAGCTCTTCGCAGCGGCGGTTGCTGGAGATGATGCGGCGCTGGCGCACGAACAGCACGCCGAACATGACGTTGTCCAGGATTGCCGCCTGCTCGGCCAGCAGCGCCTCGATGCGCATCTCGTCATGACGGCGCTCGCTGATGTCCGAAATGATGCCGTCGACCCACACTCCGCCCGCGCCGTGCAGTGCCGGATCGTGGGCGGCCTGCGGCTGGCCGTGCTCCTGCACCCAGCGCTCGATGCCGTGGGCGTCCAGGATCCGGTATTCCATCTCGTAGGCGGCGCCCGAGCGCACCGCTTCACGGACGATCCGGTGATATTCACGCCGGTCTTCCGGATGGACGATGGCGGCCCAGTCCTCGGTCGTGGCGCACATGAAGCGCGCCGACGGGAAGCCGGTGATCGCTTCGATCGCATCGCTGACGAACTCGATCGGTCCGCCCGCGCGCACGCGGTAGACCGCGCCCGGGACCTGGGTCACGATGGTGCGGAACTGTTCTTCGCTGCGCGCGACGTCGGCGAACAGGTCGCGGATCGCCAGCCGCATGCGTTCCATCTGCTCGCCCAGGCGCCCCAACTCGTCATGGGCCGACAGCGCCAGCGGCGTCTCGAAGTCGCCGCGCGCCAGGCGGTCGGAAAATCGCATCAGGCCGCGCAGGGGCGAGGCCAGGCGGCGGCGCAGCAGCAAGGCGATCAGCAGCAGCGACACCGCCAGCTGCACCGCCAGCACCAGCGCGTAGTTGCGCTGCTTGGCGCGCAGCTCCTGGCCGCTACGGTAGTCGTCCATGGCCAGCGTGACGCTGCCGATGTCCGCGCCGCGCGCCGTGATCGACCGCTCGGCGCGCAAGACCTTGCCCAGGGGACGTTCGGGCGAGCGCAGGCGCAGTACGCTGGCGCCAGCCAGGTCGCGCACGTCGATCCCGACCACGGCCGGGTCGCGCAGCATCGAGTCGAGCAGCGGCCGCGCCGCGTCGGTGTTCAGGTCCAGCAGCGATTCCTGCATTCCCAGCGCCAGGATGTCGGCATTGCGCTGGAGCGTGTCGTTCAGGCTGGCCGCCGCGGCGGCGCGCTCCTGCACCCCGACCAGCAGATAGCTGCCGACCACCGCCGGCGCCAGCAGGCCGGCGAACACCACCAGCAGCAGCGCACCGTACAACGAGCGGCCGTTCAGCATGCGCAGGCGGGACGGTACGGCGGGGGCAGCGGGACTGGACATGGATGCAGAATGGCGGACTGGACAGGCCCGCTGCATGAAGATGGCGAGATTATGCACAGTTGCTTGCTGGGCGTCACTAACAATGCGGCCGAGGGGGACGACGGCCGATATCGCCGGCCACGTCTGTCGGCGGCGCACGACAAGACTTGCTATGATTGACAATCGATAGGAGAACCATCAAATGACCCATTCGCTGTATGCGGCCTCGGTGCCGGTATTCCGCCAATTGCTGGGCGGCCTGGCGGCGGTGCTCGAAAAAGCCGAGGCCCACGCCCTGGAACGCCGTATCGAACCGGACGCCCTGCTGCAGGCGCGCCTGTATCCGGACATGTTCCCGCTGGCCAAGCAGATCCAGATCGCCACCGATTTCGCCAAGGGCGCCAGCGCGCGCCTGGCCGGCGTCGAGCCGCCGCGCTACGAGGACGCCGAGCGCACTTTCACCGAACTGCAGCAGCGCATCACCAGGACGCTCGGCTTCATCGACAGCCTGGCGCAGGCGGACGTCGAGGCCGGCGCCACGCGCGCCATCACCCATGGCAGCGGCGAACGCGCCCGCCATTTCGACGACGGCGTGCGCTACCTGATCCATTTCGCCCTGCCGCAGTTCTACTTCCACGTCACCACGGCGTACGCGATCCTGCGTCATAACGGCGTTCCGATCGGCAAGCGGGATTTTATCGGGACCTATTGATCCAGCGTTCCCCGAGAACGATCAGGTATTGCGGCGCGGGTAACCCTGCGCGAGGATGCGCTGCCACACGGTTTCCTTCTCGGGCGCGCTCATCGACACCCAGTTGGCGACCTCTGCCACGGTGCGCCCGCAGCCGCGGCACACCTCGTCGAAAGTGGTCGAGCACACCGCCACGCACGGGGTATCGGGACGCTCGGGCAGCGGCGCCCTGGCGCCGCCGTCTTCAGGCCGGGCCGACATCGAGCTTGTCCCAGCCTTCGTGGCCCAGCTTTTCCATGGTCTCGATATTCTTTTCGAAGATCTCCTCGGCTTGCGGGAACGCTTCCACGGCGCGCGCGATGCTGTCCTCGCGCAGCAGGTGCAGGATAGGATACGGCGCGCGGTTGGTGTAGTTCGCGATGTCGTTGGCGTCGGTGTCGGCGAACTGGTAATCCGGGTGGAAACTGGCCACCTGCAGCTCCCCTTCGAGCCCCATGTCCTCGACCGCGACGTCGGCCACGTCGAGGAACTCGTTGTAGTCCTCAAAATCGTTCAGCACGAAGGGATGGATCAGCAGGGTCGTGTCGACCTGTTCCGGGCTGGTGTCGGACAGGTGCTGCAACTCGTCCATCAAGGTCTCGAGCAATTGCTCGGGCGTCGTGGCGGGGCACACGACGTAGCGGATCTGTTCCTTGACATAGACCGACTTGGCGAAGGGGCAGAGGTTGAGGCCGATGACGGCCCGCTCCAGCCACCTGCGGGTGGCGGCGACGATGGCGTCATCGTCGGCGTTCAGATTGGGGGGGCTCATGGTGAAACTTTCAATAGCAGGGGAACGGCAAAGCCTGGATTGTACGCACTCTTTGCGCCGACTCATAGATTGCCCCCACGGCGGCGCTAAGGTTTGGCAACCACGGGCGTAGACCAGGACAGGCGCCAGAGCACATGCCTGTTGCTCCCATCTTCCTGATATGTCCGGCATCTTCCGTTTTCATGATGCCAATGGATGATATTCATTCTTCGACTTTTATTGTAACGACGGAGACTTAATTCTTGACTGCCTCGACAATTGGTCCGTACACTGCCCTCTTGTCTTGTCCGCTCGTTCCTGGACGCAACACTGGAAAAGCCTCTCACCATGAAGCCCATGCACGACACGAAACGTTCCATCTTCACCCTGGCCGCGCTGGCTCTGCTGGCAGCCGCGCCGCTGAGCCAGGCAATGGACGCCGCCGCCCTGCCGACCGTCCAGTCCATGCCTCTGTCGACCTCGCTGTCGCCAGCGTCGACCAGGATCGACAGAACCGCCGACAAGACCGACGAATACCGCGAGACCGACGTCTGGGGCCGCATCCGCAGCGGTTATGCGATCCCTGACCTGAACAACGCGCTCGTCACCCGCCATGCCCAGGCCTACGCCAATCATCCGGCCAGCCTAGCCCGCATTTCCGGCCGTGCCTCGCCCTACCTGTACCACGTGGTATCCGAACTCGAAAAGCGCGGCATGCCGACCGAGCTGGCCCTGCTGCCGGTGATCGAATCGGCCTTCAATCCGCAGGCGATGTCGAGCGCCAATGCCGCCGGCCTGTGGCAGTTTGTGCCGGGCACCGGCAAGGACTTCGACCTGCGGCAGAACATGTTCAAGGACGAACGGCGCGGCGTGGTCGCCTCGACCGACGCGGCCCTGACCTATCTGCAGCGCCTGTACACGATGTTCGGCGACTGGCCACTGGCCCTCGCGGCGTATAACTGGGGCGAAGGTAATGTCCAGCGCGCCATCAAGAAAAACCAGGAACTGGGCAAGCCGACCGACTTCGACAGCCTGGCCGAACTGATGCCGGCCGAGACCCGCAACTACGTGCCGAAGCTGCAGGCGGTCAAGAACGTGGTGGCCAATCCGGGCCAGTACGGCGTGACGCTGCCGGCGATCGACAACCAGCCCTACTTCACGACGGTCGACAAGACCAGCGACATCGACCTGGCCATCGCGGCCCAACTGGCCGAGATGTCGCTCGATGAATTCAAGGCGCTCAATCCGCAGTTCAAGAAACCGGTCATCATCGGCGGCGAGCGCACCAAGATCCTGCTGCCAACCGAGAACGCCGAGAAATTCCACATCAACCTGGCGCAATGGGGCCATGCCCTGTCGACCTGGACCACGCACAAGATTACCGGCGCCCGCGTCAGCATCGCCCAGCTGGCCTCGAAGTTCGGGACGACACCCGAAGTCATCCGCCAGGCCAACAATATTCCCGCCCAGTCGCGCCTGAAGGCCGGCTCGACGATCCTGGTGCCGAAGACTTCGGCCTCCGGCCACGCCGACATCGCCGAGAACATCATCGAGAATGCGGTGGTCGCGTTCGAAGCAGACCGCGGCAAGGCCACGCGCAGCGCTTCGCGCTTCAAGGCCAAGGCCGGCGCCAGCAAGAACGGCAAGCGCATCGCGCGCAATACCTCGTCCAAGCGCAAGCAGCGCTGACATGGCGGGCGCAAGGCCCGCCCTCGCAGCGCTTCGCCTTAATATTGCTGTGCAGCATAGACTGCACAGTTTTAGCGTGGGTCGTGCAGAGATCCGGAAAACCCTGTATAGTACGGTTTGTGCGCTGCGACATCCCCCACCTTCAAGGCGGCAGTCAAAGCAGCGACAGCAGTACAACTAGCAGCTACGCAAACCCCAGGCAGCTCGACCAGAGCGCCTTTCCAAAGCCTCCCGCCTTGCGTGTCGTTTCCAGACACCGTCCCGGCGCAAAGCTTTTGTGCCGAAATTTCTTTCATTACTGAGTCATTTCGTTTGTTGGTTCGCGTTGCATTTTTACGTTCGCGCCACATGTGCGAACGTGCATGATTTATTCCGAAAGTAAAGAACACATGAGTTTTGAAGCACTTGGCCTGCACGCGTCCATCGTCCAGGCAGTCGCCGATAGCGGCTACACCACCCCGACCCCGGTCCAGGCGCAAGCCATCCCTGCGGCCATCGCACGCCGCGACCTCTTGGTGTCGTCGCAGACCGGTTCGGGCAAGACCGCCGCCTTCATGCTGCCGGCCCTGCACCACCTCGCCAACGCCGAGCCTGCGCCAGTCGGCAAGACCCCTGCGCAAGAAGCGCAGGCTGCCAAGGCACGTGGCGAGCGCGTCCGTTTCAAGCCGGCCCAGCCGAAGATGCTGGTCCTGACCCCGACCCGCGAACTGGCCCTGCAAGTGACCAGCAACACCGACAAGTACACGGCCCATATGCGCCGCGTGCGCTGCGTCTCGATCCTGGGCGGCATGCCGTACCCGAAGCAGATGCAACTGCTGGCCAAGAATCCTGAAATCCTCGTCGCCACCCCGGGCCGCCTGATCGACCACATGGAGTCGGGCAAGATCGACTTCTCGCAGCTCGAGATCCTGGTGCTCGACGAAGCCGACCGCATGCTCGACATGGGCTTCATCGACGACATCGAGAAAATCGTCGCCGCTACCCCATCGACCCGCCAGACCATGCTGTTCTCGGCGACCCTGGACGGTGTGGTGGGCAATATGGCCCGCCGCATCACGACCGATCCGATGACGATCCAGATCGCCAGCGCGACCAACCGCCACGAGAACATCGTCCAGCGCGTGCACTTTGTCGACGACCTGTCGCACAAGAACCGCCTGCTCGACCACCTGCTGCGCGACGAGACGCTGGACCAGGCCGTGGTGTTTACCGCCACCAAGCGTGACGCCGACATGATCGCCGACCGCCTGAACATCGCCGGTTTCGCCGCCGCCGCGCTGCATGGCGACATGCACCAGGGCGCCCGTAACCGCACGCTCGACGGCATGCGCCGTGGCAGCGTCCGCGTGCTGGTCGCGACCGACGTGGCCGCGCGCGGCATCGACGTGCCGACCATCACCCACGTGGTCAACTACGACCTGCCGAAGTTCCCCGAGGACTACGTGCACCGCATCGGCCGCACCGGCCGCGCCGGCCGCAACGGTGTCGCGATCTCGCTGGTGAACCATGCCGAGAACATGAACATCCGCCGTATCGAGCGCTTCACCCGCCAGCCGATCCCGGTCAATGTGATCGAGGGCTTCGAGCCGAAACGCAGCGCGGCGCCACGTACCGCGGCGCGTCCGGGCTGGAAGCCGGGCGACGGCCGTAGTGCCGGCAAGCCTGCGCAGCGCGGTTTCGGCAAGCCGTCGGGTTCGCAAGGCGGCTACGCCGATCGCGCTCCACGCGAAGGCTTCGCAGCCCGTCCGCAGGGCGACCGTCCTGCCGGCGAGAGCCGCTACGCCGACCGCGGTCCGCGCGAAGGCTACGCACCGCGTCCGCAAGGCGACCGTCCGGCCGCCGACCGTGCGCCACGCGATGGCAACCGCTTCAGCGCTCCACGCGAAGGCCAGGGCCAGCGCCGCGAAGGCGGCTACAAGGGCGCCCACCCGCGCTCGATGGACGGCGCGCGCCGTTCGTTCGGTGAGTAATTCCTGAACCTCTAGACGCATTTGCAGTACCCCCGTCGTCCCCGCGCAGGCGGGACCCAAGCCAGCTTGCGCCGCTACTTCCCTTGAAGTGGTGGCGCGCTGAGGAACTTGGGTCCCCGCCTGCGCGGGGACGACGTTTTTTATGTAGGCGAAGAAGACTGACGCCATCCAGCGCCCCTTGCGAACTTGCGCGATAATTCGACTACCAACGATCACCGGACCAGCCCATGAGCACTCTCGACCAACCCATCAAACTCACCTCGTTCTCGCACGGCGGCGGCTGCGGCTGCAAGATCGCGCCCGGCGTGCTGGCCGAGATCCTCAAGTCGTCCACCGGCTTCCCGGTGCCGACGGAGCTGATGGTCGGCATCGAGACCTCGGACGACGCCGCGGTCTACCAGCTCAACGACGAGCAGGCGCTGGTCGCCACCACCGATTTCTTCATGCCGATCGTCGACGACCCCTTCGACTTCGGCCGTATCGCCGCCACCAATGCGATCTCGGACGTGTACGCGATGGGCGGCACCCCGATCATGGCGCTGGCCCTGGTCGGCATGCCGATCAACAAGCTGCCGCTCGAGACCATCGGCAAGATCCTGGAAGGTGGCGCCACCATCTGCCGCGAAGCCGGCATCCCGATCGCCGGCGGCCACACGATCGACTCGGTCGAGCCGATCTATGGCCTGGTGGTGATGGGCCTGGTGCATCCGTCGAAGGTCAAGAAGAACAACGCGGCGCGCGCCGGCGACGTGCTGGTGCTCGGCAAACCACTGGGCGTGGGCGTGCTGTCAGCCGCCCTTAAGAAAGGCGCGCTGGGCGAAGACGGCTACGCCGCCATGATCGCCAACACCACCAAACTCAACAAACCCGGCCGCCTGCTGGCCGACATGCCGGGTGTGCACGCCATGACCGACGTCACCGGCTTTGGCCTCCTGGGCCACCTGCTGGAACTGGTGCGCGGCGCGCAACTGCGGGCGCAACTCGATATGCCGGCGATCCCGCTGCTGCCCGGCGTGCTGCAACTGGCGCACGACGGCTTCTTCACCGGGGCCTCGGGCCGCAACTGGGAAGCGTATGGCAAGGACGTGCAGCTGGACGACTCCCTCACCCCGGCCCAGCGCGCGCTGCTGACCGATCCGCAAACCTCGGGCGGCCTGCTGGTCGCCTGCGATCCGGCATCGGTCGACAAGGTGATAGCGCTGTTCACGCGCGAAGGGTTCGCGGACGCGGCCGTGATCGGCCGTATGGAAGCTGGCGCCGCCGGGGTCGCCGTGCGCGCCTGACTTCATGGCCGCCGGCGGCCGGCGGCGGCCGGCGCGCAAGTGCGCATCGATCGCGCATCGATCGCGCATCGATCGCTCGTTGATCGCTGGTTAGTCGCGCTTTGATCGCGTCCGAGGCCGCCGCCGTGGCGGCCATCCACGACGCGCCTCACGGCTGGCCAGGCGCCATTCCACTGTCACCTCTGGTCTCGCCCCGCGCAAACAGTTGTTCACGCGCCAGCCTGCTGATCGCGACGGTGGCCGGATGGCTCATGCGGCGCTCGGTGGTGATCGCATACACCTGCTCGACCACGGCGTCGACCTGGCCCAGCGCGACCAGCCCGTACTGGCTGCTGACCTGGGCCGCGATGACGCTTGGAGCGAAGAACACGCCGGCGCCCGAGCGGCCGAAGGCCTGGATCATCGCACTGTCGTCGAACTCCCCCACCACGCGCGGATGCACGTCGCAGCGCTCCAGCCAGCGCAGCAGGCGCTGGTGGATCGCGAAGTCCTCGCCCGGCAGCAGCATCGGCGCATTGTGCAGGCAGGCCGGAAAAGGCTGCGCGAAGGTCGCCGCCAGCGCCTCGGTGCACAAGGCCGTCATCGGGCTCTCGCCCAGCAAGTGGTTATAGGCGCGCACGCTGAAGTGGCCCGGGATCGGGCGGTCGGCGATCACCAGGTCGAGCCGGTGCACGGCCAGGTCGGCGATCAGGCTGTCGAGCCGCCCTTCACGGCAGATCAGCTTGACCGGGTCCTTCAGCCTCAGGGCCGGCTCGACCAGGTCGACCGCGATCAGTTTGGAGACCGAATCGGCGCAGCCGACGCGGTAGGACGTCGTCGCGAAAGCGTGGTCGCGCACCAGTTCGAGCAGCGCGTCGCCGGTATTGAAGATGTCTTCGGCGTAGCTCACGATGCGGCGCCCGGTATCGGTCAATTCCAGCTTGCGCCCGACCCGGCGGAACAGCTCCACGCCCAGGCTGTCGGCAAACTCGGACAGCTGGCCCGAAATCGAGTGCGGCGTCAGGTGCAGCTGTTCGGCTGCCTTCGTGATGCTGCCGGTTTTCGCCACCATCCAGAAGTAGCGCAGGTGCTTATAGTTGAGTGTCGACATCGCCCGCTCTTGTAAATATCGAAAAACTCGATCTTACATCAAACAATATTCGATTTGTACGATGTATCGGGCGACCCTATAGTGAGGTTTTTATCCACCGGAAGATTGTCATGCCACGTCGATTCACTATAAGGAGTATCCAATGAATGGATTGGAAACCATTGCAAGTCCCATGATGTGGGCCGGCTTCGTCGGCTTCGTGCTGGTCATGCTCGCACTCGACCTGTTCGTCTTCGGCGGCAACAAGGCGCACAAGGTCAGCGTCAAGGAAGCCGGCATCTGGTCGCTGGTCTGGGTCAGCCTGGCGCTGATCTTCAACGCCGGCCTCTACTTCTACCTGAAGGACACCGCCGGCGCCGAGATCGCGAGCCAGAAATCGCTCGAGTTCTTCTCGGGTTACCTCATCGAGAAAGCGCTGTCGGTCGACAACGTGTTCGTGTTCCTGCTGATCTTCACCGCCTTCCAGGTGCCGCAGCAGTACCAGCGCCGCGTCCTGATCTACGGCGTGCTGGGTGCAATCATCATGCGCGCCATCATGATCAGCGCCGGCGCCTGGGTCGTGAGCGAATTCAGCTGGGTCCTGTACCTGTTCGGCGCCTTTTTGCTGTTCACCGGCATTCGCATGCTGGTGGCGGTCGACGAAGAACCGGACGTGGCCAATAACCCGATCCTGAAGCTGGCGCGCAAGCACCTGCGCGTCGCCGATGGCGACCATGGCGAGAAGTTCTTCGTGCAAAAGGATGGCCTGCGTTACGTGACGCCGCTGTTCCTGGTGCTGATCCTGATCGAGGTGACCGACCTGATCTTCGCGGTGGATTCGATCCCGGCGATCTTCGCGATCACGACCGACCCGTTCATCGTGTTTACGTCGAACATGTTCGCGATCCTGGGCTTGCGTGCGCTGTACTTCCTGCTGGTCGACGTGGCCGACCGCTTCCACCTGCTCAAGTATGGCCTGGCGATGGTGCTGACCTTCATCGGCGTCAAGATGCTGATCATGCCGTGGTATCACGTGCCGGTGCAGGCTTCCCTGACCGTCGTGGCGGTGCTGATCGCAGGCAGCTGTATCGCCAGCCTCATGGTCAAGCCGAAGGGCGAACAGAAATAACCAGCAGGAGCTCATCGTGGGGTGGACGGCAAGCCATCCACCCCAAGGCATTCAAGGACCTTCGATCATCCCCGCGCGAGCGGCGGAATATCGCAGGTCGGCTTGGACGGCGGCTCGGCGCCGCCGGCCTGCCCTACCCGCTCGTACTCGGCGATCACCTGGGCCCCGAGCAGCAGCAAGGTCGCGGCGATCTCGAGCGAAAACATCACCACGATCGCCGTCGTCATCGAGCCATACACCAGGTTCACCTGCGACAGGGTCGAGAAATACCAGACCAGCACATGGCGCGCCACTTCCCACAGCAGCGCTGCGGTCGCCCCCCCGATGAAGGCATGCCAGACCGACAGCCGGCCCACCGGCATCACCAGGTAGATCGAGGTCAGCACCAGGATCTCGCCCGCCAGTCCCAGCAGGTACAGCAGCACCCCCGACACCCCGTCCAGCGACCACTTGTAGTTGAACAGCCAGACGCTTTCGGAGCCCATCACCTGCAGCGCCCCGGCGACCAGGGTGACCACCATGATGCCGACGCCCAGCGCCAGGATGTAACAATAAGGCAGTACGGCGGACACCATGAAATGTCGGCGCCGCACCGCGACCCGGTGCACGAAGATCACGCTCATCGCATTTTCGAGCACTGTGAACGCGAGCGAGCTGAAGAACAACATGGTGAGCGCGAGCACCCAGGTCAGTATTTGCCGATCTTGCAGGAAGTTGGCGACCTCGGCCACGATCGAGCGCGACTGCCCCGGCATCAACAGCTCGAGATAGCGGCGCAGCGTGTCGAGCAATTCGGCGGGGTCGAGGAAGTGCGACAGCACCACCACCACCAGCATCAGGAACGGGACGATCGACAGCAGCGCGTAATACGCGACCGCCCCGGCCAGCAGCAGGCCCTGGTTGGCGCGAAAGCCCCCCAGCACCTGCAGGGCGAACCTGAGCGGATGCGACAGGATATAGATATTGGCGCGCTGGTCTTTCAGGCGCGCGCGCCAGTCACGCCGGCGGCTCATCGCGCCAGCCGGATGCCGGTGAACTGCCAGCGCGCGCCGGACGGGAAGAAGTTGCGGTAGCTCGGACGCGCATGCCCTTCGGGCGTGGCGCAGGACGAGCCGCGCAGCACGTACTGGTTGACCATGAACTTGCCGTTGTATTCGCCGATGGCGCCGGGCGCCGGCGCATAGCCGGGATATGGCGCGTAGCTGCTGCTGGTCCACTGCCAGCAGGCACCGAACATCTGCTGCAGTCCGGCGCCGCTGGCGGCGCCAGGATGGTGCACCGGCAGGCCCTTGACGCCGGCCTGGCGCGCAGCGAATTCCCACTCTGCCTCGGTCGGCAGGCGCGCGCCGCGCCAGCGCGCATAGGCGTCCGCCTCGTACAGCGAAACGTGGGTCACGGGCCGCTCGGGGTCGAGCGGCTGCACGCCGTGCAGCGTGAACTCGTGCCAGCCATCGGCCTGTGCGATCCAGTACAGCGGCTGCGTGATCTCGCCCGAAGAGACCCGGTCCCAGCCCTCGGCCAGCCACAGCGCCGGATCGCGGTAGCCGCCGGCCTCGATGAATGCGCGGTATTCGCCATTGGTGACGAGACGCGAGGCCAGCGCGAACGGCGCCACATAGGTGCGGTGGCGCGGCAGCTCGTTGTCGAAGCAAAAGCCGCTGCCGCCATAGCCGATCTCGGCCAGGCCGCCTTCGAACGGCATCCACTCCAGCGGCGGCGCCGGTTCGGAAGCCGCCAACGGCTCGGCCGCATAGGCGGGATACAGGGGATTTTGCGCCAGCAGGTGCTTGACGTCGGTGAGCATCAGCTCCTGGTGCTGCTGCTCGTGCTGCAGGCCCAGTTCGACCAGGGCCGCCAGTTCGCCGTCGATGCCGCGCGCCAGCAAGGCGTCCATGCGGCGGTCGACGTCGTGGCGGTAGGCCTTGACTTCGGCCAGCGAAGGGCGCGTCAGCAGGCCCCGATGCGGGCGCGGATGCTTGGCGCCGACACCGTTGTAGTAGGAATTGAACAGTACCCGGAAGGCCGGATGGAAAGGCGCGAAACCAGGCTCGCGCGGCTCGAGGATGAAGGTCTCGAAGAACCAGGTGATGTGCGCCAGGTGCCACTTGAGCGGGCTGGCGTCGGGCATCGACTGCGCGCAGCAATCCTCGTCGGACAGCGCCTCGGCCAAGTGCAGCGAACGGCCGCGCACCCTGGCGAAGGTGCGGGGCAGGCTCTCGTCGCGCAGCATGTTCATGCGGGGATCGCCTGCGCGTGGATCACGGCGAACCAGCGCTGCGGATCGGTCCAGACGCGGGTGGCCTCGAAGCCGGAGCGCTCCAGCAGCCCGATGGCGTCGGCCTGCTGGTATTTATAGCTGTTCTCGGTGTGGATGCACTCACCCGCCTCGAAACGGCGCTCGCCGCCGCGCCAGTGCACCTCTTGCGCGCTGCGCGCCTCCAGGTGCATCTCGATCCGTCCCCGCGCCGCATTGTAGAAGCCGTGGTGCTTCCATTGGCGGATGTCGAAGTCGGCGTCGACCAGGGTGTTCACGTGGCGCAGGATGTTCAGGTTGAAGGCGGCGGTCACGCCCAGCGCGTCGTCGTAGGCGGCGTCGAGCGTGGCTTTATCCTTGGCCAGGTCGATGCCGATCAGGATGCCGCCATCCGGGCCGCATTGCGCGCGCAGGCGCATGAGGAATTCCTGCGCCTGCTCGGGCGTGAAATTGCCGAGCGACGAACCCGGATAGAAGAACAGGCGGCGCTCGGCGCGCACCAGTTCGGGCAGCGCGAAGCGGTTCGAGAAATCCATGCCCAGCGCGTCCATCGCGATGCGCGGAAAACGCTGGCGCAAGCGCGCCAGGGCCTCGTGCACGAATTCGCTGGAGATATCGACCGCCACGTATTGCGCCGGCTGCAGCAGCGGGAACAAACTCGCTGCCTTGGCGCAATTACCGGCGCCCAGGTCGATCAGGGTGGAGCCCAGTCCGGCCACACGCGCGATCTCGGCGCCATGGCGCTCGAAGATCGCGGCTTCGGTGCGGGTCGGGTAGTACTCGGGTAATTCGCAGATCGCCTCGAATAGCTTGGAACCGAGCGCGTCGTACAGGAACTTGGGCGAAATGCAGGCCTCGGCGGCCAGCAGGCCGGCGTGAAGCTCTTCGGCGTCGTGCGCATTGACCACGCTCGCTCCGAGCTCTTCCGATGTGCAGGATGTCAGCATAAGGTTTATCATTCGTGCCGCCACGCCGCACCATGCGATATGGCATGTAAGTATTGCTGTTTTTGCCATCATAGCGGAATCCCCCGATTCGCTGTGCGCGCGACAATTCAAGCGTGCAGGCGCCTTTCCCTGCGATCTTTCTTTATTTCAATATGGACCCGCGACTTCATTGGGAGACGGTGTACCGCACCAAGGCGCCGGACGCGCTGAGCTGGTACGCCCCTCACCTGGACACCTCGCTTGCGTTGATCGGGCGCAGCGCCAGGTCGACCGCGTCCGCGATCATCGACGTCGGCGGCGGCGAAGCCACGCTGGTCGACGACTTGCTGGCGCGCGGCTACGCCGACGTGTCCGTGCTGGACATCTCGGCCGAGGCGGTCAGCGTTGCCCGCGGGCGCCTGGGTGTGCAAGGCGACAAGGTCGACTGGCTCGTCGCCGACATCACACGGGCCGATTTGCCGCCGCGACGCTATGATGTCTGGCACGACCGCGCCGTGTTCCACTTCCTGCTCGAGCCCGGGCAAAGGGCGGCGTACGTACGTCAGGTGGCGCGCGCCATGCGCCCTGGCGGCAGCGTGATCGTCGCCACCTTCGGCCCCGAGGGCCCCACCAGGTGCAGCGGCCTGGAGATCGTGCGCTATGACGCCGAAGGCCTGCACGACGAATTCGGCCCGGGGTTCCGGCTGGTGGAAAGCGCGATCGAGCTGCATCGCACGCCATTCGGCACCACGCAGCAATTTGTCTATTGTTTTTGCCGCGTGGAATAGTTACTTGGCACGGCCCCCCGTATAATTCGATTCCGCGTTCAACCAACCATCAATAAGAGCCAACCATGACCATGTCCTTCCGCCGTCAAGTTCTGAAAACCTTGTGCGCCGCCGTCGCCGGCGCCATGCTGGTCGCCGGCGCGGCTTCAGCCCAGAGCAACGGCGTGCTGCGCGTCTCGGCCATTCCCGACGAATCGCCGACCGAACTGCAGCGCAAGTTCAAGCCGCTGGGCGACTACCTGGCCAAGGCCACCGGCCTGAAGGTCGAGTTCACCCCGGTGACCGACTACGCCGCCTCGGTCGAAGGCCTGATCAACCGCAAGATCGACATGGTCTGGTTCGGCGGCTTTACCTTCGTGCAGGCGAATGTGCGCAGCAAGGGCCAGGTCACCCCGCTGGTGCAGCGCGAGGAAGACGAAAAATTCCGCTCGGTCTTCATCACCACCGCGCCGGGCATCACCAAGCTGGAAGACCTGAAAGGCAAGACCCTGGCCTTCGGCTCGGAATCGTCGACCTCGGGCCACCTGATGCCGCGCTCCTTCCTGTTGCAAGCCAAGATCAATCCGGACGCCGACCTGAAGCGCATCGCCTTCTCGGGCGCGCATGACGCCACCGTGGCGGCCGTGGCCGGCGGCAAGGTCGATGCCGGCGCACTGAACATCTCGGTCTGGGAAAAGCTGGTCGAAGGCAAGAAGGTCGATCCGAAGCAGGTGCGTGTGTTTTACACCACCCCCGGCTACTTCGACTACAACTGGACCGTGCGCAGCGACATGGACCCGGCGCTGAAGAAGAAGATCACCGACGCCTTCCTGGCGCTGGACGGCTCGACCGCCCAGGGCAAGCAGATCCTCGACCTGCAGCGCGCCACCCGGTTCGTGCCGACCAAGACCGCCAACTACGGTGCGATCGAAGCCGCCGCGCGCAATGCGGGCCTGCTGAAGTAATTCGGGGAGGCACACCGTGGCGACCTACCGCCTGCGCGGCCTGACCGTGCGCCACCTGGCCGGCAGCCGCGCGCCGGTCCTGCACGCGCTCGACCTGACGATCCGCGCCGGCGAGCAAGTCGCCTTGATCGGCCCTTCCGGGGCCGGCAAGACCACCCTGCTGTCCACGCTCGCCTGTGCCCACCGGCCGGCCGAGGGCGTGCTGGAAATCTTCGGCCAGGCCCCCTGGCAGCTAGGCGGCGCCGACCGTCACCACTTGCGTTCGCGCTTGTTCCTGGCCCCGCAGGCGCCGCCGCTGCCGCCGCGCCAGCGCGTGGTGACCGCGGTGCTGGCCGCGCGCCTGCCGCACTGGTCGCTGTGGCAGGCCCTGGCCTCGCTGGTGCGCCCGCAGGATCCGGCCGCGGCCCACGCCGCGCTGGCGCGCTTTTCCTTGGGCGACAAGCTGTATGCGCGGGTAGACCGCCTGTCGGGCGGCGAACGCCAGCGCTGCGGCCTGGCGCGCCTGCTGCTGTCGAACGCCGAAGCGCTGCTGGTCGACGAACCCATCTCGGCCCTCGACCCGGCGCTGGCGCGCCACACTCTCGCGACCCTGCGCCAGGAAGCGCAGCAACGCAATGCCACCCTGGTGTGCAGCCTGCACCAGGTCGACCTGGCGCGCGAGCAGTTCTCCCGCCTGGTGGGCCTGCGCGACGGCCGCATCGTGTTCGACGCCCCACGCGAAGAGGTCAGCGACGCCATGATCGCCGAGTTGTACGCCAACGAGCAGGTCGACCCGCAGCCGGCAACGCCGCACGACACGCCGGCCCAGATCGCCGTCGGCGCCTGTTTCTGATGAAGGATGCAGTAACCCTCCACCGCGATCCCGCGTGGCGCGCGCGCGTCACCTGGGCCGCAGTCTCCATCGTGCTGCTGTATCCGCTGCTGGCGGGCGCCGAATTCAAGCCCTGGCTGCTGTTCGATGCGCAAAGCCTGCGCGCGGCCGGGATGTTCCTGTCCGGTTTCCTGGTGCCCTCCGTCGAACCTGAATTCCTGGCGATGGTGCTGCGCGAGACCTGGCAGACGGTCGCCATCGCCACCGCCGGCCTGACCCTCGCGCTGCTGGTGGCGATTCCCGCCACCTTCGTGATCACCGAACGTCTGTCGATCTCGCGCCTGGGCACCGGCCGCGTGCAGCCGTTCGCCACCGCCGTGCGCCAGATGCTGCGCTGGATCCTGATGATCCTGCGCTCGGTGCCCGAACTCGTCTGGGCGCTGCTGTTCGTGCGCATCGTCGGCCTCGGCCCGACCGCCGGCGTGCTGGCGATCGCGCTGTCGTACAGCGGCATGCTGGCCAAGGTATATGCCGAGATCCTCGAATCGAGCGACGCCCACGCCACCGACGTCCTGCTGGCCAATGGCAGCGGGCGACTGCCGGCGCTGCTGTACGGCGCCCTGCCCGATTCCAGCGCCGAACTGGTGTCGTACACCGTTTACCGCTGGGAGTGCGCAATCCGCGGCTCGGCGGTGATGGGCTTCGTCGGCGCCGGCGGCCTGGGCCAGCGCCTGGACGAGTCGACCAAGATGATGGCCGGCAGCGAAGTCGCCACCATGCTGATGGTATTCGTGCTGCTGGTCGCTTGCGCCGACCTGGTCTCGAAGATGCTGCGCCGGAGGCTTGGATGACGCCCTCTTCGCTGCCACCTGCCCCGCCGCGCGACATCCGCACCTGGCTGATCCTGGCCGGCCTGGCGGCGCTGGTCGTGGCCAGCTTCGCTTCGCTGCCGCTGCAGTGGAGCGCGTTCTTCACCGCCGAGGCGATCGACTCCGCCAGGGAGTTCCTTTCCGGGTTCGCCCCGCCCGAAACAGGCACGCCCTTCTTGCACAAGACGCTCGGCGCGTTGTGGGAGACGCTGGCCATGTCGGCCATCGGCACCCTGCTCGCCGCGCTCATCGGCCTGCCGCTGGCGCTGGCCGGCGCCGGCCGGCTCGGACGCGTGGCGCGCGCCGCGACGCGCCTGGTGCTCAACGTGCTGCGCTCGATTCCCGAGCTGGTGTGGGCGGCAGTGCTGCTGGTGCTGGCCGGCCTGGGGCCGATGGCCGGCACCCTGGCGCTGGCCGCGCACACCGCCGGGGTGCTGGGGCGGCTGTTCGCCGACGCCCTGGAAAACGTCGAGCCGCACGCCGAGCAGACCCTGCGCACGAATGGTGCGCGGCCGCTGGCGGCCTTCCTGTACGCTACGCTGCCCCAGGCGCTGCCGCAGATGCTGTCGTATACGCTGTACCGCTGGGAGAATAATATTCGCGCGGCGGCGGTGCTGGGCGTGGTCGGGGCCGGCGGCCTGGGCCAGATGCTGAAGTACCACCTCTCGCTGTTCCAGATGCCCAGCGCGGCCACCGTGGTGATCGCGATGCTGGTGCTGGTGGCGCTGGTCGATGCGGCGAGCTACGCCCTGCGCCGCGCCCTGACCCGATAAGCCGACTCCTTCATGCTCGAACTCGACCAGCTCACCAAATCCTACGGCGGCCGCACCGTGCTCGCGCAACTGTCGCATGTGTTCAAGGCCGGTGAGTTCGTGGCGATCATGGGCGAATCGGGCGTCGGCAAGTCGACGCTGCTGAACCTGATCGCGGGGCTCGACACGCCCGACGGCGGCCAGGTGATCGTCGACGGCACGCCGATCTCGCGTCTCAATGACGACGCCGCCACCCGCCTGCGGCGCACCCGCATGGGCTTCATCTTCCAGGCCTTCCACGTGCTGCCGCACCTGACCCTGCGCCAGAACGTGGCGCTGCCGCTGCTGCTGAACAAAGCGCCGGGCGCACGGGCCGATGCGATGCTGGACGCCGTGGGACTCGGTGGACGCGGCGATGATTTTCCGCGCCAGCTGTCTGGCGGAGAACTGCAGAGGGTCGCGATCGCGCGCGCCCTGGTGCACCGTCCGGCACTGCTGCTGGCGGACGAACCGACCGGCAACCTCGATCCGGAAACGGCCGAAGGCATCCTGCGGCTGCTGCGCCTCGAAACCCGCACCCATGGCGCCGGCGCCATCATGGTCACCCATTCCCACGCCGCGGCCGCCATGGCCGACAAGGTCCTGCTGCTGACGCATTCCGGACTTAAATTGGCATAAATTCCCAGAAGAAACGCGACATTGCGGCATTTTTAGTTAAATTTTACGAGGCGTGCGCAACATATTCGTAGTAATATCACAACGACCCGCCACGATACGCCATCAAGGAGCGCTTTAAAAACAGGTAGGGCTACCTTCCAGAACAGTCTGTCTTGAATCATGTTTTCATATTGGAGAATCGACATGAGCGTACGACAGAAAAAACAGGAAATGCTCGAAGCGATGCATCGAGCGCGTGCCCAGGAGCCCTCGAGCTTCGTGCCCAACAAATTGCTCGACACCCTGATCGAGCGCCTGCAACTGAAGAACGATGCGGAGCTATGCCGCGTTCTGGAAGTGCAGCCGCCGATCATCAGCAAGATCCGCCATCGTAAATTGAACGTCGGCGCGACCATCCTGCTGCGGATGCACGAGAAATCGAATATCCCGATCCGCGAGCTGAAGGAGTTGACCAGCGCCTCCGCGATCCATTAGCGCCCCATCGGCGCACGGCTGGCTCAATCCTGCGCCGGCGGACGCCCGGTCTTGAGCTGCGGCAGCGCCGCCAGCACGCCCTGCAGGGTGGCCACGTCGAGCTGGCCCAGCAGGGCCACGCCAATACGCAGCAACTCGCTCTTCTTGACGTCGATGCCGGCCCGCAGGCAGGCCTGCTTGACCTCGAGCAGTACCGCGTATTCGTGCTCGGGCATCGTGAAACTGTCGCGCACCAGGACCGGCCGCGCATCCTGCGCGGGCGCGCGCTCCGCCGCCGCCGTGCGCGGCGCGGCCCTGGCCGCGGACCTGGTCGCGGGAGTCGCGGGAGTCGCGGCGCTCTTGCGCGCCGGCGGCTGCGCGAGCGCCCTGGCGGCCGTTTTCACGACCGCCTTCAGCGTCCCCTTCGCGGGCGCCGACTTTGTGGCGGCCCTGGCGCCTGGCTTGGCCGCGCTCTTCGCTGCCGGCTTCGTTGCCAACTTCGCGCCCGGCTTCGCCGCGCGCTTCGGAGTCGGGTCTGCCGCCGGCGTCACGGCGCTCTTCGCAGACGCCTTCGATGCGGCGTTCCTGGCCGAGGGCCGCTGCGCGCGCGATGTGGCTGTTTGTCCGGGCGCGGACGCGCTCTTGCGTGGCATAGTCGCTCCAGTTTTGAAAGGGAAAATAGTATAAACGATTTAGCCCATGCCAGCGCGACGAAGTACATACCGCAAGCGTTTGCTGCCCTCCGTGCCAATCGGTGGCACAATGCTATCTTCATAGAAGCAGGCTTCTGTTTTTTCGAAGTAATCATTCGACAAACTACGCTTTTATGGGAAGGCAAGCTGTTTTATTCTTTCGAGCGGACAACTCTGCTGTAAACTCTGCGCGACGTGGAAAATTTTCGAGGAAAACGTGATTCAACCCGGGCCAGTATGCGCAACAAAGCTCATTTGATTTTGCCGGTGCTGTTCGCCACCGCCCTGGCCTTCCTGTTGCAACACTTCCTCGGCTCGATCGCCTGGGCCGGCCTGCTGGCGGTGATCACCTGGCCGCTGCACCAGCGCCTGCTGCGCCGCGGCTGGGCGCCGCTGGCCAGCGCCAGCTTCATGCTGGCCCTGCTGATCGTCAGCTTCGTCGGGCCGTCGGTGCTGCTGTTCCACACGCTCACCTATGAGCTGGCCAGCCTGCAGCGCATGCTCATCAGCTTCAACCAGACCGGCGTGCCGGTGCCGGGATGGGTGGCCAACCTGCCGCTGGTGGCCGATTCGGCCGTCAAATGGTGGCTCGAGCACCTGGCCGTCCCGGGTGGGCTCAATGCGCTGGTGCGCACCACGGTGGGCGACTTCATGCCGCACCTGACCGATACCGCGCGGGTCTGGGGCTCGACCATCCTGGCCAACGCGCTCTATCTGTTCCTGACCCTGCTGACCCTGTTCGTGCTGTATCTGCACGGCGCCAGCGTGCTGCACTACCTCGACCGCGCCGGCGCACGCCTGCTGCCCGACCAATACGCCAAGCTGCGGCGCGTGCTGCCGCTGTCGGTGCGCGGCACCGCGCTGGGACTGGGATCGATCGCGATCCTGGAGGGCATCGTGCTGGGCGTGGCCTACTGGATCGCCGGCGCCCCGGCCCCGGTGCTGCTGGGCGTGATCACCGGCTACCTGGCCCTGATCCCGGGCGGCGCGCCGCTGTCGTTCACGATGGTGTCGCTGCTGCTGTTTGGCCAGGGCCATTCGGCCGAGGCGCTCGGCCTGTTCACCTGGGGCGCGGTCGAGCTGTTCCTGGTCGATAAATTCATCCGCCCGAAACTGATCGGGCAGCGTGTCAACCTGCCCTTCCTGGCGGTGCTGTTCGGCCTCCTGGGCGGCGTCTCGACGCTGGGCGTGATCGGCCTGTTCGTCGGCCCGCTGATGATGGCGATCCTGTTCGGCTGGCTGCGCGACGAGCCGCCGGGTACGGCGCTGCTGACAGTGCCGCCGCCAGACCAGCCGGCCGCACCGGCGTCAGTCGAGGCCGGGCGGCTGCGTTAGCGAATCCACGAGCGCGGCGGCGCCCAGCGCCGCTGCGCGCTGGTGCAAGTCCCACAGGGCGCCCACGCGCAAGCCGGCCTGCACCGGCGCCAGTTCGACGATGTCGAGTTCTTCCATCAGGCCGATCAGGACCGCCAGTCCGCCCGGCAGGTGCGAGACGCGCTCGGCCGCCGGATGGGCCAGGCGCACGCGCGCCACGTGGCCGCTTTCGAGAAAATCGCGGCGCAGGCGTTCGAGGCAGGCGCGGCTCAGCATTTCTTTCTCGCCGTACGACTGCGCGATCTCGGCCAGCGCGCGCACCGTGCCGCAAGCGCCATACGCCTGCTGCCAGCGCTGCGCGCCCAGCCTGGCCTCGGCGAAGCGGCTGCGGCTCGAGCGCACCGCGGCGTCGAACGCGGCGGCGTCGAGGTGGCCGTCGGCAAAAAAAGTCAGGCTCTGGCGCACCGCGCCGACCGCGAACGATTCGATACGCCGGATCGTGGCGCCCTCGCCCAGCGCCAGTTCGGTCGAGCCGCTGCCGATATCCACCACCAGGCGCGGCGCATCGTCGTGCGCGCCGAGGGTGGCCGCCACGCCCAGGTAGACCAGGCGCCCGGCTTCGTCGCCGGCGATGATCTCGATCGGCCGGCCGAGCGCCTTGCCGGCGGCAGGCAGGAACAACGAGGCATTACGCGCCATGCGCAGGGCCGAGGTGGCGACCACGCGCACCGCCTGCGGACGCCAGGCGTCGAGCGCGCTGCGGAAAGCCTCCAGGCATCCCAGCGCGCGGCGCATCGCGCACGCACACAGCATGCCGTCCTCGTCGAGGGTAGCGGCCAGCCGTACCGGCTCGGCCAGGGTGGCGACCAGGCGCAGGACGCCGTCCTCGAAACGCCCGACGTGCAGGCGAAAACTGTCGGAACCTAATTCGACAGCGGCGTAGATGGGTGAATCGATTTGAGAATCGTGCATGGCATGTCCATCGGAACAGACCGCAGGATAAGCCTTGCCCATGACAGGCGCGTGACGCTGCAAGTCCAGCCATCCGCTATGGGAGAGCGGTCACACTTCGGCCACCGCTTCGGTGGCTTGCGCCACCCGGTTACGTCCCTGCTGCTTCGCCTGCCGCAGGGCCTCGTCGGCGCGCTGGAACAGGGTCGTGGTGCTGTCTTCGGGGCGGATGGTGGTGACACCGAAGCTGGCGGTCAGCTTGATCATCGCGCGCTCGCTCTTGACCGGCGAAGCCTCGAGCGCCGCGCGGATGCGTTCGGCCACCAGCGAGGCCTCGTCCAGGTTCGTACGCGGCAGCACGATCGCGAACTCGACCCCGACCACGCGTCCCAGCTGGTCGCTGTCGCGTAGCTGGCGCCGGCACAGCTCGACCATCTGGCGCAGCACGACGTCGCCGGCCGGGTGGCCGTAGCTGTCGTTGACGCGCTTGAAGCCATCCGGGTCGAACACCACCAGCGCGGTCGGCATCCCCGGACGCCGGGCCAGCGCCATCCATGGCGCCAGCAACTGGAAAAAGCCGCGCCGGTTCGGCGCATCGGTCAGCGGATCGACGATTTCAGCGCGCTCGAGCGCCTGCTGCAGGCTTTCGCGGCTCAGCAGCAGCACGCCGAAGGCGTTGCCGAGCATGAGCAGGTACAGCGCGCCGCTGGACAACTGGCCCAGCAACTCGCTGGTCAGCCAGCCCCAGCCACCCGGCAGCAGCAGCACCGACAGGCCGCGCGAGGCCACTACCAGGGCCAGCGCCATGCTGGCCAGCGCCAGGAAGCGCTGCAGCAGGCTGGCGTCAGCCCAGCGCCAGGCCAGCGCCAGCGCGCCAGAGAAATAGAAGCCGCCCAGCAGCAGCGACGCCGCCACGACGCGCAAGCCTTCGGCGTCGATCAGGTAGCACAGGAAGAAAGCCAGGATCGCGACGCCGGCGACGATCATGGTCGGCGTGCGCCAGGCAGGCCGGCGCGCCGCTTCCCACGCCGCGCCGCCTTCGACCGCCACGCCGGCGAACAGCAAGGCGTAGCCCAACGGCACCGCGATCGGGACCGGCACCACGCCGGCATCGCCCAGGGCCAGCAGCAGCCAGGCGCCGCCCTGGATCTGTTTCGACAGGCTCCACGGCACCAGCGCGGGCGAACGGTGCGGTCCGTGTTCGAAGAAGGTCAGCAGCGCGCACAGGGTCAGGTTGCCCAATGCCAGTACCAGGACCATGGTCGACGCATCCAGTATCATTGTGTCAGTACTCATGTTCGACGTTCAGGGTGCCGTCGCCGACCTTGCTGGCCCAGGCGCGGGTGAAATAATCGCGCTCCTCGGCGATGGGCGGTTCGTGCCAGAACACGATCAGGGTGCCTTTGTGATCGTGCAACTGCGTCACTTTGTCGACGACGCCGCCATTTTCCGCCGCGTCCGCCAGCGCCATCGCGTAACCGTAGACGCGCTGCAGCCGCTCGAGCCGGTCCGGCTCGGCCACGGCATTGGTCGCGGTCATGGTGGGATGGTCCAGGAACATGGGCTCTCCGTCGAAGAGACCAGCTTATCAGAAGAAGATGCTTTACAACAAGCCAACTCTTCCCCTTCGACGTTGCTCTATAACATCAACCGGCGAAGCGGTTGAACACCTCGCGCACGGCCAGGCCGCCGCCGCCGATCAGCACGGCGAAGTACAGGATGGTGACGATATTGCTGATATGGCCAAGCAGGATGCACAGGCCGTCGCGCTGCAGCAGGCCGATGGCCAGGAACAGGATGGCCACGGCCGGGAAGGTATTGCTGAACGGGATCAGGCCGAACGGCATCATCAAGAGTACGGCGCCCAGGATCAGGGCCGCGTTGTTGAGGAAGGCCACCAGGCCGGTCGCCACCAGCCACTGGATGCGGTTCGGACGGCTGATGCGCTCCAGCTTCTTGAGCCAGGACAGCGCCTTGCGCAGCAGCGGACGCAGCTTGCGGGTACCGATCACGCGGTGCGACAGCCTGGAGGGGATCCACAGGTCGCGCCCGAACAGGCGGCTGACGCTGATCAACAGGATGGCGGCGCCGAACACCGTGCTCACGCCGGGAATCGAGATCGGGATCAGGAACACCAGCGTGAGCAAGGTCACCAGGATCAGCAGACCGTCGTTGCCGACGCGATGGATCAATTCGCTGAGCGTGATGCCGGTGCGCGGCATGTCGCGCACCAGCGCGCGCAGGCGCTGGGATACTGGTTCACTATCAAGGGTGTTCATGTCGTCCTGTTATCGTTAATCGCGAAGTATGTCGTTGATGAGCGAACGATGCCTGGGCTGCGCCAGCCATCGGTGCGACAGTATAACGGGACGTTGGGCAATAGGCACTGCCGGGCTGGCGCCCTTCCCGCAATATCAGCGCTCGCGCATGAGCTTGAACCGCCGCGCCTGGCGGTGGTGGCCGGCGACCGACTGCTTGATATACCGGGTCAGCGCGTCGCCGGTGAGCGAAAACGGATACAGTCCCGCGCGCGCGCGTTGCTCGGCGAATTCCGGACGCGACGCCATATTGGCAAAGGCCTTCACCCAGCGCCGGTAGTCGGCCTCGCGCACATCGGGTCCCATCCAGACGCCGCGGATCACGGGCCAGACCACGTCATAGCCCTGCTCGCGGGCGGTCTTCACGTGGGCCAGGGCGCCCGGCAGGCGCTGTTCGGACAGCACCGCCAGCACCCTCACCCTGCCGTCGCCCGTGTACAGCAAGGCTTCGGAGGTGTCGCCCGACACCGCCTGCACGTGATTTTCCTGCATCGCGATGAACTGCTCGCCGCCGCCCTCGAGCGCGACGAAACGCATCTTGCGCGGATCGATCGCGGCCATCTGCGCCAGCAGCGCCATCTTGATCCAGTCCTGGCTGCCGACGGTGCCGGACATGCCGATCAGAACTTTTCTGGGATCGCGCTTCAGGGCGTTCAATAAGTCGTCCAGCGTGTGCCAGGGCGAATCGGCGCGCACCGCGATCATGCCATAGTCGGCGCCGAAGGCCGCGACCCAGCGCACGTCGTCGACGTCGGCATTGCCGAATTTGCCGAGGGCCAGGTTGAGCACCGACCCGCCGGAAAAAGTGACCAGGGTGTTCGCTTCGGCGCGGCGCTGCGACACCACGGTGTGCCAGGCCACCGCGCCCACGCCCCCCGGCAGGTAGCTCAGCTGCAACTCGGGAGCGCCGGGCTGGCCGTGCAAGGCTTCCTGCGCCAGCTTGCAGGTCAGGTCCATGCCGCCGCCTGGCTTGGACGGGATCAGGCATTCGGGCGCGCGCGGCTGGGCCGCGGCCGGCGTCGACGCCAGGGCCGCCGCCATGCCGAGGGTCGCCAGGAAGGTTCGCACGCAGCTCATGGTGTGCATCATAGCGCCACGCCAGGGTTGGCGCAGGCGCCGCTCAGAAACGGTGCTGCATGCCGGCCGTGATGCCGGTCTGGGTCGTGCCGAACCCGGGGGCGTCGCGCGACAGGCCGACCAGCTGGCCGTGGTCGGCTTTCGCATGGGCGAGCGACAGGTAGACGTCGGTGCGCCTGGACAGCGCCAGCATGGCGCGCACGACGAACATCGTCGGATCGGCGTCCTCCACCAGCGGCAGGTCCTGCGTGTCGACGTGGTAGACGGCGCCGGTGAGCGTCACGCTGTCGATCGTACGCGTGACGCCGCCCCAGACCGTATTGGCGCGCAGGTCGGCACCGTCCCTGGCCGCGTCGAGCCGGTAGCCGCGCATGCCGGCCGTGTAGCGCCATTTGCCGGTCCGATAGTCGGCCCCCAGGTGCCAGACGTCGGTCTCGTCGCGCGCCGGCACACCCGCGACGGCGTTGCCGTTGATCCGTTCATAGGCCGCCATCAGGCCCAGGCCGTCGCCGAACCACGCGCCGCCGATGGCCAGCTTGCGGCCCTCGGCCAGGCTGCCCGAGCGCTCGCCCAGGCCGACCGTCGCGCCATAGGTGAAGCCGCCGCTCTTACCGGTGTACTTGACGAGATTGTCGAACTGGGTGGTCATGCCGTATTTCGACGGCCCGGTGGCGCTGGCGCCGGTGGCCCAGGAGTAATGGGGGGCAAAGCCCAGCGGATCGAACTTGATCACTAGCTCATAGGTGGTGGTAAACGAGCGGCCGATGACCAGGCGCCCCAGCGCGCCGTCCAGGCCGACCCAGGCCTGGCGCTTGAACACGGCGCCGTCGCTGGCGCCGGTATCCATCAGGATGCCGCCTTCGAGCTGCCAGACGGCTTTCAGGCCGCCGCCCAGGTCGTCGCTGCCGCGAAAGCCCCAGCGCGAGGTGTTCTTGCCGCCCGAGATCACGCGGACCATATTGCCGTCGTTCTCGCCGGCGTGGTTCACATATTCGACGCCGGCGTCGATCAGGCCGTAGACCTGGACGTTGCTCTGGGCGAAGGCGGAATGGTTCAGGGAAAGCGCTGCCAGGACGGCAAGCGCGAGGGCCGACTGCTTCATGGTGTCTCCAAAATCCTGTTATGGTGGTGCTGCTTATCGGCCCGACTATATGCGCGGCAACCTTTCAGTTCGCTTTCACCGCCCTCGCCCACGATTGTGGGAAACCCGTAGCCCATGGCCTTTCCGCCGCCCGGCCTTTGCGCTTACACTGGCGCGATGAGAATCCTGCTAGTTGAAGATCATGTCGAGCTGTCGCACTGGGTATCGAAAGCCCTGCGCGACGCCCATCTCACCGTCGAATGCGCCGCCACCGGCGCCGATGCCGACGCCCTGCTGCACACGCAGGATTACGCGCTGGTGATTCTGGACCTGACCCTGCCCCGCATGGATGGCCTGGACGTGCTGCGCCGCCTGCGCGCCCGTGGCGGCGCGCGCGGCGGCACGCCGGTGCTGATCCTGACCGCGCGCGGCGGCCTCGAAGACAAGGTGCAGGGCCTGAACCTGGGCGCCGACGACTATCTCGCCAAGCCGTTCGAACTGGCCGAACTCGAAGCGCGCGTGAAAGCCCTGCTGCGTCGGCGCAGCGGCAACGAGGCGCTGGTGCACCGCTGCGGCCGGCTCGCCTTCGACACGGTCTCGCGCATGTTTTCCTATTGCGGCGAGCCGCTGGCGCTGACGCCGCGCGAGCACGCGGTGCTCGAGGCGCTGATCGCCAGGCCGGGCCGCGCGCTGTCGAAGGAGAAGCTGTTCCAGGAAGTGTTCGCGCTCGACGACGACGTGAACCTCGACGCCATCGAGCTTTATATCCACCGCATCCGCAAGAAGCTCGAACGCCCCGGCGGCGACGCCGCCATCGTCACGCTGCGCGGCATCGGCTACCTGATGCAAGAAAAGCCGGCCTGAAGCCATGGCCGCGCGCCTGCCATTGCTGCGCCGCCTCGCGGCCAAGCCGCTGGGCAGCCTGCGCCAGCAGTTGCTGCGCTGGCTGATCCTGCCGCTGGTGGCGCTGGTCGCGCTCAACGCCGTGTCGCTGTACCGCGACGCGCTGGAAGCCGCCGACGTGGCCTATGACCGCTCGCTGCTGTCGTCCACGCGCGCGCTGGCCGAACGGGTGACGGTAAAGGACGGCAAGGTGGTGGCCGACGTGCCCTACGTGGCGCTGGACAGCTTCGAGACCGACACCCTGGGCCGCATCTACTACAAGGTCACCGGCCTGGATGGCGAAACCGTCAGCGGCTACGACGACCTGCCGCCGGTGCCGGCCAACGTGCCGCGCAGCGACCTGTATCCGGCCCTGGTGCGCTTCTACCACGCCACCTATAGCGGCGAGCCGGTGCGCATCGCGGCCCTGCTGCAGCCGGTGTACGACGATTCGATGCGCGGCATTGCCCTGATCCAGGTCGGCGAGACGCTCGACGCCAGGAATGCCCTGTCGCGCGACATCCTGCTCAATACCCTGTGGCGCCAGGCCCTGCTGGTGCTGGCGGTGGCGGCGCTGGTGTGGTTCGCCGTGCGCCTGGTGCTGCGGCCCCTGATGCGCCTGAAGAGCGAGGTCGAGACGCGGCCGCTGTCCGACCTGTCGACCATCGACCAGGCCCTGGTGCACAAGGAAGTGCGGCCGCTGGTCGCGGCGATGAACGGCACCATGGCGCGCATGCAGGACCTGGTCGCCAGTCAGCGCCGCTTCATCGCCGACGCCTCGCACCAGCTGCGCACCCCGCTCGCGGTGCTCAAGACCCAGGCCGCGCTGGCCCTGCGCGAAAACGACCCGGCGTCGATGCGCGCCATCGTGGCCTCGATCGCCGGCACCACCGATTCCGCCATCCACCTGGCCAACCGCCTGCTGGTGCTGGCGCGGATCGAGCATGGCGGCGGCGGCGAACAGGCGCGGCCGGTCTGCCTGGGGGCCGTGGCGCGCCAGGTCGGGCTCGAACTGGCCGTGCCGGCGGTCCAGAAGGACATCGACCTGGCGCTCGAAGCCGAGGACGGCGCCGGCACGCGCGTCATGGGCCAGGAACTGCTGCTGCACGAACTGGTGTCGAACCTGGTCGACAACGCGATCCGCTACACGCCTGCAGGCGGCAGCGTGCTGCTGCGGGTCGGGCGGCGCGCACGGCGCGTGGTGCTGGAAGTCAGCGACAGCGGTCCCGGCATCCCGGAAGGCGAATACGACAAGGTGTTGATGCCCTTCTACCGCGCCCAGGCGACGCTGGAAGCCAATCCCGGCGGCACCGGCCTGGGCCTGGCGATCGTGCGCGATATCGCGACCCTGCATGGCGCCACCCTGGCGCTGGGGCGGGCGGATGCCGGCGGCGTGAAAATCGAGGTGATGTTCGACGGGTTGCGCGCTGAAAGCTGATTGAAAGCTGGCGCGGCCTATAGTTGGCGAAAACGGGGCACTGCCCTTACCACGACAACGATCGGAGACATCATGAACAAGCCTGCCTTCGCCCGCGCCGTCCCGGCTGCGCCATTCCTCCTCCATCGCGGAGCCTGACATGCTGACCATCCTCGCCTATTCGATGGTCGTCGTCTTCATGTTCCTGATCATGACCAAGCGCCTGCCAGCGCTGGTCGCGCTGATCGTCGTGCCGATCGTCTTCGGGCTGATCGGCGGCTTCGGCGCCGGCCTCGGCCCGATGATGCTGGACGGGATCCGTTCGCTGGCGCCGACCGGCGTGATGCTGATGTTCGCCATCCTGTACTTCGGCATCATGATCGACGCCGGCCTGTTCGACCCGATCGTGCGCATCATCCTGAAGCTGGTGCAGGGCGACCCGATGAAGATCGTGGTCGGCACCGCCGCGCTGGCGATGTTCATCTCGCTCGACGGCGACGGGGCCACCACCTACATGATCACCGTGTCGGCCATGCTGCCGCTGTACATGCGGCTGGGGATGAGCCGCCTGGTGATGGCCTGCGTGATCATGCTGGCCGGCGGCGTGATGAACATCCTGCCGTGGGGCGGCCCGACGGCGCGCGCCGCTACCGCCCTCGGTGTCGACGTGAGCGAGATCTTCGTGCCGATGATCCTGCCGATGGCGGTGACCGGCGTGTGGGTCATGTTCGTCGCCTGGGTGCTGGGCATGCGCGAGCGCAAGCGCCTGGGCACCGTCAGCCTGCCGGACCAGGCCAGGGCGCGCAAGCCGGCGCCGGCGGCGGTGCTGCAGCCCGCCTTTACAGAGCTTGCCGTCGCCGGCGGCATGAACGGCACGACCGGCCAGTGGAACGCCGCCGCTGCGGCACCGCTCGCCGCAACGCGCGAAGGCAATGTGCACGTCTTTTCCGGCGGCCGCGTCGAGGCGCAGGCCGGCGGCCCGGCCCCGCTGCCCGGCGTGGGCGGCTCGGGCGGCGACGAACCGCCTGTCGGCGTGTCCTCGCCCGACACCGCGCGTCCCAAGCTGATCTGGGTGAACTTCCTGCTGACCTTGGCCCTCCTCGTGCTGCTGGTGCTGGGCGCCCTGCCGCTGCCGGTGCTGTTCATGATCTTCTTCGCGATCGCCATCACCGTGAACTACCCGGGCCTGGAAGCGCAGAAGGCGCGCATCGAGGCGCATGCGGCCAATGTGCTGCCGGTGGTTGCGCTGATCTTCGCCGCCGGCATCTTCGTCGGCATCCTGCAGGGCACCAAGATGGTCGATGCCATCGCCCTGAGCGTGATCGCGGCGGTGCCGGAATGGATGGGCCCTTACCTGGCCATCGTCACCGGCCTCTTGAGCATCCCGTTCACCTTCTTCATCTCGAACGACGCCTTCTATTTCGGCGTGGTGCCGGTGCTGGCCAAGGCCGCCGAAGTGTATGGCATCACGGCCGCGGAAATCGGCCGCGCCTCGGTC
This sequence comes from Telluria sp. RT2P19, assembly GCF_059685725.1. NCBI lineage: Bacteria > Pseudomonadati > Pseudomonadota > Betaproteobacteria > Burkholderiales > Oxalobacteraceae > Telluria > Telluria sp. RT2P19. The sequence goes on from NZ_JCASIL010000007.1 coordinate 68,063, forward strand.
ATCGGCCAGCCGGTCCACTTGCTCAGCCCGCTGGTGGCCTCCACCTACCTGCTGGTCGGCATGTGCAAGGTCGAATTCGGCGACCACCAGCGCTATACGCTGATCTGGTCGATCTCGGCCTCGCTGGTAATGCTGCTGGCCGCGGTCATCTTCGGCGTGGTGCCGCTGATCGGGCAGGGAACCTGAATCGATCCTGATGCTAATGTACAACACAATCGACAAGTTCTCTCTTGGCAAATTAGATTTCCCTTAAGCTAATAGTCTTTGTCATATTGGTCATCGTGAATCATGACGGCCGATGTGTTTGATCGTCGTTCGTCGTCGAATACCGACGGCTCGCCGGAGACTATTGCATGTCGCATTGGATGTTGTCGCTAGTATTGCTGGGCCTGGCCGCTTTACCATTCGCGGTCCTGTGGAAGATCAGGAACTCCGGTCATGACGGTTGGCTTTACCTGCTGGCGTCGATTTCGATCCTGCTGGTCACGGCAGCCTTGCTGATCTGGGCGCCGGATGCATACACCGCATTGGGTGGGACCAGATTCTTCCCGAAGCTGGACGACGACGCTGGCGGCTTTGACACCCAGTCATATAGCGGCTTCCTGCAAGTACTGTTCGGTGTGCCTGTCGCGGTTGCCGGTTCCCTGTACGCGATTTTGCTCGCAAGACAAAGTGAGCGGCAGTCGAACCAGTTCAACCGGTATGAGATCAGGAAGAACTTCCGTGACCGGCTCGACCAGCGCAATGCCGTCGTTGGCCGCTTCGCCAAGGCGCTGCGCGACGTTAACAACACCTCATTCATCATGGTCGCCCAGGTAGAACGGGTCATCGCGGCCCTGCCGAACGACGAAGCCGGTCGAGCGCAAGCCGTGATCGATATCCGCAAAGAGACGGCGCGGATCGAGGAAGACGGCCTTGCGATGTTGCGCACCGCGCTGGATGATTACCGCGATGCGGCAATTGCGGTACGTGAGAACAGTATCACGTTGATCAGAAAGAAAAACTCGCCGCTGGATGCGATAGAAAGCCATTTCTTCAGTCAGGGGCTCGAGCCGAAAGAGTTCGTAAGCTCCCTGTTCCAGCGCGACTACCAGGCAATCGCCGACCGGATGACGATCAGGGCCGTTCGCCTGACCGCGACCGATCTGGTGCGTGCACGTCTTGAACGCATGGCCCAAGGGGTCGTGCGCTGGTCGCATGCCTCGCTCGAGCAGATCGGGACGCTGACCGTCCGCGATTTCGTGTTGTCGGGAAGTGACGTCACGAGCGCGAACGTGAGCGGCATGGCGGACAACCTGGGATTTCGGTTCATCGGTCCGGCGCTGATGCGGGCGGATGGTCGATACGATGCATGGGATAAGTGGTCAGGTGGCAGCTTGCCGTTTCGCGTCGACCTGGGAACCGCGGTGCTGATCGATTCGAGTCTTGCCATCCCCGGCACCAAGGAGTCGCTATCCGATCTCGAAAAGTGGGAGGAGTGGCGCTTTCTCAAGCAGTTCATCGATGACTCGCCGGAAGATCATTTGCTGACCCTGGTACCGGAGTGGACCGACTACTTCCCCAGGGCGTTCTGCACCGAAGTCGAGGAGCTCCAGCAACTCTACTCGTATCCGCTCGATCCGGAATCAGCAGACAGCAAGGAGCGTGCCGCCAAGGCACGCATCGAATACAACGCCCTGTTCTACCATATGCCGCCCGACTGGATGGACGCCGCCTATGACAGCCTGGCAGCGGGCATCGACGGTGACGTATTGCTCACCAAACAGGAACTGGTCGACCACCTGGCCTGCATCGCCATCGGTATCGAATCGACCAAGATGAACCTCGGGCGCCACGCCAGTATCGAAGCGATCCACCGCATCGTCAAATCGATGAACGGCGCGGTCGAACGGCAGTTCGTGAAATTGGGCCCGGCCGGCCACCGCGAGTACCGGCGCTGCCTGCTCGTCAACTGGGCCATGGACGCCGCGCCGGAACAGCGCCGTGAGACGCTTGCACGGTTGAGCGAACTGAGCGCCTTGTCGTCCGATACGGTATTGACCGTCCAGTTGCACCTGGACCTGTTCGACTGCCATGCCGCGTTTGGCGAGCGCGAGCAAGCGCAGCGACACTTCAAGCAGGCCGGCGATCTCATTGCAGGACTCGACCCGGAGGAACGGCGCACGATGCGCTGGTTCGGCGTCTACCAGTATCCGTTCACCAGTCTGGCGCTCGAACCGCAGGCTGTGCTGTTGGGGCTGTGGATCGAGGGCGTACTCATGAAACGTCCGGGTAACTTTACCTTCGGTGGGCAGTTGGTCAGCGAAACGGAAATCGGGATGTCGAATGGCTTCCTGCCAGCGATCTGGTCAGTGCTGGCTGCGGGGGGCTTCATTCGGTTGCCGGGAAACGCGCAGCCGACCTTGATCGACTGTCCCGAAGACTGCTTCCTCAACCGCATGGTGAAGCCAGGCCAGGGCGAATGGTCATGGGACCCAGACGCGCTGTCGAAGGAATTGGCGCGCCGCCTGGACCATGCGCAGCGGGGCAATGAATCCATTCTCATGGATCAGATCTACGACGAATTCGCTGCCTTGCGATCCGATCGGCTCAGGGTCGAGGCCTGGCAGAACGCCTGACCGCGGCGTGCGCGCCGGGCGCGCCGCTCGCCTATACTTGTTCCATGCCCGCGCCCCTCGACCGCCCCGCCTCCCTCGACGATCACCCGCCCCTGGTACGCACCGCGGGCGGCCGCCTGACGCTCGAATTCACCCCGGGCGACATCCAGAGCGAGATGCTGCTCGCGCGCCCCGACGCGCTGGCGCTTGAGTACACCCGCGCCATGATGTGCTTCGCCCTGTTCGTGCCCGATCCGCGCCACATCGTGATGGTCGGCCTGGGCGGCGGTTCGCTGGCCAAGTTCTGCCACCGCCATTTCCCGCGCGCGCGCATCACGGTGCTCGAGATCCGCGCCGACGTCATCGCCCTGCGCGACGCGTTCCGCCTGCCCCCCGACGACGCCCGCCTGCGCGTGCTGCAGTGCGACGCCGCCGACTACCTCGCGTGCACGCCCGACCGCTGCGACGTGCTGCTGGTGGACGGCTTCGACAGCCGGGGCCTGCCCTCCGCCCTGTCGAGCAGCGCCTTCTATGCCGCCTGCCGCCGCGCCCTGCATCCGGGTGGCGTCCTGGTGGCGAATATCTTCACCTACGATCCCCAGTATGCGAGCGCGCTGCAGCGCGTGCGCGCCGCCTTCGATGGCCGCCTGGCATGGTTCGCCCGCATCGCCGGCAACAACCGCATCCTGTTCGCACTGCGGCCCACCGTGCCACCGGCGGTACCCGGCCGGGGCGAGCGCCGGCTCCTGCGCATGGCGCGCACGGGGGGCGTCGGCCTGGGCTGGAGCAACCGCCTGCTGGCGCGCCTGCTGGTCGCCTGGCTCGCATGGCGTCACCCCTGAGCGCGTACTCGCTGTGGATGAAAAGACGCGCATGCCACGATTCGTTTGCGGGACTTACCGGTTTATGACACACTTGCGCCGATTAATGCCTGCTGGCAAGCACAATTGTCACGACTTCCGATCGCCTGCTTAACTTCCTGGAACATGAACCGATGCCGCGCCGCCCGCTTCGCTCCCTGACTCTTGCGGCGGCCCTGACCTTCGGGGGCGGCCTGGCCGCCTCGTTCGGCCTGTTCCTGGGCGTCAGCCATCTCGAATACGACAATATGGCGCTGGCCTTCGCCCAGCGCGCCGACGAGCGGGTGGCGGCGGTGCGCCAGGGCATGGACCGGGCGGTCGAAGTGCTGGCGGTGACCAACCAGCTGTTCTCGAAAGGCGAACCGGTCAGCCGCGAACGGTTCGCCGACTTCACCTCGCTCCTGCTCGAACGGCACCGCTTCATCCAGGCCTTCCATTTCCACCGGATGGTGCCGGGACCGGAGCGCGCGGCGGCCGAGGCCGATCTCCAGCGCGTGCGGCCGGGCGCCGTCATTACCGAGAAGTCGCCGAACGGGCTGGTGCCGGCGCCCCAGCGCAGCCGCTACCACATGATCGACTATGTCGAGCCGATGGCCGGCAACGAAGGCGCCCTCGGCCTGAACCTGGGCCTGGACGTCTCCGTCATGAGCGCGCTCGAGCGCGCGCGCAGCAGCGGCCAGCCGGCCGCGACCACCCTGTTCCAGCTGGTCCGGACCAACACGGCGGCCTTCGACCTGGTCATGCCCGTGCTCGACAAGCGCGGCGCGCTGCGCGGCAATACCGCGGTCGTCATCCGCGGCAAGGAACTGGTGCGCCAGTCGCTGGACGGGGCCGGCCTGCTGGACCGCGACGGCATCTTTGTGTCGGTCTACGCCGCAGAACACGCCGATCCCGCGGTATTGCTGCTGTCGACCGGCCCGACCTCGCGCGAGACGCGGCCCTCGTTCGTGGGGTGGCTGCGGGCGGACCATGGCGCCCGCTCGATCGTGCTGCAGGCCGGCGGGCGGCCGTGGCGGGTCGACGTCGCCGCCGCGCCGCGTCCTTTCCTGGCCGACCACATGGCTTCGGTGGCGCTGCTGGTAGGCGGCATCCTGGCGACCCTTCTCGGCACCGCCTTCGTGCAGTCGGCCGGGATGCGCGCGCGCAAGGTCCAGCAACTGGTGCGCCAGCGCACCTCGGACCTGCGCCGCAGCAACCGCCGCCTGATCGAGGACATGGCCGCGCGCGTGCGCGCCGAAAAGGCCTTGCTGCAGAGCGAACAGCGCTTCCGCCAGCTGGTCGAGATGTCGTCCGACTGGTATTGGGAACAGGATGAGGCGTTTCGCTTCACGATGATCACCGGCGGCTTCACCGAAAAGTCCGGGGTCGCGGTGCAGGGCCTGGTCGGCAAGACGCGCTGGGAATACGTGCCGGGCCTGCTCGACAGCGAGAGCGGACGCGAGCACCTGGCCAAGATGCAGGCCCATGAGGCATTCACCAACCTCGAATACCAGATCGTCGACGACAACGGCGACACGCGCTGGTTCTGCGTGAACGGCCAGCCGGTCTTCGATGAAGACGGCGTCCTGCGCGGCTACCGTGGCACCGGCAGCGACATCACCGAGCGCAAGCTGACCGAACAACGGGTGCACCACGTGGCCCAGCACGACGTGCTGACCGGCCTGCCCAACCGCTCGCTGCTCCAGGACCGCCTGGGCCAGGCGATCGCCTACGCCAGTCGCAGCGGCCGTCCGGCGTGGGTGATGCTGATCGACCTCGACCGCTTCAAGTTCGTCAACGACAGCATGGGCCACAAGGCCGGCGACGTACTGCTGGTAACGGTGGCGGCGCGCCTGCGCGCCTCGCTGCGCGACGCCGACACGGTGGCGCGCCTGTCGGGCGACGAATTCGTGGCGATCCTCAATGAGCACGCCGACCAGCCGCTCGATCCCGCCATCGTGCAGCGCGTGATGGATGCGGTGGCGCAGCCGGTCATGCTCGGCAATAAGGAATTCTTCGTCACCTGCTCGATCGGCGTGGCCGTGTACCCGAGCGAAGGCACCTCGAGCGACAACCTGATCGAGCACGCCGACATCGCCATGTATCGCGCCAAGAAACTGGGCCGTAACAACTTCGTGTTCTATACGCCGGCCATGAACGAGGAATCGCTGGAACGGGTGCGCATCGAAAGCGCGCTCAGGAACGCCCTCGACCGCGACGAATTCGTGTTGCACTACCAGCCGCAGGTCGACCTCAAGAGCGGCCAGATCGTGGGCATGGAGGCGCTGATCCGCTGGAACCACCCCGAACTGGGCATGGTGCCGCCGGGCCGCTTCGTCGGCGTGGCGGAGGAAACCGGCCTGATCGTGCAGATCGGGGCCTGGGTGATACGCACCGCCTGCGCCCAGAACAAGGCCTGGCAGGACGCCGGCCTGCCGCGCCTGCGGGTGGCGGTGAACCTGTCGGCGCGCCAGTTCGCCGCCCCCGACCTGCTGCACCGCCTGGAATCGGCCTTGCGTGACACCGGCCTGGATCCGGCCTACCTCGAGATCGAGCTGACCGAGAGCCTGTTCATGAGCGACGTGACGCCCGCGGTGGAGTTGCTGCACCGGATGAAGGCCCTGGGCGTGAACCTGTCCATCGACGACTTCGGCACCGGCTATTCGAGCTTTTCCTACCTGTCGCGCTTCCCCATCGACGTGCTCAAGATCGACCGCTCGTTCGTGGCCGACATCACGCACGACGCCAACGACGCCGCGATCGTCACCTCGATCATCGCGCTGGCGCACAACCTGAAGCTGGCGGTGATCGCCGAGGGCGTGGAAACCCGCGAGCAGCTCGACTACCTGCGCAGCCACGGTTGCGATGAAATCCAGGGCTATTATTTCAGCAGGCCGCTACCGGCCCACGAATTCGAGCAATTGCTGCGCCAGGGACGCGCGTTGCCGGCGCCGGAAGCAAAACCGCTGAAAGCCGCTGCCGCGTGATCGCCGGGGCAACTGGGGCACGAATGGCTTCTCCAACAACAATTTTTGTAGCCATTCCGACATCAGTGGCCGTACAATGTTGCTGCCCATACGCAATTTCCAGCAACCCCCGAGCACGGACACCATGATGATGAATGATACGCCTGAGGTCGCACGCGACGCCGGCACGCCAGCAGCCCGCACGCAGCGCACGGACAGCCGCACACGCGACCTGGTCAACCAGGCCGTGGCGTCGATTCCCACGCTCGGCCTGCAGCGCGCAGCCGAGTTCCTGGCGACGATGAACGTGCCAGCGGAGGTGGCGGTGCGGGCGCTGGTGTATCCGGGCCGCCGGCGCGCCAACTAGCGTCGGCCCGCCGCCTCCACGCAGGCGGGAGCTCGGGGTGCATCGTGGCCGCTTGCAGCAATCATCGCGATGGGGGGCCAGACCTCGCCTTCGCGGGGCGACGGCTAACGCGACTGCATTAACGCGCCTGTTCCTGCCGCTCGATATCGGCCAGCGATTCGCGGCCCTTGTCGCTCAAGGCATGGCCGCCCGCTTCCAGCGGCAGCAGGTGCGACTTGCGGCTCAGGAAGCGCAGCACGTCGTCGTCGATCGGCGCCATCGGGTCTTGCGCCACGGCGCGCAGGCCGATCACGCAGCGGCGCAGGAACAACACCTCTTCTCCCTTTTCGGTGAGCGTCAGCCGCTTGTCGCGGCCGAGGGACATCAGCTTGATGCCGCACAGGCGCTTGGTATTACGCCCGACACAGGCCGTTGCCAGGTTCTGCTTGCCACCGCGGCGCACCAGTTCCAGCGCGTCGTATTCGTCCGTCGTCAGCTTTTCGTTTTTCATTACCACATTCAATTAAGCAAAGGGCGCATGGTACGCGCACCAGCCCACGGCGGCAACTTTCAGCGCAGCGAACGCAGCGCGTACCAGCCGATCCCGGCGCCGGCAACCACCCCGAGCAGCAGCGCCAGCTGGGCGCGGCGCGAGCCCAGCAGCGGGCCGCGGCCCAGGTAAATCTTGTTGTACAAGGTCGAACCCATCATCTCCTCCTGCTTGTTATTGTTACAGGCTCATTATAGAAACCCCACCATTGCCGCCGTGTGACAGCGAGCACGGGCCGCGTCACGGACGACAAAAAAGCAACACTCAGGCCGTCATCCTGCCGCGCGCCGGAACCGCGGGCGGCCTGTTAGGATCGTAAGACATTGACAACTTCAGCGGAGCACAGCATGAATGACCCCACGCCCAATATCGATCCCAAGAACAAGGGCCGCACGATGTACGACGAAGCGGACATCGGTAGCGGTGAACGTTCTCCGGCGCAGCACGAAACCGATGAGATGATCCGCAGCATCCCTTCCCTGCCACCGACCGGGCAATCCGACGAGGGGCAGCAACAGGGAGGCAACGATGACACCAAGGGCGGCGGCGAACCGCCCGCCAACCGCCAGGGAACGCCCGGCGTCTGACCAGGACCCGTCCTGGCCGGGTTCCTAGTGTGCCCGGATCGGCGGTTCGGGCAAGCGTGGTTCCTCGACCGGGGCGTTGACCGGGTCGGGGACGTCGTCCGGCACCGGCGGCGGTGATGGCGGCGCCGTCGGTTCGCCCGGGAACTCCGGATCGGGCGTGGAATGGAAGTGCTGGCCGGCGCGCGCGCGCCAGCTTGCATACGACTGGATGTCACTCATATTGGCCTCTCAGGTTGGACGCGCGCCATCGAACCCCTGACGCGCATGGACATGGAAGGCAACACCGTTGCCTGTTGTTGCCTGCTGCTTCGGCCGACAGGCACCTGTTGCTGCGGCGGACAGACACCTGCCGCACCGGCGGATCGCGCCGTCGGCGGGGACTACATCCCTGGCTCGCTGTCAACGCGTTGCCGTTCAGCGCCGCGCCTTTTGCTTGGCGCCGCCGCCGGCGCCTTCGCCGGTGCCCGCCTTGATGCGCGACTTGGCGTTGTGGCTGCTCTTGTCCGCCTTGCCCGCGCGCTGCTTGGCCTGGTCTTCCTCGGACAGGTTGCCCGGCGCGCCCGACTGCTTGTTCTGGCTACCACTCGATTTCGAATTGCTCATGATTTCACCTCGCGATCTATTGGATGACGTCGACGCCAGCCTAGCATGCTTCGCGCCGCCGGGATTTTCAATTGGGCGCCCCGTGCCGATGGTCCTGCGGCGTTGCAACTCGGCTATAGTGGCGGTTTCACGATGCTTGCCACCTGTCCATGCGCCTATCCAGACTGCTTCCTGCGTTGTTGCTCGGCGCGCTCCTGAACGCCGCCGCCGCCCCCATGAAACTCGACGACTACCTGGCCCTGAGCGGCCCCGCCCCCACCGCCAAGCTCGCCTATGGCCCCGCGCCCTCGCAGTATGCCGAGCTGTTCGTGCCGCAGGGCGCCGGGCCGTTCCCGGTGGCGATCCTGGTGCATGGCGGCTGCTGGACCAGCAGGTTCGGCGGCATCACGCAGTTCCGCAATATGGCCGGCGCGCTCACAGCGCGCGGCATCGCGGTATGGAATGTGGAATACCGGCGCGTGGACGAGGACGGCGGCGGCTATCCCGGCATGTATCTCGACATGCATGCGGCGCTCGACCTGCTCGCAGCCAATGCGTCCGCCCACGAGCTCGACCTGGAGCGGGTCGTCGCGGTGGGCCACTCGGCCGGCGGCCAACTGGTGCAGTGGATCGCGGGCCGGTCACGCATTCCCGCCACCAGCCCCTTGTTCCGCGCCGCTGGCCTGAAGGTCGACCGCATCGTCAGCCTGGGCGGACTGGCCGACTTGCGCCATGAGGCGGCGCTGATCAAGGCCAGCTGCGACCGCGATATCGCGCAACTGGCGGGCGCGCCGAGCGCCGGACGGCCGGACGTGCTGGCCGACACCAATGCCGCCGACCTGATGCCCAACGGCAGCCGTACCTGGCTGGTGACGGGCGAACACGATACGATCTCGCCGCCGCGCGTGGCCCACGATTATGCGGCGCGCGCCAGGGCGGCCGGCGACGCGGCCGAGGTCGTGATCCTGCCCCAGGCGAGCCACTACGACGAAGTGGCGGCGACCTCGCCCGCCTGGCCGCAGGTACTGCGCGTGATCGAACAGGCGCTCGGGCTTCCCGCCCGCGCCGCCCAATAAGCAATCGAAGGAGTGTGTATCGTGAAACCGATCGTGCCGGCGCTGCTGGCGATGAGCCTGTTCGCCACTTCCGGCGCCGTCCTGGCGCAATCCTGGTCGCGCGTTGCCGACGCCTCGCTGGCGCGCCAGGAAATCTATCCCGCCGTGCTGGAGGGCAAGGTCTACGTGGCGGGCGGGATCCTGAGCACGGCGCCGGGCTTCACCGACCTGTTCGAAGCCTACGACGCGAACGCCGACCGCTGGACGCGACTGGCCCCGCTGCCCGCAGCACGCCACCACATCGCCCTGGCCGCGGCCGCCGGCAAGATCTTCGGCATCGGCGGATTTTCCGGCGCGATTCCCGACTGGCGTGCGCACGCCTCGGTGTTCGTGTATGACCCCAAAGCCGACCGCTGGTCGAACGGTCCCGCGCTGCCCCAGCCGCGCGCCGAAGGCGTGGTCGCGTCAAGCGGCGACAGGATCTTCTTCATCGGCGGCCGCGTCCCGGCCAGCGCAACAGCAAAGCACATCAGCGAGCACGTCGATACCAGCCGGGCCGAGGTCCTGGATGTGCGTTCGGGCCTTTGGTCCCGCATCGCCGACGCCCCCAGCGCCCGCAATAGCGCGGCCGGCGCCGTCATCGGCAACAAGATCTACGTGGTCGGTGGCCGCCAGATGGTCAGGCAGGACGATGGCCGCTCGCGTCCGGTCAATGTAGCGGCCCTGGAAGTGTATGACCCGGCCACCGACCGCTGGGAGACCCGGGCGCCGATGCCACTGGCCCAGGGCGGCCTGGCGGCGGCGGCCCATGACGGCAAGCTGGTCGTGTTCGGCGGTGAACAGTTCGTCCCCCAAGCCAGGGTGTTCGCCGAGTCCTGGATCTACGATCCCGCGAGCGACCGCTGGTCGGCGTTGCCGGCCATGCCGACGCCGCGCCATGGGCACGGCGCCGCCGTCGTCGGCGACCGCGTCTATCTGATGGGCGGTGGAGAGCAGGTCGGGGTGGCGGCAAGCAGCGTGCACGAAGCGCTCGCACTCCCGGCGCTGAGGCGCTAGTCGCATCGCGGGCGCCGCGCCAACGGCGCCATGACCACCAGATCGCTGCGCGCCAGCGCGACGCACGGCAGGATATACCCTTCCCGTTTTTCGTCGAACGACAGGCCCGGCCATTCGATGGTGTAGGCCACCGTGCCTTGTTGCAGGCGGCAGATGCAGGTGCGGCAGGTGCCGTTGCGGCAGGAGTTCGGCGCATTCATCCCGGCCGCCTCCAGCGCCTGCAGCAAGGTCGCATCGTCCGGAACGGGAAAGCTGGCGCCGAGGGGAAGCAGGGTGACGGTATGGTGGGTGGTCGGCATGGTGCAGCGATTGTAGCGCCAGGCGAAATAAACCGGACCGGATTGAAGAGTTCGTTCACGCACAGACCCCATTGATTTGCGTCATTACGCTAAGGTTTCCAGATGCAAATTGCAGGAGACCACATGAAAAAAGCCACCGCACTGACCCTGATCGCCGCCCTTGGAGGCGCCATTCCTCTCGCTTTTGCGCAACAGCCAGTCGGCCAGCAACCTCCTGTCCAGCAAGCGCTGCAGCAGGCCCCCGCTCAACATGCTCCGGCAGGAACGTCGGTGCACGCCGCGCCCGGCGCGGTGCAAGACCCCGGCATCGCCGAACAAGCCGAATTCGAACGCCTGCTGCGGGCCCAGGTACTGCTCGAACGCCAGTACCTGTCGCCGGGCGAAATCGACGGCGCCTATGGCTCGAACATGCGCCAGGCCCTGAATACCTTCCAGACCCAGCGCAAGCTCCCGGTCACCGGCAAGCTCGACGAAGCCACCTGGAACGCCCTGAACACCGACACCAGCCCGACCCTGGCCGAATACACGATCGCCGAGGAAGACGTGGCCGGCCCCTTCCAGCCGATTCCCGCCACGATGATGGGCAAGGCAAAACTGCCCGCGCTCGGCTACGCCGATGCGCTCGAGGGCCTGGGCGAGAAGTTCCACGCCAGCCCGGCGCTGCTGCAGCGACTGAATCCCGGCAAATCGCTGTCGCGCGCCGGTGAAACGATCATGGTGCCGCACGTGAGCGGCAAGGAGCCGCTGGCGCCGGCCGCCAGGGTCGTGGTGCGCGATTCGACCAAGACCATGCAGCTCTTCGACGCGGGCGGCCAGTTGCTGGCGCAGTATCCGGTCTCGACCGGCAGCAGCCGCGATCCACTGCCGATCGGTAACTGGAAGATCAATGGCGTGCACGCCAACCCGGTCTACAACTACAACCCGAAGCTGTTCTGGGACGCCAAGCCAGGCGACAGCAAGACGCAGATCAAGCCAGGCCCGAACAATCCGGTCGGCGTGATGTGGATCGATCTGTCCAAGCCCCACTACGGCATCCACGGCACGCCGGTGCCCGGCCACGTCGGCAAGACCGAGTCGCATGGCTGCATCCGCCTGACCAACTGGAGCGCCGCCGAAGTGGGGGCCGTGGTCGGCGAAGGCACCGATGTCGAACTCGTCAAGTGATCGGCAATTAACCAGGACAAGGGGCGCGGCAGGCGCCCGACGGAGGATGCGATGAAATGGCTGATGACCTTGATCGTAGGCGCGCTGTTGGGCGCCGGGGTGTTGTTCGTGCTGCTGAGCGAGCGGCCGTCGTCGCCAGCGCCGGAGGCCGTCGCCACTGCCCCGCCCGACGCCAATCCCGGCGGCGTGCCGGCCGCGCAGATCGAAGGCCAATTGCCGCCGGCGCCGGTCGTCGAGCCGAACCTGGCGGAGGCTGACCTGCCGCTGCGCCCCGACCTGGCGGCAGGCGCCACGCCCGCCGCCCCCGCCACCGTCCCCGGCAAACTGCTGGTGCCGGTCCAGGGCATCCAGTCGGCCGAACTGACCGACACCTTCTACCAGCCGCGCGGCGAACAGCGCCAGCACGAGGCGCTCGACATCATGGCGCCGACCGGCACGCCGGTGGTGGCGGCGGCCGACGGCAAGGTGGTCAAGCTGTTCCAGAGCAAACCGGGCGGCCTGACGGTCTACCAGTTCGATCCGAGCGAGCAGTACGCCTATTACTACGCCCACCTCGACCGCTATGCCGACCATATCAAGGAGGGCATGGACGTCAAGCGCGGCGATGTCGTCGGCTATGTCGGGGTGACCGGCAACGCCGACCCCAACGCGCCGCACCTGCACTTCGCCGTCGTCGCGCTGACGCCAGAGAAGCAGTGGTGGAAAGGCACGCCGCTCAATCCGTTTCCACTAATGTCCGACCAGTAGTCTCCACCGGCGGCCGGACGGCCGGCTCGTCGACGTCCAGCCCCACGTTGATCGCGGCGTAGGCGCGCTGCACCGCAGTCGCCTCGCGTCCGCCGGCGCCATACAACTCCTGCGCGGCCTCGATCATCTTGGCGCGCGCATCGAGGTAGTTGGTGGACGATGTGAATTTGGTCGTACTGGCGCGAAACCAGATGCGAAACGCCTTGTCGATCCCGATGCCCGTCATCGCCAGCGGCTGCTTCACCAGGTAGCGGCTCCATGCGTCGTTCCCGTTGTCCGCATGCGAGCCCTTCGCCAGGAAGTGGAACATGCGGTTGTTCGGGCCGCTGCTGTAATGGACATCCAGGCGGCGCAGGCCGGTACTCCACGCGTCGTGGCTATTGCCGTCCTTGCTCGGCTTGATCATCCATCGCAGCGGCGTGCCGGTGCGGCTGATTTCGCTGCCCAGCATCCAGTCGTTGCCGCTCTCGGGGATGGTGTCTCCCCTGCCGCCGCCGCGCGCATACGCTTCGACCACCTCGCCGGCGATGTCCGAACTCGATTCGTTCAGGCCGCCCGGCTCGCCCGAATACACCAGGTTCGACGTCGCCGCCGTAATGCCGTGGCCCATTTCGTGGCCGACCACGTCGATCGATCCCAGGTTGGTGAAGAAGGTGCCGTCGCCGATGAACATGCAGCGGCAGGTGTCGCTGTAATAGGCGTTGTCGTAGCCGCGGTTGACGTGGACCGCGATGTGGGTGGCCGTGTCCTGGCCGTCCAGCGCCAGCCAGCCCAGCACGTTCTTGTGCATGTCATACGTGTTCTTCAGGCCCCACATGGCGTTGACGGCGGCGGTCTGGCCGTTCGCGCCGGTCGTGCTGGCGCCCTCGACGAACTGCTTGCCGTCGCCCCAGGTGTTGACCGTGCTGGCATACACCCGGCCGCTGGCCGTGCCGTGGTCGGCGTTGGTGATCGCCATCGCGCCGAACGCGCCGCCCTTGCCGCGCTCGGGGTCGAGCATCTGGTAGACGTTGTCGGCGAACGTCGTGCTCAGGGCGACCTGGCCGTTGTACTGGCTCTTGCCGACGCCCTCGACCGTCTGCAGCATGTTCCAGCGATCGATGATCGCGCCGTCGCGGGCGCTGACGACCACGTCGTAGTACAGCGGCTGCTCGCCGCTGCGCATGCGCAAGCGCACCAGCCAGGCCAGCGCGTAGCGGTCCACCGTTTCGACCAGGTCGACCGCGTTCAGTTCGGCCTCGGGCTTGCCCTCGGCGCCGGGCGCGCGCGCGGTGCGCATGATCGGATAGATCAGCAGTTCGGCGGCCGGCGGAACCACGTCGACCACGCTTCGCGGCATCTCGCGCAGCGCGGCATTGATCGCGGCGCGGCGGCCGGCCGTCGGCTTGACGTCAAAGCCGCCGGGGGCGCCCTGCATGCGGTTGGCGGCGCCGCGGCCCAGGTAGAGGCGGCGCTGCGAGGCGCTTTCGGATACGATCTGGCGCCGCGCGTCGAGCACCACCACGGATTCGGAGCCGAAGATCCGCAAACCCTTGTATAGATGGGCGGCGCGCACCACGTGGGTGCCATCGACGCCCGGGTGCTGGGCCACGACCTTGTAGCCGTGGTCGGCGTCCAGGCCCACCGCGGGGCGGCGGGCCGCCAGCTGGTCGACGACCCGGGCCTGCGTCTTGCTGTCCAGCTTGAGCGGCGCACCCATCATCGGCGCGGCCTGGACGCCGGGTGCGACGACCAGGGCGAAGGGCAGGAACAGGACGGCAGCCGCCAGCATGGCTGCCTCGAGGAAGCATGGCGTTATTCTGGCGCGCGGGTTCATCTCGTCTCCATCCGGTTGGCCGGGCCGGGAGGCGCCGGTCATCGACCATGATGGACGAGCTTGTAAAGCTGGGTTTGCTCAAAAACAAGGACCGCGTTACCGATGGGTTGCCGATGCGTTACCGATGGGTTGCCGATGGGTTGCCGATGGGTTGCCGATGGGTTGCCGATGGGTTGCCGATGGGTTGCCGATGGGTTGCCGATGGGTTGCCGATGGGTTGCCGATGCGTTACCGACGGGTTACCGATGGGTTACCGACGGGTTGGCGATGGGTTACCGACGGGTTGGCGATGGGTTGGCGACGGGTTGCCAATAGCGGCAACCCGGTCACGGAACCGATCAATATGCCGTGATCAGCGATAGCGATCGCGCCGTTTCATCAGGTAGCAGGCGGCGCCGACGACGGCCGCGCCGATCGCGACCTTCTTCGCCAGGCCGGCCGGGTTATGCTTGAGCTCGGACTTGATGCCCATCTCGGCCAGGATATTCGGCACCTTGCCCTTGGCCAGGTCATCGCCGATCCCCTCGACCACGTTGACGCGGTCGGCCAGCAGCAACAGCAGCCAGTGGCGGATGTCGTTCTCGCTGCTCTTGAAGGCCAGGCGCCGGATCGCGCCCGACAGGCCCGACGGCGGCTGCACCGAACCGAACAGCGGCGTGCGGCCGGGGCGCTCGGTCGAGACCAGCACCTCGACGTGCTGCTCCTGCGGCACCGGATCGCCGTCCGGCACGTGGATGAAGCGCGGCGGGGTGCGCTCCATCGGCACGCCGGGTCGGTTCTTGCGGTCGAGGTCGGCGCCCCAGCCCTGGATATGCTGCAGTTGGTCACGGCTCGGGCGGCGCGGCGTGATGGGGCCGTGCACATGGCCGACGTGGCCATCGCCATCGTGCTCGCCCGGTGCGTGGTGGCCGTCGTGCTGGTCGTTGGCCGTGACGATATCGTTGCGTGTTTCCATGTTCTCTCCTGTGCTCGATCGTGTGTTCACTGCTGGGCGCTGGCCTTGACCGCCCTCACCTCGTTGGCGCGCGGCGGGATCAGGATCGGCTTGATGCAGTTATCCAGCTTGCTCGAGAAGATGTGATACGCATCCGATACTTCTTCGAGCGGGATGCGGTGGGTGATGATCTGCTTCGGATCGATGCGGCCGGCGCGGATGTGCTCGATCAGGCGCGGCAGGTGGCGCCGCACGCTGGCCTGGTTCATGCGCAAGGTCAGCCCCTTGTTCAGCGCATTGCCGATCGGGACTGCATTGAAGGTCGGGCCATACACGCCGACGATCGATACATTGCCGCCCTTGCGTACCGAGTTGATGCACCAGTGCAGCACCGTCGCCGCACCCGCCTGCATCATCGTGTAGACGCCGGTAATGGTCTGCATGGTGTTGCCGGCCGCTTCGCAGCCCACCGCGTCGATGCAGACGTCGGCGCCCATCCAGTCGGTCATCTTCTTGATGTGCATCGCCATGTCCTTCACTTCCTTGAAGTTCACGACTTCGCACTGGGCATAGCGTTTGACGAACTCGAGGCGGTACTCGACGTGGTCGACCACGATCACCCGCCCAGCCCCCATCAGCCAGGCCGACTTGGCGGCGAAGATGCCGACCGGGCCGGCACCGAACACGACCACGGTGTCGCCTTCCTGGATATCGCCCATCTCGGCCGCCTGGTAGCCGGTGGGCAGCGCGTCGGTCATCAAGACCGCGTCGTCGTCGTGAATATCGTCGGGGATCACCATTGGGCCGACGTCGGCCATGGGCACGCGGACGTATTCGGCCTGGCCGCCATCGTAGCCGCCCGCCGTGTGCGAGTAGCCATAGATGCCGCCCACGGCCGTGGCTTGCGCATTCGTGTTGTGGCAATTGCCGTACAGCTCGTGTTGGCAAAAGAAGCAGGAGCCGCAAAACAGGTTGAACGGCACCAGGACCTTGTCGCCGACCTTCAGGTGCTGCACGCTGGAACCGATCTCTTCGACCACGCCGATGAACTCGTGGCCGAAAGTATGGCCGACGCGGGTGTCGGGGACCAGGCCGTGGTACAGGTGCAGGTCGGAGCCGCAGATGCAGGCGCGGGTGACGCGCACGATGGCGTCGCCGGGATGTTCGATGACAGGATCGGGTTTGTGATCGGCGCGGACCCGGAATGGTCCGCGGTAATTCATTGCCAGCATGAGTACTCCTTCACAATTCGATGGGTGATGGCTCGTACATGGACGAGCTGGTGTGACACAAACTTATGTCAAAACGTCACGAATTGCGATAGGCGCACGGAAACGAACGGGGTTCTTTTTTAATTTAATCGAATAAAATCAGGAAATTATGTACTAACGGCAATTAAATGATGCCATTTATAGCTTAGTGGCATCAAATGTATTGCAGGCGGCGACATCACCGCGCTCGAGCCCGCGCTGGAACCAGCGTACCCGCTGGGCCGAGCTGCCATGGGTAAAGGAGTCGGGCACGACCACGCCGCGCGACTGTTTTTGCAGCGCATCGTCACCGATCGCGCTGGCCGCGTCGAGGGCGGTCTCGATGTCGCCCTGCTCCAGGATCTTCGCGCGCTGGTTGGTGCGGTTCGCCCACACGCCGGCGAAACAGTCGGCCTGCAGCTCCAGGCGCACCGACAGAGCGTTGCCCTGGGTCTCGGATGCGCCTTGCTGTGCTGCGTGTACCTTGTTCGAGATGCCCAGCAGGTTTTGCACGTGGTGGCCGACCTCGTGCGCGATCACATAGGCCTGGGCAAATTCACCCTCGACATTGAAGCGCTGCTGCATGGTGCGGAAGAAGCCCAGGTCGATATAGACCTTGCTGTCGGCTGGGCAATAGAACGGCCCGGTCGCGCTCTGGCCGACGCCGCAGGCGGTGCCGACCTGGCCTTCGAACAGCACCAGCCTGGCCGGGGTGTACTGTGCGCCCTGCTCGCTGAACAGCTGGGCCCATGCGTCTTCGGTGTAGGCCAGCGTCGTGCGCACGAAGCGGCTTTCACGGTCATCGGCGCGCGTGCCGGAGGGCTGCCCGACCTGCGCCTGCTGCGGCGGCGCACCACCCGACAGCAGCCCGAGGATGGTGGCCGGCGATACGCCAAGGAAATACGAGGCGACCAGGGCGATGGCGATGGTGCCGATGCCGATCGAACGGCCGCCGAAGCCGAAGCCCCCGCCCCCGCCGCCTGCGCCACGCCGGTCTTCTACATTGTCGCTTTCACGATCGCCTTCCCAACGCATCGGTACTCCTTGCTTTTTATTTCAATCGGCTCAGTTGCCGCCGCGTTTCAGATTACAGGTATCGGCACGCTCGCGCGCGTCCTTGCCGCGCAGGTCGTCCAATGCGCCCAGGCCGGCGCGCAGCTCGTCGTGCAGCGCGCGCTCGCGGCGCTCGCGGGCGATCTCGCGCGCCATGCGCCCGCGCGGCACTTCTTCAAGTTCCCTGCTGGTCATGATTTCTCTCTCTTTGTGCAGTCGGATTTCCGGTCGGGTTCCCTTGCATGCCGGTTGACTACAATAATGCACCAAATCCGGCCCGCGCACGAATACCGCCTGCGTGCGTGCGCGCACAGAAACGGTCGAGGTACACATGCCACGCTGGCGCCATGAACTCTTCCAACGCCAACGCCCTGCTCGCCCTCGGCAACGCCCTGCGCCAGGCAGGTTACCGCTTCATGACGGTCACGCCGTCGACCCACCGCCGCATCAACAACCGTCCGGGCAACGAACGCGCGCAAGATTTGCGCGGCGTGTTCGGCTGGAGCCGGCCCTTCGATCCCGGCCTGCTGCCCGCCAGTGTCGTCGACCTGATGCGCGAAGCCGGCGTGCTGGCCGAGTCGAACGACGGCCTGCGCTCCCTGGTGCGCGTTTCGACCCTGGACGACATGCTGCTGTTCCATTCGGCCTGGCCGACGCGCGACGAGGACGCCGTGTTCTTCGGTCCCGACACCTACCGCTTCGTGCACGCCATGCGCCGCGGCTTCGCCTTCGTCGGCGCCGGCCCCGAGCGCGCGGTCGACATCGGTTGCGGCGGGGGCGCCGGCGCGCTCACCATCGCCCGCAAATTCCCGCACGCCGAGGTGATCGGCGCCGACATCAACCCCAAGGCGCTGCAGCTGGCGATGGTCAACGGCCGCCTGGCCCAGGCGCGCAACTTCACGCTGTGCCAGAGCGACCTGTTCGACGGCCTAGAGGGCGACTTCGACCTGGTGGTGTCGAACCCGCCGTTCGTGGTCGATCCCGATGCGCGCCGCTATCGCCATGGCGGCGGCGAACGCGGCGCCGAGCTGTCGCGCCGCATCGTCGAGCAGGGATTGGGCCGCCTGCGCCGCGGCGGCAGCCTGATGCTCTACACCGGGGTGGCCCTGTGCGGCCAGCAGGACCACTTCCTGGAAAGCCTGCGCCCGACGCTGGCGGCGCAATGCGACACCTGGACCTATGAAGAGCTGGACCCCGACATCTTCGGCGGCCAGCTGGGCGAACCGGGCTACGAGGACGTGGAGCGCATCGCTGCCGTGTGGCTGCACGCGGTCAAGCGCTGAGCAGGTTGTGCGCGCCGCGCAGGACCGCCTGCGTCGGCGTGGAACAAGGCACGCCGACGCAGGCGGCGCGGGCCGCGCCGCGTCAGGACGAGACCATGCCAGCGGCGCTCCGATCCCCGCCAGGCGCCGGTACGCCGGTCGCCGCGCACCAGCGCTCGAGATCCCGGCCGGCGCCGAGCAGCAGCATGCGGGTGCCGAGGGCATTGAGGCGCCCGGCCAGCTGTTCCGGCGGCATGATGCTGAGCTGGCGCCGGTGCAGGCCCACGTAAACGAGGCGATAGCTGCGCGCCAGCGACTGCCACAGCGCATGCGCGCCGGACGACTGGCGCGCCCCGCTGAGCAGGCAGTTACCGCCGTCGAGCCACCAGCGGTAGATGGCGGTCGCGATGCCTGCGCGCCGGTAGGCCAGGGCGAACCTGGCGTGCGGGGCGCGCACGTGGGGGTCGGTGCGCCGGTCGACTTCGACCAGCCGGTTGAACACCGTATAGCCGGCCATGCGGCCGCGCACGGCATCGATCGCGTAGACATAGTGCTCGCCGTCGGCCACCCGGTGCCGGAACGCGAAGCCGGGGTGCGCGATGCCCGCCCCGGCCATGCCGTACAGGCAGTCATCGGGGCGCCCCATGCGCTGGTAGAGCGTATCGAGTTCGCGCGCGATATCGTCGTCGCGATGGTCGACGTCGATGCGCAATTCGGCCGGCCGGCCGGGCCCGACCCCATAGGTGGGCAGGCCCCCATAGGTAGGCAGGACCAGCGCGCTCACGGCTGCGACCAGTGCCCACTCAGCAGCCGCGCCGGGCGATCGGCGACGCGCACCTGGGCGCAGGACGCCCAGCTTTCCTGGCGCACCGCCAGGCCCGCATACACGCCATACCCCGGACCGGCTTCGATCCGTTGCGCCTGCAGGCTCTCGCCGGCCCGGATCGTGCCAGCCGCGCGCATCTCGCCACCGGCGCGGATACCCCATTGCGCCTCGAGATGGTCATGGCAGGCGATGTCGCCGCCGGCCTCGATGCCGTGGCCCGCGCGGATCGCCTGCGCGCCCGTGATGCCGTCGCCGGCGCGCAGGCCGTGGCCGCAGCGCGCCGCGGCGCCGAACGCGATGCCGTGGCCCGCGATGCAGTTGCCGCCGACTTGCGCCGCGCCGCCACAGGCGAGGTCCCAGCCGGCGCGCACATTGCCGGCCGCGCGCAGTGCCCCGGCGACCTCGATATTCCAGTGCGCGCCGATATGGCCGCCGGAGGTCAGGTCGCCGCCGCAGCGGATCGCGGCGCCGGCGCGGATCTCGTCGCCGCTGGAAAGATGCTGTCCGACCCGGATGCCGCCGCCGGCGCGGATGGCGCCGCCCGCCATCAGCACGGTATCGACCTCGATGCCGTCGCGTACCACCAGCGCGCCGGCGAACACGATGGCCCCGGCGTCGATTGCGTCGAGCTCGAGCACCGCATCGCTCGGTCCGAACTGTTCCAGCAACCAGCACGCATCGCCCGTGCGTCCGGCGCCCACCAGCGCGTCGAGCAACGGCTGATAGTCGGCGCCCCCCTGGTAGTGCTTGAGGAACCAGCGAAAACCGTCCGCGCAAGGTCGCTTGCTCTTGATAAAGTGCTTGTTCAGGTCCATGGCAAAAGAAAATAGTGAAGGTGCCGCGACGCCGTGCGCGCCGCGGGCAGGCGGGTCGCCGTCATCCCGTGCGGCCCGGGGTCGTGCCAGCGCTGCGGGCCCACGGCGAGGTGCCCGGCAGTATAATGAGGGGGATCTGCGCGCACATCAGGGCCCCCCGCTACGGGATTCCCGTATGGACCATTCGCGCGAAACGATGCAGGATGCCGCATTTCGCATTCTGCCGACGGCGCCCGCGCCGGGAGAACACACCATGATCGACGTGCGTACCGTGCGGGCCGCCTGGCTCTGCTGCGCTTTCGCCATCGCCTACATCGTCCTCGACGTGCTCAGCGGCCCGGAAGCCCGCTACCAGGCCATCGCGCCGGTCTGGCATCCGGCGGCCGGCCTGGCCCTCTACCTGGTGCTCGTTTCCGGCTACAGGAGCTTGCCGCTGCTGGTGGCCACCGTCGTGCTGGCCGCCGTCATCACCCCGGCCCTGCCGGCCCACCCCATGCGCTCCCTGTTGATTGGCCTGCTTCCGGTGCCGATGTACCTGGCGGTGGGCACCCTCATGCGGCGCTACCTTGCCGGCAATGCCTTCTTCGCCAGCCACCAGGGCCTGCTGTCCTGGGCCGGGCTGGTCACGCTGGGCAGCCTGCTCAGCGCGGCCGCCTATGCGCTGATGTTGCTGGGGACCGGCGCCGGCACCAGCCATGCATGGTTCAAGCTGGTAACCCACTACACGATCGCCGAGACCGCAGGCATGCTGGTGATCGTGCCGGCGCTGCACTACCTGCTCGACGACGAGCTGCGCACCGAGGTCCTGGGCCGCATCCTCAACCGGGAGACGGCCGCGTATGTCGCGCTGATCGCGCTGGTGCTGGCAATCGGCCTGCAGCGGCCGGCGCCCGAGTCGCTGGTGTACTACCTGCTGTTCCTGCCGCTGGCCTGGTCGGCCGCGCGCCATGGCATGGCCGGCGCCGTGACCGCCGCCATCGTGCTCGAGGCGGGCGTGACCATCGCCGCCCTGCGCCCGCTCGCCAGTGCGGCCCAGATGCCGAACGTGCAGATGCTGGTGCTGACGCTGACCCTGTCGGGCTTCCTGATCGGCATCGCGGTCGACGTGGCGCGTCGCGCCAGCCACGACCTGCGGCATTCGCTGCGCCTGGCCGCGGCAGGCGAGATGGCGGGCGCCGTGGCGCATGAGCTGAACCAGCCGCTGACGGCGCTGGCGATGTACGGCAGTGCCTGCGAGCGCCTGATGGCGCGCGGCGACAGCGAGGCGCTGCTGCAGACCACGATCCGCTCGATGGTGGCCGAATCGCAGCGCGCGTCGGACGTGCTCAAGCGCCTGCGCGACTTCTTCCGTACCGGTGCCACCGCGCTGGAACGCCTGTCGCTGGAACAACTCATCCACGATGCGGTGGCGCCGTTCGCGGGCCAGGCCAGCGCGCATGGCATCGCGCTCGATGTGGCGCCGGCGCCGCGGGCCGATATCCTGGGCGACCGCATCCAGCTCGACATCGTCATGCGCAACCTGCTGTCCAACGCGATCCAGGCGCTGGCCCAGATGCCGGCCGGCGCCGAGCGCCGCATCGCGGTGCGGGCCGGCCTGGACGGCGCGATGATATGGATCCGGATCGCCGACAACGGCCCCGGGATCGCCGACAAGATACGGGCGCGCCTGTTCGAACCGTTCATCTCGCTCAAGTCGAGCGGCCTGGGGCTCGGCCTGGCGATCAGCCGCTCGATCGTCGAGACCCATGGCGGCACGCTGACGGCCGAACCGGGCCGCCATGCAGTACTCAGAATCACCCTGCCCGCCCACGGCGGCGCAGACCAGGAACCCGACCATGTCCAGTGAACAAACCGTCTATATCGTCGATGACGATGCGGCCGTGCGCGATGCGCTTGGCCTTCTCCTGAGCCTGCACGGCTACCGGACCGCCTTCTTCGCCGATGCGGCGACTTTCCTCGGCGCGTGGAATGACACGCTGCGCGGCTGCCTGCTGCTCGACATCCGCATGCCTGGCATGGACGGGCTTGCCCTGCAGAAGAAGCTGGTGGAGCTGGGTAGCCTGCTGCCGATCCTGATCATCACCGGGCATGGCGACGTCGGCTCGGCGCGCGAGGCGTTCCGCTCGCAGGCGGTGGACTTTCTGGAAAAGCCCCTCCAGGAAGCGCAGCTGGTGCAGGCGATCGAGGAGGCGCTAGCGCGCCAGCGCAGCACGACGCGCACGCATGCGTCGCACGACTATGCCCGGCGCCAGGCCAGTCTCACGCCGCGCGAACGCGAAGTGATGGCGCTGGTGGTCGACGGCCTCCACAATCGCGAGATCGCGCAACTGCTGGCGATCAGCGTCAGGACTGTCGAAGTGCACAAGGCACGCGTCATGGACAAGCTGAACGTGGCCTCGGTCGCCGACCTGGTGCGTCAGCATTTGCAGAACCACCCGCAGTAAGGCGTCAGCCGACGTCCTTGATCGTGATGATCTGCGTGGCGCCATCCGGGCGGGGCCAGGCGATGCGCGCGCCCACCGGCAGGCCAAGCAAGGCGCTGCCGACCGGGGCAAAGACGGAGATCCGGTCCGGCTGGCCTTGCACCTCGTCCGGGTACACGAGCGTGAGCGTCAGGTCCGGGCCCTCCGGCCCGATCGCGAACCTGACGACCGAGCCCATGACGACGACGCCGGCCGGCATAGCGTCGGGCAGGCGCACGTCGGCCCGGTCCAGCTCGTCGGCAAGCCCTTGCAGGCGGTTGGCGTCCGCTACCGGCAGTGCGTCAAGGTGGGCCGTGAGTCGCGCGAAGTCGATGTTCGATACATAGATGCGTGGGAGTTGCTTGGTCATTGGATTCCTGGGGTCGATTGGATGGACAGAAGCCGGCCCGGCCAGCTGGCCGGTCGGCTCTCGCTGCCAGGCCAGGCGATATGCTGGCCAGGTGAGGTGCTAGCCGGGTGTGTCGGCGCCCGGCGCCTGCTCGTGCGTGGCCAGCGCGGCGGCCACGCCTTCGCCCGCGGCGACCGGCGCCGCCATCTGGCGGCCCAGTGCGAACTGGAACGCCGCGAGCACGGCCACTCCCGACATCATGACGCCGAGCACCCAGCGGCGCCACCGGGCGCCGCGTGCCAGGGCCAGTTTGCCGGCGCGCCGCTTGCCGCGCTCGGCAAGCCGCTCCTGGGCCCGGCGTGCGGGGTCCGGAATCGGCCCGCCCTCTCGATATAAGCTGGTACGATCAATCATTGCTGCTCTCCTGTTGCAGAGATACCTGGAAAGCCGGTGCGCCGCGCCCGCTGGCGCGGCATCGGCGCGCATCCGGGTGCTCGGCGGGCATCAGAATTGGCGGAACGACCCGCCAGGCATGTGCCCGCCGAGCTCAACAGAGCCGGGCGCGGCCTCCATGCAGGATGGGCCGAGAGATCGTGTCTATCGGAGAAGGAAACATCGGGTGTGTCATTCCATGGAAGCGGACCGGGCGGTGCCAGCGGCACGAACAGGCTTGTACTGTCAGGCCCGGAACGGACGTGATGGCGCCCGTTGGCCCATTGTCGCAAACGTGCCCGCTTGCCGCATCAGTGAAACACGTAGTGGTTTTACCTTGCCTATTCCTCCCGCTGCCCCCGCCAAGAACCGGAAAATGAACTAGGGGACGGGCATGACGGGCGGCGCCAAAGGGCTGACAGCGCGATGACGACGCCACCCTGCGGTGGCGTTGTCATGCTAGGTGGCGGAGAAGGTGGGATTCGCCCACCTCCCGCACGCAGGCCGCGCCGTCGCGAGCACGCGCTGGCCTTCGAATGACCCCTCGGGACCACACGCAGGGCAAAGACGAGCAATGGAGAGGAGGCTTCGCGCGACTCGTCTTCCAGAATGAAAAAAGCCACCTTGCGGTGGCTTGTTTCATGCTGCTTGGCGGAGAGGGTGGGATTCGAACCCACGGTACGGTCACCCGTACGCCTGATTTCGAGTCAGGTACATTCGACCACTCTGCCACCTCTCCTGAATCGGTGTTGCGTGGTCGCGTAAGCGAGGCCGCATTATAGCGGAGGCCTGGCGAAAACTGCAAGGCATGCGCTGCAACTAAATTCCGGCCTCACGCCGGTGGACCGTTCAGGCGCAGATGCCAGTCCTCGATCTGCCCGCTCGCCAGGCGCCGTTCGAAAGTCGTGCGCCAGCGCGGCACCAGCGGCGCCAGTTGCGACGCCGCCCGCCACTCGCCCTGCAGACCCGGCGCCAGTACGTCGTCCGGGAACATGGCCGCGATCGCCCGCGCCAGCGGCCAGTCGGGACAGGGCCGGTCGACCAGCTCGAACGCGTCACCCGCCGCCAGCCACCCTTCGCGCAGCACGCGGTAATACCATCCGGTGTAGCCGCTGGCCTGCAGCGCCAGCGCCGCGTCCGGCCGGCCGAAGCGCAGGTTTACGCGAAAGCAAGGCTGCCGCCCCTGCGACACCTGCACCAGCGTGTCGCCGACCCGGAACACATCGCCCACGTGCACCGTGCGTTCGCTCATCCCGACCGTGGACACGTTTTCGCCGAAGGCGCCGGCGCCATAAGGCACCGGGCTGTCCGGATACCGCTCGCGCCAGTACGGATAATGCTCGGCGGCGTAGTGGTGCAGCGCCTTCTCGGGACCGCCGTGGTAGACGCGGTCGCCCTGCTCGTCGCCTTCGAGGCCGCCTACGCCCAGCCACAGCGCACCCTGGCATGCCTGCTTGCCGATGCCGCTCAAGACCTCGGGTGCGCCGGGCGCATTGATCGGACGCGCGCGACCGGCCAGCAGCGCCTCGATCGGGCGTGCTTGAAATGATTCCATGTATGTCCTCGTCAGGCGAAGATGGTCCAGTTGCGCTGCTGCGTCACGGGATCGGTCGGCTCGTGTTCGGCGCAGTCGATGCGCAGGAAGGAAATCGGCAGCGGCGCATTGACCAGCGCGCAGTGGTGCGGCACCTCGGCGCCGGGGTATTTATTGGCCTCGAAATGGCGGCACGACAGGCAGGCGCGCAGCTCGGGGAAGCGGTCGGTCTTTTGCAGCTCGGCGATCAGCTTGAACAGGCCGGTGAGCATCTGCACCTGTTGACCGGACGGCAGGCGCGACGCGGCATTGTCGGCGAACGACAGCGCGTGGCCCAGGCGCTCGGCGACCCGCTCGCCCTCGGGTGTCAGGTGCAGCGCGGTGGCGCGGCCGTCGTCCTCGGCGCGCGCCTTGCGCACCAGGCCCTTGCCCACCAGCGCGGCCACCGAGTCGCTGGCGCTGGCCGCCGAGATCGACAACTGCTTGGCGAGCCACGACAGGCGCACGCCGCGCGTGCGATGCTGCAGCAGGTGCAGGATCTCGGCCTGGGCCGGATTGAGACCTTCGCTGGTCGAGACTTCCCACATGCCGGCGCGCAGCACGGTCGCGATGCGGCCGATGGCGGTGACGATGCGCGCCGAGACGTCGGGCGTGCTGTCCCAGGGGGTTTCGGGTTGGATGTCCATCACTTCAGGATAGCAAAGCCCGCGGATTTGTCAAGGACTCCTAATTACGAATGGAGGATTCCCTGTGCAGCAGGTCGAGGCGGCGCACGACATCGCGCAGCACGATCCGGTACGACTCGTCGCCCAGTTCGCCGTCTTCGGCGCCGGCATCGATGTTCGGCTGCCGTTCACCTCGATCACCACCGGGCCGCGCGGCGTCATCTTCATGTCCACGCCATCAAGGCCGTCGCCAGTCAGATTGGCCGCCTGCAGGGCGTAATCCAGCAGCGCGGGCGGCACCTCGGCCAGGGGGCCGCGGCGGCCATCCCGGATTCGGCCTCGCCTCTGGCGTCGCGCTTGGCGACCTGGCACTGGCCTTTCCACATGAAGTACTTGCTGGCGAAGATCGGCGCGCGGTTCGGTACCCTGATGCACCGTTCGAAGTCGGTGTACAGGTATTCCTGCACCAGGATGAGCACCGGTAGCTGCGGTATCTGTAGCTGCGGCACAGGTTGATCAGCGGCGCGCCACCTGGACGATGTCGCGCGCTGGTCGGGATCGAGGCGCCAGCTTCTCCGGCAACCGGCTCGACCGACGCCGCTTTGCTTTCTGCTCGAGCACGCGCACGGCGCGCCCCTGGTCGACGGGGTCGAGGATACGCTGCGCGGCTCCATCCTGCTGCTGTTCGCGTCAGCTCGACGAGTGCGCGGCTGTACTCGATCGCGACCCATCCCGGGCAGCCGGGCCGCGGGGAGGTCCAAGACTGGTCGCTGCCGCCGAGGCGCAGGCGCGCAGGCATGGCCATACCCGCCTGCGCCTGGAAGTCCGCGTCGACAACGCCGCCTCGCTGGCGCTGTTTCGCGGGCGCGGCTACCGCGGGTTCGGGCGCCACGCCGCCTTTGATCACGACGGCATGGATGCGCTGCGCCTGCAATGGCCGCGGCCACGCATCCATGCCTGCGGCTTACTGGCTGACCTTGCCTGGTAGGCTCAGGTTGCCGGAGGCGACCTTGAACACGTCGGCCACGCACGCCAGCGGGTTGTGCACGCTTTCGTTGATGCGCAGCGCCGCGGTAACGCCGTCAAAGCTGGCATTGTCGAGCGCCGCGATGTCGTCGAACCGCACCTTCACCTCCGGCGCGCCGCCCTTGAAGACCGGGCTGTAGGCCGGGCTGTCGATCAGGATCGGCAGGCCGGGCCAGGTTTTCGGCAGCTTCGGCTTGGCGCCTTCCGGCGGCCGGCGCCGCCCCGCTCCCTGGGGCGGCGCCGCACCGGTGCGCGTCGCTAGCGCACGCTGCAGGCGTCGCCGTCGCAGCCCGTGGCAGGATCGGCTTGCCCCTGCGCCGGCTCGGCCAGCAGCCTGCCGATCAGCGCGCCGACCTGCATGTCCTCGGCCCGGCCGAACAGGTTGTGACGCAGCACGCCCTGGCGATCGAACAGGAGCAGGGTCGGCGTGCCGCGCATGCCGTAGCGCTCCATCGTGCGCGGCACCGGACCGTCGCCGGCGCGGTCGATGCCGACCGGGAAGCCGATGCGGTACTCATGGACGAAGGCCTTCAGGGCGCCTTCGTTCATGGCGTCGTGGTGTTCGAACACGGTATGCAGGCCCAGTACCGCGACCTCGTCGTGCCCGAACAGCTGGCGGATGCCCTTGGCCTGCGGGATCCCGTGCGAGACGCAGCCCGGGCACAGCATCTGGAAGGCATACACCGCCACCACCTTGCCGCGCAGGGAGGCCAGGGTCGGCGCCCGCGTGGCATTGAGCCAGCCGCTGACCTCGAACTCGGGCGCGGGGGCGCGCGCATATGGCACGTTCGTGGGCGCGTTCATTTTGCGCGCAGCTTCACGCCAGGGAAGTCGACCGGCACTTCGAAGGCCACGTTCACGTAATTGGTAAACAGGTTCAGGGCGATATGGGCCATGATCTCGACGATCGCGCCGTCGTCGAAACCGACGTTGCGCAGCGCCTGCACTTCGGTGGCATCGACCTGGCCACGCTTCTCGACGACGGCCAGCGCGAAAAGGAGGGCGGCGGCAGTCTTCGGATCGGCCGACTGGCCGGCCTGGGCTTGCGCCATTTCGTCCGCGCTCGCCCCGGCTTTCTGGCCCAGGGCGGTGTGCGCCGCGAGGCAGTAGTGGCAGGCGTTGCGGTCGGCGATCGCGACCGCGATCTGCTCGCCCAGGCGGGCGCCGATGGTGCCGCCGCCGAGGGCGCCGAACGAGCCCCACATGCTGGTCAGCGCCGCCGGCGAGTTGGCCACGCCGCGGAACATGTTCGGCACGACGCCGAAGGCGTCCTTGATCTGTTGCAGCAGTTCGCCGCTGGCGCCTTGGGCGGTGGTTGGGTTGACGAGTTCGATACGGGACATGATGTTTCCTTTCAGTCGATTGGCCGTGTCGAAGGGTGCGGCCACACCACCCATATGAAAAGGAGTCCTAACTATTAACCTTGAAAAAAGAGGCATCATGCTGCCGACTTCGCGCCGCCCGGCATGCGGCGGCATGCGCGGGAGGTCTTGCTTCAGGCGTTCCACACGTAGTACTTCACGGTACCTCCCTCTGCGGCGATGTCAGCTGCTTGACGGCCCGAGACACAGAATAGCAGTTCCCGGGATAATGTCAAGGACTCCTAAGTATATCTTCGGATGCCTTCATCCTGGCGTGCGATGGCCACGGCCACCCCTTCGCCACAGGCCGGTCGCACAGGGTGCACGCGCCCGGCGCCGCCTGAAGCAGTGACGGACGTACTGCTGGACCGGATGAGCGATCCGTGGCAGGTCCTGGCTGGCGAGCGCCCTTTCCTGCTGCGGCTGGCGCGCCTGCAATTGGGCAGCCAGACCGATGCCGAGGACGCGGCCCAGGGCGCCCTGGTCGGCGCGGCGCGCGGCTGGCCTGGCTACGCTGGCCGCGCCGCGCTGCGCAGCTGGCTGACCGGGATCCTGCGCCACAAGATCGTCGACCTGATCCGCAGCCGGCGGCCGGACCCGGACCTGCCGGCGCCGGCAGGCGCGCGCGACGGCAAGGCCGAATGCGACGGCCTGTTCACGCAAGAGGCGCCTGGCAACCGGGCGCCTTCATCGACACGGTGCGGCGCCACCCTCGCCACCCTCGCCGCCCAGCGCCAGCTGCCCGACATCGTCGAGCTGTGCATGCGCCGCCTGCCGGAGGATACGGCGCGCCTGTTCCTGATGCGCGAATACCTCGGCATGGAATTGGAGGTAATCCAAGCGCACTGCATGCTCACCAATGCCAACCTGCGCGTGGTGCTGTACCGCGCGCGCATGCGCATGCGCGAATGCAGGATGCGCAGCTCGGGAGAACCCGAATGACCGACGCCACTGGGCCGGCCACCACGCCGACCACTACGTCGGCCACTGTCCCGACCACGCCAGCCGCCACGCCGGTCACCTGCTGCGACACCACCTGGCTGGCGCCCAGCGCGCGCGGCGCGGCGCTCACCCCGCACGAGACGCGCCAACTGGCCGCGCGCCTGGCCGGTTGTACCGCCTGCCAGGCGCCTCCAGGCAGTTCGCGCAGTTGTGCGCGCAGCTCGATATCCTGCTGGCGCGGAACGCCGCGCCAGACCACGCGAAGGACGCTTGACACACCCCGCCATTGGGATATCATTAGGATTCCTAACCAAGAAAGCACGATCCATGTCCCAGCCAGCATCCACTCCCACCCCGATCGGCGACGCCGCGCCCGTCCTCTACCACGACGGCTGCCGCCTGTGCCTCGACATCGCGCGCACGCTCGGCGGCGCCATTCCCGGTCTGCTGGTCATCGACCTTGGCCTGGAGCCTGCGCTGGCGCCGCAGGCGACGCAGCGCGGGGTCGTCGCGCTGCCAAGCCTGGTCATCGGCGGCAAAGTGCTGCCGGTGGCGCCGCATTCCGATCTCGCCCACGTCGGCGCCGCATGAGCCCAGCGGCCATGGCCACCGAGATCACCATCCGCGCCGCCGACGGCTACCTGCTGGGCGCGACCCGTTTCGACACACCGGGTCCGTTGCGCGGCCACCTGGTCGTGGCCGGCGCCACCGCCGTGCAGTAAGGCTTCCATCGCCGTTTCGCCGAGCACGCGGCGGCGCGCGGCTACACGGTCACCACCTTCGACTACCGCGGCATCGGCCGCTCGGCGCCCTCATCGCTGGCGGGCTTCGTCGGCAACTTCCTGGACTGGGCCCGGCTCGACCTGGCCGCGGCGGTCGACTCGGTGCCGCACGGCGCCGCGCCGCTGCTGCTGGTCGGCCATTCCTTCGGCGGCCAGGCCCTGGCCCTGCTGCCGAACCACGCGCGCATTGCCGGCCTGGCCCCGTTCGGCCTTGGGGCGGCTGGCACGGCTGGATGCCGCCGCTGGAACGGCTGAAGCTGCACTTCCTGTGGCGCATCGCCGGTCCCTGGCTGGTGTGGCGCCACGGCTACCTGGCCTGGAGCCGGATCGGCATGGGCGCGGACGTGCCGCGCGGCGTCTACCACCAATGGAAGGGGTGGTGCCGCTTCCCGCGCTACTTCTTCGACGATCCCGCGATGCGCGAGACGGCGCTTGGCTTTGCCGGCGTGAAGACGCCGATCGTCGCCTATGGCACGCTGGACGACCGCTGGGCGCCGCCGGCCTCGCGCGACGCCTTCATGGCCGGCCACAGCGGCGCGGCCGTGCATACGGTCGACGTCGACCACCGCAAGCTCGGCCACATGGGTTATTTCAGGCCGCAGGCGCAGCCCTTGTGGGACGAGACGCTGAACTGGTTCGACACGCTTGTGGCCGGACGCACGCGGCGCTTGGGTTCTCAAGGAATATCGACGCGCGGGTGCGGCGCGAACTCGTGATAGAGGTCGTGCTGGTGCAGCGGGATATACACGTGCAGGCGCCGGCCGCGGTGGAACACGCCGCGCAGCGTATTGCACGCTTCCCAGGCGCGCTCGTAGGAATCGGCGATGTGCAGCACCGCCCACGGACTGTCGGGCGAACCTTCGCGGATCATCTCGACGTGGCGGATGTGGAAGAACGGCGCGAAACTCTCGACGATGGCGCTCTCGCAGGCGTCGCCGTGCAGGCCGGACAGGATGACTTTCATGATGCGCTCCAGGTTCAGGCGATGATGTTCAGGCCGCCGTCGACGTACACCGTGCTGCCGGTCAGGCGGCGCGCGAAGTTCGAAGCGAGATAGGCGCACACCTGGCCGACGTCGTCGATGTCCACCAGTTCTCCCAGCGGCGAACGCGCCACGGCGTCGCTCAGCAGCAGGTCGAAATCCTTCAGCCCCGAGGCGGCGCGGGTCTTGAGCGGCCCCGGTGAAATCGCATGCACGCGGATGTCGCGCGGGCCGAGTTCAAAGGCCAGGTAGCGGCAGCACGATTCCAGCGCCGCCTTCACCGGTCCCATGACGTTATAGTTCGGCACCACCTTGCCTGCGCCGTGATAACTCATCGCGAACATGCTGCCGCCATCCGTCATGAGCGGCGCCGCCAGCTTCGCCATGCGCACGAAGGAGTGGCACGAAACGTCCATCGCCTGCAGGAAGCCATCGAGCGAGCAGTCGAGCAGGCCGCCCTGCAGGTCGGCCTTCGGCGCGAAGGCGATCGAGTGCACCAGGATGTCGAGCCGGCCCTGGCGCGCAAGCTCGGCGAACAGCGCGTCCAACTGTCCCGGCTCACGCACGTCGAGCGGCAAGAGCTGCGCGCCCAGTTGCGCGGCCAGCGGTTCGACGTGCGGCAGCGCCTTGTCGTTCAGGTAGGTCAGCACCAGCTCGGCGCCGAGCGCATGAAAGGCCCTGGCGCAGCCCCAGGCGATCGAGTGTTCGTTGGCGACGCCGACCACCAGCGCGCGCTGGCCGGCCAGGATGGGGTGGATGACCTGGGTCATGCTGCCTCCAGGGAGTCGAGGGTATGGCGGGCGATCATGGTTTCTTCGTTGGCCGGCACCAGCCATACCGAAACCCGGCTATCGGCCGCGCTGATGCGGGCAACCCCGGCCGGCGGCGCGGCGTTCAGCGCCGCATCCAGCGCGACGCCGAGCCAGGCCGCATCGCCGCACACCGCGGCGCGCAGCCGGGCGCTGTTCTCGCCGATCCCGCCCGAAAACACCAACGCATCCAGGCCACCCAACGCCGCCGCCAGCGAACCGACCTCGCGCCCTATTCGGTACACCAGCAGGTCGATCGCCAGCTGCGCGCGCGGATCGCCGCTCGCTTCGAGCGTGCGCATATCGGACGACAGGCCGGACACGCCGAGCAGGCCTGACTCCTGATACATCAGGCGCTGCACGTCCGAGACCTTCATGCCGAGTTCCTCGATCAGGTAGATCACCACGCCCGGATCGAGGGCGCCGCAACGCGTGCCCATCGGCAGGCCATCGACCGCGGTAAAGCCCATCGTACTGGCCACGCTGCGCCCGCCCTGCATCGCGCACATGCTGGCGCCGTTGCCGAGATGGCCGGCCACCACCCGCGCCCCGGCCAGCGCCGGGTCGTGCCTGGGCAAGGTGGCCGCAATGTATTCGTAGGACAGGCCATGGAAACCGTAGCGCCGGATGCCCAGATCGGTGATCGACGGCGGCAGCGCGAAGGCCTGGGCCAGCGCCGGCTGCGCCGTGTGGAAGGCCGTGTCGAAGCAGCCGACCTGCGCCAGGCCGGGCGCCAGCGCCATCAAGGCCCGTACCGGCGCCAGGTTGTGCGGCAGGTGCAGGGGCGCCAGCGGCACCAGGCGTTCCAGGCGTTCGAGCACGGCTTCTCCCAGCCGCTGCGGGCCACTGTAGTCGCCCCCGCCATGCACGATGCGGTGGCCCACGGCGCACACGCGGTAGCCAGCCAGCTCGCGCCCGGCGAAGTCGATCAGGAAGGCCATGCCGGCGTGGTGGTCGAGCGCCTCCGGCCAGGTCCGTTCTGCGATCGTGGCGCCACCGGCGTCCTGCACGATGAAGCGCGTCGCGCCACGGTACAGGTTCTCGATCCTGCCCTTGAAGGCCGGCGCCAGGTCGGGCAGGACGTGGACCGAGAACTTGATGCTGGACGAGCCGGCGTTGATGACAGCGATGCAGTCCCGCGTGGCGTGCGCCATGTCAGCGCCCCGCCACTTGTGTACTGGCCAGCTGGTGGCGCGCCAGCAGCACCGCCACCGCGCACGAGGCCAGGCGCGCCGCGACGGTATCGGCGCGGCTGGTCAGGATCAGCGGCACGCGGGTGCCCAGCACGATGCCGGCCGCCGCCGCGCCGGCCATGAAGCTCAGGCTCTTGGCCAGCATATTGCCGGCTTCCAGGTCCGGCGCAACCAGCACGTTGGCGCGGCCGGCGACCGGCGAGGCCAGGCCCTTGACCGCGGCGGCTTGCATGTCGATTGCATTGTCCATCGCCAGCGGGCCGTCGAGGATGCCGCCCGTGATCTGGCCGCGGTCGGCCATCTTGCACAGGGCCGCGGCATCGATCGTCGACGGCATCTTGTCGCTCACCGTTTCCACCGCCGCCAGGATCGCCACCCGCACGCTCTCGAAGCCCAGCACGCGGGCCAGGTCGATCGCGTTCTGCACGATGTCGCGCTTGGCCGCCAGGTCGGGGATGATGTTGATGGCGGCGTCGGTGATGATGAAGGGTTCGCTGCGGCCCGGCACGTCCATCACGAAACAGTGCGACAGGCGGCGCGCCGTGCGCAGGCCGGTGCTGCCCGACACCACCGCGCCCATCAACTCGTCGGTGTGCAGGCTGCCCTTCATGAGCACGGACACCCTGCCCTCGCGCACCAGTTCCACGGCGCGCGCGGCCGAGGCGTGGCTGTGTTCCGTGTCGACCAGCGGCAGCGCACCGATGTCGAGGCCGGCGGCATCGGCCGCGGCGCGGATGCGCGCCCGCGGCCCGACCAGCAAGGGCGCGATCAGGCCGATGCGGGCCGCGTCGAGCGCCGCCTCGATCGCATAGCGGTCGCACGCATGCGCCACCGCCACCGTGACCGGCCCCTGCGCGCGCGCGGCCGCGATCAGGCGGTCATAATAGGGATGCGTCGTGTTCACCGGTTCCATCCACTTCCTCCTGTAGCATGACGAGCAGATGGTAGCACTACATGACTGCAAAGCAATCATTTTATATTGCGCCGCAACAGAACTTAATCCGGTTCAAGAATCCTGCACACAATGACGATGAGGTCGACGATGAATGCAATCGATGCAGGCGCCAGCAGCCTGGTGCTGGTCGACTACCAGGCCAGGCTGATGCCGGCCATCCACGGCGCCGACGACGCCGTCGCCACGGCCCTGGTGCTGGCACGTGCAGCAGCCTTGCTCGAGGTGCCGGTGCTGGGGACACAGCACAATCCGGACGCCCTCGGACCGAATACCGACGTGCTTGCCCGGCTATGCGAGCACACGGTGAGCAAGACGCACTTTGACGCCTGCGAGGATGGCTTGCTGGCGGCGCTGGAAGCGCGGGCGCCGGGTCGCCCCCAGGTGGTGATCGCCGGTTGCGAAGCCCACGTCTGCCTGCTGCAGACGGCGCTCGGCCTGCTGCGTGCGGGGCGCGAGGTGTATGTGGTGGAAAATGCCAGCGGCGCGCGCCGGCCGTCGGACCACCGCGCCGCCATGCGTCGCCTGGGGCAGGCCGGGGCAACGATCGTGACCCACGAGATGGTGCTGTTCGAGTGGCTGCACGACTGCCGGCATCCGCGCTTTCGCGAGGTGCTGGCGCTGGTCAAGGCCGCGCCGTAGGCGCCGGCCGGCACACGCCGCCTGGCGCGTCGATTCCGCACGGTACGCCAGCGCAGCAGTTCTCGGTCAGGAATCCGACCAGTTCGCTCATTGTGTCGAACTGCGCCGTGTAGATGACGAACCGACCTTCCTGGCGCGCCGTCGCCAGGCCGGCGTGGGACAGCTCCTTGAGGTGGAACGACAGCGCCGAAGATGCGATACCCAGCTCTTCGCCGATCTTCCCGGCCGGCAATCCTGACGGGCCGGCCTGGATCAGCAGCCTGAAGATCGCCAGGCGCGACTCCTGGGCCAGGGCGGCCAGCGCCGCCAGTACGTGTTTCGTTTCCATGCTCGACACCATCAAAAACGGCATTGTACCGGACACCTTGACGGCGTCATTCTGCTTGAATAAGTCCAGCAGCTCGATTATAGTTCGACATCATCTCAACATCTATTGAAATATTGAGATCAACCCTTGGGGACCCACCCGCCATGCACTTCCTGTTCCTATGTACCGGCAACTCATGCCGCTCGATCCTGAGCGAAGCCGTCTTCAACCATCTGGCGCCGCCGGGTTTCGTGGCGCTCAGCGCCGGCAGCCATCCCAGCGGCGCGCTCAATCAGGGCGCCGTCGCGCAGTTGCGGCGCAAGGGCATTGCTGCCGACGGCCTGGCCAGCAAGTCGTGGCACGACCTTGCGCTGACGCCCGACGTGGTGGTGACCGTGTGCGGCAACGCCGCGGGCGAGACCTGCCCGGCCTACCTGGGCCAGGCCGTGCGCGCGCACTGGGGGCTGGAAGACCCGGGCCTGGCCACCGGTAGCGCGCAGGACATCGAGGCCGCCTTCGAGCAGACCTACCGGATCGTCCTGGCCCGCACCGAGGCCTTGTTCGCACTGCCGCCGGCCGACCTGGCCGGCGACCGGGCGACGCTGCAGCGCTCGCTGGAGCGCATCGGCGCCCTCACCGCCTGATGCTAACCGCCTCGCTCATCTTCCTGGCCACGCTGGCGCTGGTGATCTGGCAGCCACGCGGCCTGGGCATCGGCTGGAGCGCCTCCGCCGGCGCGCTCGCCGCACTGCTGGCCGGCGCCATCGAGCTGTCGGACATCCCGGTGGTCTGGGCCATCGTCTGGAACGCCACCGGCGCCTTCGTGGCCGTGATCGTCATCAGCCTGCTGCTCGACCGGGCCGGCTTCTTCGAATGGGCGGCGCTGCACGTGGCGCGCTGGGGCCAGGGCAACGGACGGCGCCTGTTCATCCTGCTGGTGCTGCTCGGCGCGGCGGTGGCGGCGCTGTTCGCCAACGATGGCGCCGCGCTGATCCTGACGCCAATCGTGATCTCGATGCTCGCCGCGCTGCGCTTTGCGCCGCGCGCGACGCTCGCTTTCGTGATGGCGGCCGGCTTCGTCGCCGACACCGCCAGCCTGCCGCTGGTGGTGTCGAACCTCGTCAACATCGTGTCGGCCGACTATTTCGGGATCGGCTTCGCGCGCTACGCGGCGGTCATGGTCCCGGTCAACCTGGTATCGGTGACGGCCACGCTGGTCGTCCTCTACCTGTGCTTTCGCAAGGACATCCCGCCCGACTACGACCCGACCCAATTGCGCCATCCCGCTGACGCGATCCACGACCGCGCCACCTTCGTGGCCGGCTGGTGGGTGCTGGCGCTGCTGCTGATCGGCTTTTTCTGGCTCGATGCGGCCGGTGTGCCGATCAGCGCCGTCGCGGCAAGCGGCGCCGTCATCCTGCTCGGCGTCGCCGCGCGCGGGGGCCGCATCGCCACCCGCGAGGTGCTGCGCGGCGCGCCCTGGCAGGTTGTGGTGTTCTCGCTGGGCATGTACCTGGTCGTCTACGGCCTGCGCAACGCCGGCCTGACCGACTACCTCGCCGCGCTGCTCGAGCGCTGCGCCGCGCATGGCGTCTGGGGTGCGGCGCTGGGCACCGGCTTGATCACGGCCGTCCTGTCGTCGATCATGAACAATATGCCGACGGTGCTGGTCGGCGCGCTGGCGATCGACGCCACCGTCACCACGGGCGCGGTGCGCGAAGCGATGATCTACGCGAACGTGATCGGTAGCGACCTTGGTCCCAAGATCACCCCGATCGGCAGCCTCGCCACCCTGCTCTGGCTGCATGTCCTGTCCAGCAAGGGCATCCGCATCTCGTGGGCCTATTACTTCCGTGTCGGCTTGGTGCTGACCTTGCCGATCCTCCTGCTCACACTGTGCGCACTCGCACTGCGCCTGGGCTGAACCTTGCACACGACCATGGACAAGATTACCGACCTCCCCAATATCGACCCCGCCCGGCTCGACCTGCCGGCAAGCGGGCGGCTCGCTCCCGCCGAGCGCCTCGACCACCCGCCGCGCATCCTGATGCTGTACGGCTCGCTGCGCGAGCGCTCGTTCAGCCGCCTGCTGACGGAAGAAGCGGCGCGCATCCTGCGCCACTTCGGCGCCGAGGTCAGGATCTTCGACCCGTCCGACCTGCCGCTGGTGGGCGGCGCGCCCGAAACCCATCCGAAGGTGGTCGAGCTGCGCGAACTGTGCATCTGGTCCGAAGGACAGGTGTGGTGCAGTCCCGAACGCCACGGCGCGGTCACCGCGGTGTTCAAGAATCAGGTCGACTGGATTCCGCTCGAACAGGGCTCGGTGCGGCCGAGCCAGGGCAAGACGCTGGCCGTGATGCAGGTCTGCGGCGGCTCGCAATCGTTCAATGTGGTCAATACACTGCGCCTGCTGGGACGCTGGATGCGCATGTTCACCATCCCCAACCAGTCGTCGGTGCCGATGGCGTACAAGGAATTCGACGACGCCGACCGCATGCGCCCTTCGGCTTACTATGACCGCGTGGTCGACGTGATGGAGGAACTGGTCAAGATCACGCTGCTCATGCGTGGCAGCAGCGCCTACCTGACCGACCGCTACAGCGAACGCAGCGAACGGGCGAACCGGGCGATCGACCGCCAGATCGCGCGGCTGTGAGCAGGCTGGCATGGACGGACATGGATTCGACCTGCATGCCGCTGGCGATTGAACAGCGGCTGCGATCCTCGTATGATGCCATCTTCAATCCTTCCATCCGTGACGATGAACGAGATCCGCCCTGCGACCCGCGCCGACGCCGCCCGCATCTGCGCCATCTACAACCATTACGTCGCCAGCACGACGATCTCGTTCGAGGAAGCGCCGGTTGCCGAATCCGACATGGCCGGCCGCATCGCCGATGTGACGGGTGGCGCGCTGCCCTGGCTGGTGCTGGAGGTGGATGGAGAGGTGGCGGGCTATGCCTACGCCACCAGGTGGCGCGCCCGGCCCGCCTATCGGCACGCCGTGGAAAGCAGCGTCTATCTCGATCCCGCGCTGGCCGGCCGCGGGCATGGACGGCGCCTCTACGCGCGCCTGCTCGACGAACTGCGCATGCGTGGGCTGCATACGGTCATCGGCGGCATCGCCCAGCCCAACGAACCCAGTGTCGCCCTGCACGAGGGCCTGGGCTTTCGCAAGGTTGCCCATTTCACCGAAGTGGGCTTCAAGCTTGGCAGCCGGATCGACGTGGGATACTGGCAGCTGCTGCTGCAACAGCCGGACGGCACGTCGCACTAGCGTCGCCCACGCTACCTGGAGGAAGAGGCCGGGATTCGCGCGCATCCTGCAGGCCGCGGCATCGCGGGTACGCGCTGCCCTTCGCATGCCCCCTTGGGGACCACACGCAGGGCGCGCAGGGAAACGACGACCAATGGGAGGCTGTGCGCGACTCGTCATGCGGAATGAAAAAAGCCACCTTGCGGTGGCTTGTTTCATGATACTTGGCGGAGAGGGTGGGATTCGAACCCACGGTACGGTCACCCGTACGCCTGATTTCGAGTCAGGTACATTCGACCACTCTGCCACCTCTCCGGCTTTGGTCGATCCTTGCAGTGTCCTGCAAGAGACCGCCATTATAGACATATTCGCGGAAAATGGAAGGGAAAATTGCACCAAGGTGACATCCCTTCCCTGCCCCGGCATCAGGCAGCCGGCGCCAGGCGCTCCAGCCCGCCCATGTACGGGCGCAGCACTTCCGGTACGACCACGCTACCGTCGGCCTGCTGGTAGTTCTCCAGCACCGCGACCAGGGTACGGCCGACCGCCAGACCCGAGCCGTTCAGCGTGTGCACGAGTTCAGGCTTGCCGGCGGCGTTGCGAAAGCGCGCCTGCATCCGGCGCGCCTGGAAGCCTTCGCAATTCGACAGCGACGAGATCTCGCGGTAGGTGTTCTGCGCCGGCAGCCAGACTTCGAGGTCATAGGTCTTGGCGGCCGAGAAGCCCATGTCGCCGGTGCACAGCTGCATGACGCGGTATGGCAGGCCCAGCGAGGTCAGGATGAACTCGGCCTGGCCGACCATCTCTTCCAGCGCAGCGTACGACTGCTCCGGATGCACGACCTGGACCAGCTCGACCTTGTCGAACTGGTGCTGGCGGATCATGCCGCGGGTGTCGCGGCCGTAGCTGCCGGCTTCGGAGCGGAAGCACGGGGTGTGCGCCGTCATCTTGATCGGCAGTTCGTCGAGCGCCACGATCTCGTCGCGCACGACGTTGGTGAGCGAGACTTCCGAGGTCGGGATCAGGTAGAAGTTCTCGCCCTCGCCTTCCGCGCCGCCCTTCTTGACCGAGAACAGGTCGGCCTCGAACTTGGGCAGCTGGCCGGTGCCGCGCAGCGAATCGGCATTGACCATGTACGGGGTGTAGCACTCGGTATAGCCGTGCTGGCCGGTATGGGTGTCGAGCATGAACTGCGCCAGCGCGCGGTGCAGACGCGCCATGCCGCCTTTCATCATCGAAAAGCGCGAACCGGTAACCTTGGTCGCGGTCTCGAAATCGAGGCCCAGGCGTTCGCCGATGTCGACGTGGTCGCGCACCTCGAAGTCGAATTCAGGCGGCGTGCCGATCTTGCGCACTTCGACATTGCCGCTTTCGTCCTTGCCTTCGGGCGTGCTCTCGTGCGGCAGGTTGGGTACGGCTTCGATGAAGCTCGCGAGCCTGGCCTGGACGTCGCCCAGCGCCACTTCATTCGCCTTGAGCTCGTCGCCCAGTCCGGCGACCTCGGCCATCACGGCGGTCGTGTCTTCGCCTTTGCCCTTGAGCATGCCGATCTGCTTCGACAGCGAGTTGCGCTTGCCTTGCAGTTCTTCGGTGCGCGTCTGGATCGCCTTGCGTTCGGCCTCCAGCGCATTGAAACTGGCCACATCGAGCTGGTACTTGCGGGTCGCCAGGCGGGCGGCGACGTTGTCGATGTCTTTGCGGAGAAGTTGGATGTCAATCATGTCGGGTTGGACTGGGCTGTGTATCGAAAACACAATTGTACCAAGCCGCCCAACTTTGAATACGAGATTCGGCAGTGGCGCCGCCGGGGCCTCGCCAATCCACCCCTGAAACCGGCTCGCGCCGGTTTCAGCCCGCTGCCAGGCGCGGGGCGCTGACGACCACGGTGTGGATGCTGGCAGTGTCGATGGCCGGGGCGGTCGATGCGGCGATCTCGATCGGACGCTCGTTGGCCATGGCGTAGCTGGCGACCAGGCCCAGGGCGGCGGCGGCAAAGAACAGGGCTTCGAAGTTTTTACGGATGTTCATGATGGCTCTTTCAGGGAGTGGGGTTCAAGGGTCGTCAAATGCTGCGGTATGGTGGTACTTTATCCACCACGCCCCTTGATCGCCATCGACTTGCGACGAAGCGCACGAAATGCGGCGCAGAATGCGTGAATGCGGGACCAGGCGCATGCTGCAGGCCGCGTACGCCCCTGTAGCCGGCCCGGTGCCACGGGCTGCTTAGAAAGCCAGGTCGACCGGCTTTGAGCTCGCCGTCACCTTCGGTACCTCGATCTTCGCGCCTTGCGCCAACTTGGCCACGCCGACCATGACGCCACCGGAATCGGTGGCAACCTTGCCCAGCAGTGGCAGCGCATCCTTCACCGGCAGCACTTTCGGCAGGGCCATCGGATTGGCGCCGGCCTTGCTCACCAGCGCCTGGCCGGTCTTGCCCAGCTCGACCGCCTGCAAGCCGCCGATGCCGAAATTGAGCAGCGCGTTGCCGATCTGCTTGCGGCCTTCGCCGTCGAGCGAGGCCATGCGGCCTTTCATGTCACCCGAGTTGATAAGACGCTTGGTCGCTGCCGACTGCGACTCATACAGCTTGGTGAAACGCGCCTGCTTCTCGTTGGTATCGGTCACCTTGTTGATCGCGTCCAGCTCGGCCTTGATCACCGCGCTCTCTTCCGCGTTCAGGAAGGCCGAGTTAA
The DNA here is from genome assembly GCF_059685725.1 of Telluria sp. RT2P19. Taxonomy (NCBI): domain Bacteria; kingdom Pseudomonadati; phylum Pseudomonadota; class Betaproteobacteria; order Burkholderiales; family Oxalobacteraceae; genus Telluria; species Telluria sp. RT2P19. The sequence goes on from NZ_JCASIL010000007.1 coordinate 109,194, forward strand.
TCGCCACCAGCGATCGGCTGGCCAGCGCGCTCAGAGCCACGCTCTGGCTCATGAAGGTGCTCACGTCGGCGCCAATATCGCCACCATCACTTTTGGCACCGCCGATCAGGCCACCCAGGCCACCTAGCTGCGCCTGCGCCGCGCCGGCGCTCACCAGGCATGCCGCCACGACCACTGCTTGTGCAATCTTGTTCATCTTTCCGTACTCCCTTATGGTTTTCTCGATCAGTTGTCGAACTTTTTGAGCAGGTCTGGCTGCATCGACAGCCCGTTGCCTAGCTCCTTGTATCCGTAGAATGCCGCCTTGCCTTGCGCCGGCACGCCACTGAATTCGGTCCGCAGCCCAGATGCCACGGTCTTCTTCACTTCTGCCCCCGACTTGATGCGGGCCTGCAGCCCCAGCATCACGGTGGCCCGGCAAGCAGCGTCTTCGCACTGCACGGCTTCCTCGCGGATGACGTAGCCGGGCTGGACGCACAAGTTGATCGCCGGCGCCTCTAGCCGTAGGTCGAAGAGGCCGCTGCGCAGCAGGGCATTGGCGCTGTCGTAGAAAGCTGGGTCGCCCACATGGCCAGCGTACTTGCGTGAACGGTAAAGTGCATGGCGCACCAGCGGTCCGGCGAATGCGGCCTCGACCACATTGTTCTGGCCGACGTAGTCCGGCTCCAAACAGTCGGTCACGCGCGTCACGCCGGCAAGTTGCTGGCCATACAGGCGCACAATATCGCCACGCCGGGGCTGCGGCAAGGCCGGATTGGCGGCCGAGTAAGACAGTCCCACCAGCCCCCCCTCCTCGACCGGAACTGCAGCGCCGGCGCTCACATCCAGCTCGAGCAGCGCCGGCTTGCCGCCCGTCCTGGCCGTCAGCGCATGCAGTACCGTAAAGCTCGGCTGCTCGTCCGGCACGGCGTCCATGCCCTCGACCCAGATGCGTCCAGCATCGACCCGGGCCACGCGCAGGTCGCGCGGCGCAAAGCGGACATTGGCGAGGAAGTTCTCGGCCAGCTTGCCGGTGGCGTTCTTGAGCGCCACCTCGTGTGCCTGGGCTATGCCCAGGCCGCTGCCGTTGACGCGCTCGATGGCGTAGTCGTTATCGCCGAGCTCGGAAAACACCACCTTGCCGAAGCGATCCACCACCTGGGCGCTGACCAGGGTGTGGAAGCGCTCTTCGGCCCTGGCGCCGCGCACTCCGCTCAAGGTCACCGAAGGCGTCGCTACATGGGCGAAGCGCAGGAAAAAATCGGGCGGATCGGTACGCTCGCCCGAAGCTTGCGCCATGCTGGGCAACTCGTTCCAGTCGACGCAGTTGGCAGCGCGGGTAATCAGGACCCTGGTCTGGTTGAAATGGACATCCACCGGGCTAAGCTGGAATGAGGCCTTGAAGCCGATCGCGCGCCCGAAGATGTCGCCGATCGCGCTGGCCGTCTGGTCGCTGGCCGCTGCCACCGGCATCAGGCGTGGCTTGCGGCTGTCGTCGCCGGTGCTCTCGAAGGTGAATTGCAAGGTATCGCCAACGCTGGGCGAGCCCATTGCGCTACGCAGCACCGCATAGCCGGTATCGGCGTACAGGACATCGAAGATCGCGCTCTGGCCGTCGGCGCCACGCGCCTCCACCTGTTCGCCCTTCACGAAGCCGACCTCCACGCCGCGATCGGTCACCAGGAACTTGCCGTCGCGGTCGACCAGCTTGACCGCGGTCGACTTCGGATCGAAGGCCGCGCGTGCGCGCCGCACCAGCGTGTCTACCTGCTCGCCGATATTCCTGAGCACCTCAACGCGCATTGTCCCGTCCATTGCACCCGACGCATATTCGGACCGCCCGAAGCGAAATGGCGTGTACACCGTTTCGCTCATGGTATAGGCCACCTTGGCCAGGCTCGGTCGCACGAACTGCAGGCTCAACGTGATCGGCACCAGCACTTCGACATTGTCGCCACGCTCTACTTCATACAGTGAGGCACGCGTTATGCCCAGCACCACGGCGTATGTATCGGCCACATTGAACGACGGTGCGGCGCGGCACTGCAGGCTGCCGTCATCAACGAAACGATGGCCGCTACCAATATTGTTGTCAGCTACTTGGCGGGCATGGATCAGCGACTGCGGATAGGCCTGGTGCAGCTGGCCGACAAAGCGCGCCAGCAGCGCGGCCTGCGCCTCCTCGCCGGCCCGGTCGCCGAACAGGCGCGTCATGACCTTTTGGTCGAGCAGGGCGCGCGCCGCGCGCCCCTCCTTTGACATGCCCTCGATCTCCTGGACCGGGAACAGGTAGAACGAGGCGGCCATCGCCGGCACGGCGGCCAAGCCGGCCAAGAAACCGGCCGCCAGACGCGATGCCAAACCAGCGCCGCGCATCAGATACGCTCCGGACATTTGCCTTCGATGCAGAACAACATCCGGTCGCCGCGCCGTTCGAAGCGCGCATCCTTGTACGCGGCGTCGCCCGACTCCTTGAACTCGTCTACCAGATCCTCGATGCGCTCGCCGAAGTTGCCCTTGGCGACCACGTTCCAGGTGCGGATTTCGTCGGTGGCGTTATCACCGTCGCCGACTTCGACGACTCCTTCGATTTCCTTCATTCGACGCGAAAAGTCGCGCCGCACCTTGCCCGGCACCCGCTGTGCGCTGTACACGGACACGAAGTACGGCGCGCCCTGCACCGCCGCCTGCTGCAGATCACGCTGGGCCTTGGTGCCGATGGTGTCGGCCAGTGCACGCGCCATCGACTCGGCAAGATTGCCGCGGCAATTCTGGTCGCTGCTGCCGACCGCACGCTTGACGATGGTGCCGGCCACGAAGCCGGCCCCCGTATCGACGTTCGACGACGTCAGCTGAAGCTGGCCGGAACACTCGGACTGGCCGCTCGGGCTCGTGCCCTCGGTCTGCATCAGGGCACGGCCATAGACCACGAACTTGGCGCGGTAATTGCCCGAACCGGCTTTTTGCAGGTAGCCGTCGAATTTTTGCAGGCGCTCGATGTCGCTGACGGTCAGACGCTGGCCGCCTTCGACCCGGAAGTCGCGCTCGTCGGTATAAGCCAGGCCGAAGTCCCCGGAGACCTGCTGCAACTTCTGCGCGATCAGGGCGCTGTTGGGGTCGGCCGGCCTGCCATTGTCGATACCCGGGAATACCTGGCGCACCTTCAAGTTGACCACGTCGTTCTGGCGCTGGATGTCGGTGCGCCGCTCTGCATGGCTGGACGCGCTGGCCGACTTGGCGGCGCTAGCGCTCGAGTGGCTGGCGCTGACCGCAGCCTGCGACGACGAGCTGCCGGCCACGGCCGACTTCTGGGCGCCGGCGAACTGGGTATCGCGCGCGCCGCTCGCTTGCGCGCTGCGCGACGCCGCACCGGCATTGCCATAGCCGTCGCTCACGGACAGCGCGGCGCTGCCCGATCCGCTGTACGACTGGCGGTCGCGCGCCGCCACCGACGAGGCCGAGCTGGCCGCGTGCGCGGACCTGTCGGAGGACGCCGCGGCGAAGCTCCCCTTGGCGGCGCTGGCCGACGAACTCGACGCGCTGCGGGCCGAGGACACCGCCGAGCTGCGATCGGACATCGCACTCTTGTCGTGCGAGTAGTCGATCTCGGTTACCAACGGCAGCGAAGGATCGAGCCGGGTGCCGACGCCATAGTATTCGTCGATCAGGAAAAGCACCTTGGCATTGGCGACCGCGCCGCGCGAGCCGACGCCCAGCGCGCGGGCCAGGTCCAGGAACTCGCTCGACTCCACCTGCAGCACGCTGCGTGCGGTGAGGATGTCGCCTTCGGCATTGAAGCTGGTGCGCAGCTTGTCGGTCAGCTGCTTGTGCAGGTCGGGCAGCGCCTTCCTCACCTTTGGATCGTCCAGGTCGGCGCTCAGCTTGATCTTCAGGACGCTGGCCACGGCATCCCTCTCGGCCTGTTCGCGCGCCACGCGACGTGCATTGACCAGGTCGCCATTGGCCTTGATGCTCAACTCCGTGGAACCGTTGGCCTGGAAGGTGTCGGCCGCGACCGGGCCAACGATGCCCAGCGCGAGCAGCGCTGGCAGCAGAAAGTGTTTCTTGATCATGGATACGTGAATGGTGGGGAGAGTTAATCGGGAAGCTGCACCGAGACGTCGCCGGCGCTGGCCTTGATGCCGCCGCCATCGATGGCGACACTCACGGCGTCGGCCCTGGCCGGCGCCACTGCGGCGTCCGGGGAAACGCCTGCCGCCAGAACGACCATGCGCGTATCGACGCGCACCGGCGCGAGCAACGGTTCGCTCATCAGTTGCATGGGTGCGACCGCCCCGCCCTTTATCGCCAGGGCCGCAAAGCGGACGGCATCATCCGCCTTGCCCGCCTGGGCGCTGGCCTTGGCGGTTTCCCACGCCACCGCGCCGCTCGGGTCGGTCTGTTTTGCCAACCAGGCGACGCCGTCCCGGCTGGCGTGGGCGAACTCGCCCTTCGCGATCCGGTCACGCAAGGCGCCCGCGACTTCAACCGCGCTCGCCGGGCGGATCGCCTCGGCGAGACGCTGGCGCGCGTCATCGCAACCAGCGAGCAAAGGTAGCGCCGTGCACAATGCCAGCAGGCCGGGCAGCAACAGGATCGATCTCGTTTGCATCCTTCATCCCCTATCGTTATAAAATATAGAACGTTCCAGAAACGAGAGCAGATCCTACACAGTTTTGTTATTTCTGTAAAGAAAGTATTATTAGCTGAGAGTTGGGTTAGGCTTGAGGATGCGCGCCGCGTACTGGGCGGTGTACAGCACGATCAGGGTGCCTGCCAGGTCGCCGCTCGCCATGACGAAGAAGCCATGCCACAGACCATCGTGCTGGCCCATCAGCGCGAACCAGGCATGGTGCATGGCGGGACTGGCAACCGAGAACAGCAAGGCGCAGCCCAGCAGCCGCCAGCCGTCCATTTCGCCCAACGATGCCCCCATGCCAGAGGCGAGCAGCGCGCGATAGGCCAGGTAGGGCGCCAGCGCGGCGATGACGCCGCCAGCGAGGGCGCGCAGAGGATCGTTGGGGAAGAAGTGGAAAAAGCATACTAGCCAAGAAGCGGCCAGCAAGCCGGCCGCACCGGCCTCGGCGAATAGCAGCACGCACAGCAGGCGGATGCCGGCCGGCAGATAAATCCAGTTGATTCCCGGGACGAATTCCAGGCGCCTGAACAGCATCTCGTTGAGGATAATCGTGGCGATGAACAACATCGCCGTGCCCGCCGCCATGGTGAGCTTGAATCGCGAATCGGACATGAAGCAAAAAGCCAGGGTTACAATGTCAAAAAAATGCCAGGCATAAAGTGTAAGACAATGGATATTAATTCATGAACAACTAATTACCATGAGTATCATTACCGCAACAAAATTACGTGAAATGGGCAAGGGTACGCGATGACGTCAAGCAAGACGCCTACGCGGCCTGCCGATATCTACTTGCGTTTCCTCAATTTGATGGACGCGCTGCGCACCCTTCCCACCCTGGGCTCGCTCGATCCGCTCGAGGAGCGCGTGCTGGCCGTGGTTGCGCGCGCGCGCCAGACCCACGAGCGCTTGAGCGTGCGAGACCTGATGGCGCAGGGCCAACTGGGTGCGCCCGCCACCATCCATGCACGGGTGACGGCAATGCGCAAGAAGGGCTGGCTGCTGTTAGCCGACACCGACGACAGCCGGCGCAAGCAAGTCGATCTCACGCCCGCTGCCCTGGCTTACTTCGATGAACTCTCGAGCCTGATGATCAAGGCAGCCAAGGGCGGCTAGCCGCGCGCCTCGTCGTCCAGGCTGCGCAGCCAGGCCAGCTTCTCGGCGATCTTGGCCTCGATCCCGCGCGGTACCGGCTGGTACCAGCCGGGTTCGCCTATCCCTTCCGGCAGATAGGTTTCGCCGGCCGCATAGGCATGCGGCTCGTCGTGGGCATAACGATACTCATGGCCATAACCGAGCTCTTTCATGAGCTTGGTCGGCGCATTGCGCAAATGGACCGGCACTTCGCGCGATTTATCCTTGCGCACGAAGGCCATCGCCGCATTGAAGGCGTTGTAGCCGGCGTTGCTCTTGGCTGCGATGGCCAGGTAGACGACGGCCTGGCCCAGCGCCAGCTCGCCTTCCGGCGAACCGAGCCGCTCGTAGGTCGCGGCGGCGTCGTTCGCCAGCTGGATCGCGCGCGGGTCGGCGATGCCGATGTCTTCCCAGGCCATGCGCACGATGCGGCGCGACAGGTACTTGGCGTCGGCGCCCCCGTCGAGCATGCGGCACAGCCAGTACAGGGCGGCGTCGGGATGCGAGCCGCGCACCGACTTGTGCAGGGCCGAGATCTGGTCATAGAAATTGTCGCCGCCCTTGTCGAAGCGGCGCGCGTTGAGCGTCAGCGCGTTTTCGACGAACTGCGCGGTGATGCGATTGGTGCCGGCCGTGTTGGCCGAGGTGCTGGTCTGCTCGAGCAGGTTCAGGAAGCGGCGTGCGTCGCCGTCGGCATAGCCGATCAGGGTGTCGATGGCCAGCTCGTCGAATTCCAGGTGCTGCAGCGCTTCCTTGCGGGCGCGCGCCAGCAGCTGGCGCATCTCGACGTCGGTCAAGGCCTTCAGCACATACACCTGCGAACGCGACAGCAACGCGGAGTTCACTTCGAACGACGGATTTTCGGTGGTGGCGCCGATCAGGGTGACCAGGCCGCTCTCGACGAATGGCAGCAAGGCGTCCTGCTGCGATTTGTTGAAGCGGTGGATCTCGTCGATGAACAGGATCGTGTGCTTGCCGCGCGCCAGGTATTGTTCGGCCTGTTCGATGGCGCCCCGGATATCCTTGACGCCCGACAGCACCGCCGACAGCGCGATGAACTCGCAGTCGAACGCGTAAGCGGTCAGGCGCGCCAGCGTCGTCTTGCCCACGCCTGGCGGGCCCCACAGGATCATCGAATGCGGCTTGCCGGATTTGAAGACCAGGTTCAGCGGCTTGCCGGGGCCCAGCAGGTGGCTCTGGCCGACGACCTCGTCGATGGTGCGCGGACGCAGGGCTTCGGCCAGCGGCGCGGCCGGCTCGGTCTTGAAGAGGTCATCCGTGGCCATGGATGCGGGAAAGCGAATGGTTGTGCATGGGCGTAGTGTAGCCGATGCACGCAAGACGGGCGAGGCGCGCGCGCCCGCCTTGAGACTGGCTTACTGCTTGACGACGTCGGCGCCCTGCGGCACCTCGAACCTGAACTGCTGTGCGCCCAGCTGCGGGTTGCGCTGGAAATTGGTGAAGGTCAGGCGCGAGGTCTGGCCGAAGGTGTCCTTCAGTTCCATCGCCATCGGCACGCCGCCCTTCAGGCCGATGCTGATCTGCTCGAACGAGGTGTCCTTGGCCTTCGGCGTGGCGTTCAGCCATTCCATGCCATCGCGGGCGCCGGCTTCGCTCAGGGTGAAGTTCTCTTCCAGCTTGTTGCTGCCAAACAGGATCGCGGCTGGCGAGCTGCCCAGCGCATTGCCGAGCTTGCGGGTGGTGACCTGGTTCAAGTCCTTGTCGAAGATGTACAGGGTTTCGCCATCGGCTTGCAGCACTTGCTCGTAGGGCTTCTGGTAGGTCCAGATGAACTTGCCTGGGCGGGCGAACACGAAAGTGCCGCTCGAGGCCGGCGCGGCCTTGCCGCTTTTCGATTTGCCCAGTTGTTGCTGGGTGAATTCGCCCCTGGCGGACTGGGTCGAGGCGACGAAGGACTTGAACTGGTCGAGGGCGGCGGCGTCGGCCGCGCCGCAGAAGGCGAAGGCGCTCGTGGCCAGTAGCGCGGCAAAAGTGAATCTGGTCGTTGCATGCATGCGTGGGTCCTTTTCTTGTTGTTAGGGTTTGCAGCGGCAGGTCGAACGCGGCGCTATTCGGCGCTGGCGGTCGGCACCAGGATGTCGCGGTTGCCGTTCGACTGCATCGGCGACACCATGCCGTTCTGCTCCATCTGCTCGATGAGGCGGGCGGCGCGGTTGTAGCCGATGCGCAGGTGGCGCTGCACCAGCGAGATCGAGGCCTTGCGGTTCTTGAGCACGACCTGCACCGCCTGGTCGTACATGGCGTCGGATTCGCCACCGCCCTCGCCGGCCACCGCGCCGTCGGCGCCACCACCCTCTTCGAGCGTGCCGCCTTCGAGGATGCCCTCAATATAATTGGGTTCGCCCTGCTCTTGCAGATGTTTTACAACTCGATGCACTTCATCGTCCGACACGAAGGCGCCATGGACCCGGACCGGCAGGCCGGTGCCGGGCGGCATGTACAGCATGTCGCCCATGCCGAGCAGCGTTTCGGCGCCCATCTGGTCGAGAATCGTGCGCGAGTCGATCTTGGACGACACCTGGAACGCGATACGGGTCGGGATGTTGGCCTTGATCAGGCCGGTAATCACGTCGACCGACGGACGCTGGGTCGCCAGGATCAGATGGATGCCGGCCGCACGCGCCTTCTGGGCGATGCGGGCGATCAGTTCTTCCACCTTCTTGCCGACGACCATCATCAGGTCGGCCAGTTCGTCGATGATGATGACGATGGTCGGCAGCTTCTCGAGCGGCTCGGGATTGTCCGGCATGATCGAGAACGGATTTGGGATGTGTTCCTCGCGCTTGGCGGCATCCAGGATCTTGGTGTTGTAGCCAGCCAGGTTACGCACGCCCAGCTTGCTCATGAGCTTGTAGCGGCGCTCCATCTCGTTGACCGCCCAGTTCAGCGCGTGGCCGGCCTGGCGCATGTCGGTCACGACCGGCGCCAGCAGGTGCGGGATGCCCTCGTAGACCGACATCTCCAGCATCTTCGGGTCGATCAGGATCAGGCGCACGTCGGCCGGGTCGGCTTTATACAGCAGCGACAGGATGGTGGCGTTGATGCCGACCGATTTGCCCGAACCGGTGGTACCCGCCACCAGCAGGTGCGGCATCTTGGCCAGGTCGGCCACCACGGGCTTGCCGGCGATGTCCTTGCCCAGGGCCACGGTCAGGCTCGAAGCGCTGTCGCCGTACACCTTGGAACCGAGGATCTCGGTCAGGCGCACGATCTGGCGCTTCGGATTCGGCAGCTCCAGCGCCATGTAGTTCTTGCCGGGGATGGTCTCGACCACACGGATGGACGTCAGCGACAGCGAACGCGCCAGGTCGCGCGCCAGGTTGACGATCTGGCTCCCCTTGACGCCGGTGGCCGGCTCGATCTCGTAGCGGGTGACGACCGGGCCCGGATAGGCGGCCACGACCTTGGCTTCGACGCCGAAGTCGGACAGTTTCTTCTCGATCAGGCGGCTGGTGAATTCCAGCGTCTCGACCGACACCGTTTCTTGGGCCGCAGGGGCGTCGTCCAGCAGCGCCAGCGGCGGCAAGCCGCTCTCCGAACCGTGATCCTGGAACAGCGGCGTCTGCCGCTCTTTCTCGGCGCGCTCGGATTTCGGCACGCTGACCATCTGCGGCTCGATCTTGATCGTCGGTGCGGCGGCCTGGGCCGACGGCAGCGGCGCCGCCGCCCCGGACGAAGCCGACGAAGCAGCGGCGACCGGCTTCGGCGCCGCCATCTCGAGCGACGGCTCGGTCTTGACGACCGGGATCGGCTTGTCCGCATGCTTCTCGGTGAACTTGGCGCGTTCGTTGACCACCACTTCATCGCGCTTGACGGCGGCGGCTTCGCCCTGGCGGCGGTCTTCGATGTCTTCCATGCGCAGGCGGAACCAGTCGAAACTGCCGTCGACCACGGCGCCGATGCGCTCGGCCACGGCCAGCCACGACACCTGGAAGAACAGCGAAAAGCCCAGGAAGAACAGCAGCAGCAGGAGCAGGGTCGCACCGGTCGAGCCGAAGGCGACGTGGCTCGCGTGGCCGATCAACTGCCCCAGCACCCCGCCCGGGGCGCGCGGCAGTTCGACGTCCCACGACCACATGCGCAGGTATTCCAGGCCGACGCTGCCGGTGAACATGAGGGCGAAGCCGATCCAGCGCACGTACATCTCGCCATGGTGCACAGGCTCTTGCTCGCGCGTGCCGAGCTTGTCGGTGAGCCGGCGCCAGCCGCGCCAGACCTGGCGCAGGAAGATCACGCCCCACCACCAGGCCGAGAAACCGAAGATGAACAGCAGCAGGTCGGACAGCCAGGCGCCGGCCCGGCCGCCCAGGTTGGCGATGCGCGGCACGAGATTGGCGTGCGACCAGCCCGGGTCGAGCTTGCTGTAGCTGAGCAGGATCAGGACGAAATACAGGAAGGCGACCGCGCCGGCGATCCAGCGCGCTTCGGACAGCAGGCGCGCGAGGCGGCCAGGCAGCGGCCGGCGGACGGCCTTGCTGGTCTGGGTGCGGGTGTATCCGGAAGTGCTGGCTTGGCTATTCTTGCTCATTACAGGTACTGCGGAAGTAAGTACTATCGACGATCCGACCATTCTAAGCGATATACGGCCGCGTTGGCCCCACGATTCATGCTTCATCGCATCATCGACTATAATCGGCGCTCTTCGGACACCCCTGCAGACCCCGGTGGCCCTTGATTCCTGTCAGGCCGCCCCCAATTGCCGTGTGTCCACATAACAACCACGAAGCAAAGAGCGCCGCCATGACTACTACAAAACACGCCAAAGTCCTCATCCTCGGTTCGGGGCCAGCCGGCTACAGCGCCGCGGTGTACGCCGCCCGCGCCAACCTGAAGCCGATGCTGGTGACCGGCGTCGAGCAAGGCGGCCAGCTGATGACCACTACCGACGTCGAGAACTGGCCGGGCGACCCGCTGGGCGTGCAAGGTCCGGAACTGATGCAGCGCCTGCTGCAGCATGCCGAGCGCTTCAATACTGAGATCGTGTTCGACCACATCCACACGACCTACCTGAACGAAAAGCCGATCCGCCTGGTGGGCGACAGCCATACCTTCACCTGCGACGCCCTGATCATCGCCACCGGCGCCTCGGCCCAGTACCTCGGCCTGCCGTCCGAACAGGCCTTCATGGGCCGCGGCGTGTCGGCCTGCGCCACCTGCGACGGCTTCTTCTACCGCAACCAGGAAGTCGCGGTCATCGGCGGCGGCAACACCGCGGTCGAGGAAGCGCTGTACCTGGCCGGCATCGCCTCGAAAGTCACCCTGATCCACCGCCGCGACAAGTTCCGCGCCGAGCCGATCCTGGTCGACCGCCTGATGCACAAGGTCAGCGAAGGCAAGATCGTGCTCGAACTGAACCAGACCCTGGACGAAGTGCTGGGCGACCAGAGCGGCGTCACCTCGCTGCGCCTGAAGTCGGCCATGGACGGCGCCACCAAGGAGCTGAACGTGCACGGCCTGTTCGTGGCGATCGGCCACAAGCCGAACACCGGCATCTTCGAAGGCCAGCTCGAGATGCACAACGGCGGCTACCTGGTGACCAAGTCGGGCCTGGAAGGCATGGCGACCGCCACCAGCGTGCCGGGCGTGTTCGCCGCGGGCGACGTGCAAGACCACATCTATCGCCAGGCAATCACCAGCTCGGGCACCGGCTGCATGGCGGCGCTCGACGCCCAGCGCTACCTGGAAGCGCTGGAAGACGATCCAAAGTAATCAGGCAATAGGTAGCAAACGATGGCGGGCATGAAGCAATTCGCTGACCTCAAGGGCTTGCGCGACCGGCTCAAGGAAGAAGAGCGCGTGCGCGCCGTCGAGCAGGCCGAACGCGAGAAGCGCGAACGCATCGCGCGCGAGCGGGCGGTCGAATTCCACACCTCGATGGAGGGCGTGCACAAGCTGCCCGAATCCGACCGCTACGTGCACCGCCCGGTGTACGTGGCGCCGAGCGCCGTCCGGGGCCGCGCGCAGCTCACTGCCGAGGAAGAAACCGCGGACGTGCTGCGCGCTTCGATGTCCGACGAATTGTCGGACCTGTTCGACGTCGAGGGCATGCTGGACGACGATCCGTCCATGAGCTATGCGCGCGACGGCGTCGGCCCCGACGTGGTCAAGAAGCTGCGCAAGCGCCACTGGCCGATCCAGGACGAGCTCGACCTGCACGGACTGACCCGCGACGGCGCGCGCGACGCGCTGACCGATTTCCTGCACCGCGCCAACCGCCGCGGGGTACGCTGCGTGCGCATCATCCACGGCATCGGCTATGGTTCGCCCAAGGGCGAGCCGGTGCTGCGCAGCATCGTGCACAGCTGGCTGGTGCAAAAAAACGAAGTCATCGCCTTCTGCGCCGCGGGCCGTTCCGACGGCGGCCACGGCGCCCTGATCGCCCTGTTGCGCCCGGCCCTGCACGATTGATGTCGCGCCGCATGGACGTGACCCGTCGCACCGTGTGACAATGTCCCGTTTCAATGTTTCAATCGCGCTGAAACCAGTCCGTTGACTGTAGAATGCCTCGACACCGGACATTTCCGGCCTATCGAAAGGGGAAGTGTATTGAAGGTAAGGCAAGCAGTTCCGATGGAATATGGGCGGCAGGTCGACCTGCTGTCCTGCGCTGACGAGCCGATTCATCTTCCCGGTTCGATCCAGCCGCATGGCGCGCTGCTGTTCTTCCTGGCTGACGGCCAGCTCGAAGGCTGGAGCGGCAACGCGCCCGCCCTGCTCGGCCTGGCTCCACAACTGGGCTTGCCCTACACCGCGCTGGCCCTGCCGCCGGCCGCGATCGACGCGATCGCCGAGTGCATCGCCACCCTGGACGACGAGGACGCCGCGCCGCTGGCATCCGGCCTGTCCATCGGCGGCGCCGAATACGACTGCGTCGTGCATGCGGCCTACGGACGGATCCTCGCCGAATTCGAACTGCGCGAAACGTCGAGCGAGGAAGTGTCGCGCTTCGCCATCAAGGCGCATGGACTCATCGACCGCCTGCGCCGCCAGAAAACCATCGATGCCCTGCTTGCCTCCGCCGTGCAGCAGGTGCGCGAATTCACGGGTTTCGACCGCGTGATGGCCTATCGTTTCCGTTCCGACGACAGCGGCGACGTCGTGGCCGAGAGCCGGCGCAACGACCTGGTGCCCTATCTCGGACAACGCTACCCTGCCGGCGATATCCCGGCCCAGGCGCGTCGCCTGTACACGCTCAATACGCTGCGTGTCATCGCCGACATGGACTATAACGCGGTGCCACTGGTCGGCGCCCCCGGCGCGGCGCCGCTCGACATGAGCTTCGCGGTGCTGCGCAGCGTCTCGCCGGTGCATGTCGAATACCTCAAGAACATGCAGGTGCGCGCCTCGATGAGCGTGTCGATCGTGATCAACGGCCGCCTGTGGGGCCTGATCGCCTGCCATCACATGTCGCCCAAGCTGGTCCCTTACGCCGTACGCATGGCGGCCGACGTGCTGGCCCAGGTAATGGCCTCTACCATCCACAGCATCGAAGCACGCGCGGACGCCACGCTGGCCGAACAGTCGGCGCGGGTGCGCACCGACATGGTCGAGTCGCTGCTGCTCGACGACGACCCGCTCGACGCGCTCGGCCACCACGCGGCGGCGCTGATGGCGGCCTCCGAGGCCCAGGCCATGATCGCCACCCAGCACGGCAAGATCGCTACGCATGGCGACCTGCCGGAAGGACTGGCCGAGGCCATCGTCGCGTCCCTGCCCGAGAACGAGCACGACCTGGTAGTGCGCGAGATGGCGGCCGACTGGCCATCCTCCCTGCGCGACCGGCTCGGCAAATGGGTCGGCATGCTGGCCCTGCCCTTCGATCCGCTGGGCCAGGGCTGGTGCATCATGTTGCGCGTCGAGCAGATCGACACCGTGGCCTGGGGCGGCCGCCCGGACAAGATCGTCGCGCTCGGCCTTCTGGGCGAGCGCCTGACGCCGCGCGGCTCGTTCGACGCCTGGCACGAGACCGTGCGCGGCTGCGCCCATCCCTGGGAGCCGAACGTGCTGGCCAATGCCCGCCTCACGCTCGCCGAACTGGTCCGCGCGGTCAACGCGCACCGCTCGCAGACCGAGGCCACCCGCGCCCAGCTGCTGGCGATGCTGGGCCACGACCTGCGCGACCCGCTCCATTCGATCAGCATGGCCGGCATGGTCCTGGAACGTGCCGGCAGCGCCGGCAACGGCAACCAGCCGACGCTCGGCAAGCGCATCCAGTCGTCGACCAACCGCATGCAGCGCATGATCAGCCAGGTCCTGGACATGAGCCGCATCGATCGCGGCATGGGGCTGGGCGTGACGCTCGAACCGGTAGACCTGAAGGCGCTGCTGGTGGACCTGATGGACGAAGCGCGCATGGCCTATCCATCGATTCCGCTCCACCTGATCTGCGATGACGACGCCATCGTGAATGCCGACAACGGGCGCCTGGCCCAGGTGCTGTCCAACTTGCTGAGCAACGCACGCCACCATGGCGAGCCGGGCAAGCCGCTGACCGTGTGCCTGAAGGCGCAGGACGGTGAAGCCTCGGTCGCGGTGTCGAACGCCGGCCAGCCGATCGCGCCCGAGACGGTGGCGACGCTGTTCAACCCTTTCAAGCGCGCCTCGCTGAACAACCTGCGCAACCGCACCGGCATGGGCCTGGGCCTTTATATCGCGCAGCAGATCGTGCGCGAACATCACGGCCAACTCGCCTACCGCCACGAGGACGAGCAGGTGGTATTCACCCTGCGCCTGCCCCTGCTGGGCGCCTGATCAGCGCCGCACGTCGCTGACCAGCGTCGGCAAATCCCAGCCGCCGCCGGCGGCGATGCCGCGGCACATGCCGGTGGTGCCGGACGCCGTGTGCACGAAACCCCGGCCGTCCCACACCCATTCATCGTGGCCCCAGCAGTCGCCGATGCCGCGGCCCTTGTGCGCTGCGCCGATGACGCCCTTGTCGTAGTCGGTGCCCGACGCCGTCACCAGCAGCGGTGCGAACGGCGGCTTGCGGTTGGCGGTCCAGTAGCCATGCCCTTCGTTGTAGGCGCCGCGCCAGCAGCGGGCCGAGACCAGCATCCTGTCGCGCGTGAGCGGCGCATAGGCGAACCGGCTTTCGCCGGTGGCGACCGCTTCCAGGTCGCCGCACTCCTCGTTGCCGGCCGTCTTGCGCAAGGTCGCGAGCAGAATCCGCTCTTCTTCCTTGCCCGGGCGCGACAACTCGCCGGCCGGGACGGGCGCGATCGCGACGACCGGCGCCGGCAGCGCCGGCAGCACGTCCTGTTCGGCCCTGGCGCCCTGGCGCATGGCGGCGCCAGGGGTGCCGAGGCGGCCCTGGAATTCATCCATCTTGAGCAGCACGGCCGAGGCGCCCGTGCCCGACAGGTTCCAGCTGCGCCCGCCCGCGCGCCAGGCGACCTTGCCGCTGCCGGCCACGGCGCGCAGCAGTGCCAGGGCCTGGGAAGCGCTCAAGTTGCCGATCGCTTCTTCACCACCGAGTGTGACCGTGCCGAGCGCGCGGCCGTCGACCTGCATCGCCACCGATGCCGGCAGGGCGATGCCGTCAGCGGCGTCACCCAGGCGCAGGTGGGCGACGAAAGCCTGGCCGGGGCCCGCCTTGCGCTCGAGCAGGACCGACAACGGCAGGCTGCGCCCATCTTCGGCATGGTAGCCGGCGGCGCGGCAGGTGCGGGTGTTGTCGCAGGCGAGTTCCCAGTCGTGGTGCTGGAAAGACAGCCTGGGCAGTTCGGCCGCCTGCTGCGCAAAAACGGGGTTGGCGGCGGCCAGGACGGTCAGCAGGATGGTGGCGATACGCATGCGCAGTCGGCCTTTCTTTCATGGTTGGCGGGGGCGCAGATTTACCTTACGTAAGTCTGCGCGCGCATGGTAGTCTAGCAACACTTTACGCTTCCCGCTGCTGCATGACCCTCATCAAGTTCATCGAAATCATGGCGATCCTGGTCGGCGCGTTTTCCGGCTTCATCGAGGCGCGACGCAAGCGCATGGACCTGGTCGGGGTGTTCACGGTGGCCTTCATCACCGCGTTCGGCGGCGGCACCCTGCGCGACATCCTGCTCGACAAGCGCCCGCTGTTCTGGGTCACGCACCAGGAATACGCGATCGCGATCTTCGTGCTGGCCCTGGTGGCCTCGCCCCTGATCCGCACGCTGCGCCAGATCGTGTCCGAACGCCTGATCGTGATCGCCGATGCGGTGGGATTGGGACTGTTCTCGATCGCGGGGACGTCGGCCGCGCTGGCGGCCGACATGCCGATCTTTATCGCCTCGATGATGGGTGTGATCACCGGGATCTTCGGCGGCGTGCTGCGCGATATCGTGTGCAACGAGGTGCCGATGGTGTTCAGGGATGGCAAACCGTATGCGATCTGCGCCTTCTTGGGCAACTGGCTGTTCCTCTTGATGGGCAAATACGGCGTGGCGCACGATTTTGCCCTGTGGTCGAGCTGCCTGTTCATCAGCGGCTTGCGGCTGCTGACCTGGAAGTTCGATATGCGGATGGGGCGCTGAACCACGCGCCCGCGGCTGCAATATACCCGTGCAGACCTGCCCTCCCTGCCGCGAAGCGTGCAGCACCGCGGTGTGCCGGGCGCGAAGCATACGTTGGTTAGTTACAAATTTTTATGCTTGGACCAGCGTATTAGCGTCGTTCCAGCGTTATGCCGGGAAGAGATCGGACCGTCGCGCCCCCCCCTCTTGCCCGGCGTTCATCGCAGCCGCGATTAAAACCGCACTTACACGGCGTCCGCGCCGGTTTCGCCGGTACGGATACGGATCACCTGCTCCACGTTCTGCACGAAGATCTTGCCATCGCCGATCTTGCCGGTACGCGCGGCCTTGATGATGGCGTCGACCACCTGTTCGGCCATCGGATCGTCCACTACCACCTCGATCTTCACCTTCGGCAGGAAGTCGACCACGTACTCGGCGCCGCGATACAGCTCGGTATGGCCTTTCTGGCGGCCGAAGCCCTTCACTTCGGTCACCGTCAGGCCGGTCACGTTCACTTCGGCCAGCGCTTCGCGCACCTCGTCGAGCTTGAACGGCTTGATCACGCAGGTAATCTGTTTCATGGTGTTGGTCCTTTCACATACCAAGTTAATCGGGAATATTCGCCAGGTCGTCCAGCCACACGGTGGCCTCGGAATCGGACGGGGCGCGCCAGTCGCCGCGCGGCGACAGCGAGCCGCCATTGCCGACCTTCGGCCCATTCGGTACGCAGGAGCGCTTGAACTGGCTGGTCTTGAAAAAGCGGAACAGGAAAATCGACAGGTTACGCTTGATGTCTTTCATCTCGTACTGGTTGCGGGTGCCCAGCGCTTCGGGCCAGCGGCCAAGTTCGCGGTCTCGCCAGGCCGAATAGGCCAGGTAAGCGACCTTGCTCGGCTTGTAGCCATAGCGCAGCGTATAGAACAGGTTGAAATCCTGCAGCTCGTAGGGGCCGATCCTGTCCTGCGTACTCTGGGCAGGCCTGTCGTCGTTTCCTCCCCCTTGGGGGCCGCCCGGCACCAGTTCGGGGCTGATCTCGGTATCGAGGATGTCGAGCAAAACCTGTGCGTCGCCGCCGACGACCGCGCCGGTCTCGGCCACCCAGCGCACCAGGTAGGAAATCAGCGTCTTGGGCACGCTGGCGTTGACGTTGTAGTGCGACATATGGTCGCCCACGCCGTAGGTGCACCAGCCGAGCGCCAGCTCGGACAGGTCGCCGGTGCCGATCACGATCCCGTTATGGAAGTTCGCCAGCCGGAACAGGTGGTTGGTACGCTCGCCCGCCTGTACGTTTTCGAACGTGATGTCGTACTCGGCCTTGCCCTCCACGTAGGGGTGGCCCAGGTCCTTCAGCATCTGGATGCAGCTGGGGCGGATGTCGATCTCTTGCGCGCTGCAGCCGACCGCCGCCATCAGGTCGCGCGCCTGCTTGAGCGTGCGCCCGCTGGTGGCGAAACCCGGCATCGTATAGGCCAGGATATTGGTGCGCGGCAGGCCGAGACGGTCCATGGCCTTGGCGCATACCAGCAGCGCGTGGGTCGAATCGAGGCCGCCCGAGACGCCGATCACCACCTTCTGGATGCCGCTCGAGGACAGGCGCTGGATCAGGGCCTGTACCTGGATATTGTAGACTTCAAGGCAGCGCTCGTCGCGCCGCGCGGCGTCGGCCGGCACATAAGGGAAACGCTCGATAGTGCGCGCCAGCGGCAAGGTGCGCTCGAGCGGCAGGGCGAGCTCGAAGCCGATGACGCGGAAGTTCGATACCTCGTTGGCATGGCGCCGCACCGACTGGGCGAAGGTGGTCGCCTTCATGCGCTCGGTCGACAGGCGGTCGAGGTCGACGTCGGCATAGATGATGTGCGAGTCGTCGCTGAAGCGCTCGGACTCGGCCAGCAGCTCGCCCTTTTCGTAGATGAGCGACTGGCCATCCCACGCCATGTCGGTGGTCGATTCGCCGCGGCCGGCCGAGGTGTACAGGTAGGCCGCCATGCAGCGCGCCGACTGCTGTGCGACCAACTGGTGGCGGTAGCCGCTCTTGCCCACCACGACATTCGAGGCCGACAGGTTGACCAGCACCGTGGCGCCGGCCATGGCGGCGAACGAGGACGGCGGCACCGGCACCCAGACGTCCTCGCAGATCTCGACGTGGAAGCGCAGCAGCGGCAGGTTGGCGACCTCGAACAGGAGGTTCGGACCGAACGGCGCCAGCGCGCCGAACAGCTCGATCTGGTCGACCGCCGCGCAATCCGCGGGCGTGAACTGCCGGGATTCGTAAAACTCGCCATAATTAGGCAGGAAACTCTTTGGCACCACGCCCAGCACCCTGCCGTTGGCGACCACGACGCCGCAATTGAACAGCATGTGGTTGACCCGCAGCGGCATGCCGATGACCATGGCCAGCGACAGTGTCCTCGATGCTTCCACGATGGCCGCCAGGCCCTCGAGGCAAGCGTCGAGCAGCGCACGCTGGTGGAACAGGTCGTCGCAGGTGTAGGCCGATAGGCCCAACTCGGGGAAGGCGATCAGGGCGGCGCCCTGGGCGTCGGCCTGGCGCGCGAGCACGATGGTCTGCTCGACGTTGTAGGCCGGATCGGCGATGCGCACGCGCGGAATGGCCACCGCGACGCGGGCGAAGTGGTGCGAATAGAGGTTAAAGAATCGGCTGTTCATGGATGGTCTTTCGCGTTGTGGTCAGCGCAGGTTAACCGGGATGACGATCCCCTGGCGCAAGCCACTCTTCTCTCAAATGGAAGTCATGTTGAACGCAACTATTAATTATCGCACGCATATCGTTTCCGATCTTTCCGAAGTCGGCCAGGGCCCGTGGGACGCGCTGGTCCAGGCCCAGCCGGCGCCGTTCCTGTCGTATGCCTTCCTGCATGCGCTGCACGCGTCCGGCAGCGCCTCGCCCGAGACCGGCTGGCAGCCGCAATTCCTGCTGCTGTACGACGACGAGGACGCGCTGGCGGCCGCCCTGCCCCTGTACGTCAAAGGCCATTCGTATGGCGAGTACGTGTTCGACTGGGCCTGGGCCGACGCCTACGGGCGCCATGGACTCGACTACTACCCGAAGCTCTTGTGCGCCATCCCGTTCACGCCCGTCGCGGGCGGGCGCCTGCTGGCGCGCGACGCGCCGGCGCGCGCGGCGCTGGTCGACGTGCTGCGCGCCACCCAGCAGGCGACCGAGGTGTCGTCCACCCACGTGCTGTTCCCGCCCGAAGAAGAAGCCTCGCTGCTGCGCGACGCCGGCTTCCTGCTGCGCAGCGGCGTCCAGTTCCACTGGCTGAACCAGGGCTACCGCAGTTTCGACGACTTCCTGGCGACGCTCGAACAAAAGAAACGCAAGAACATCCGCGCCGAGCGGCGCAAGGTGATGGAAGCCGGGGTGAGCATGCGCCGGGTGCGCGGGGCCGAGGCGACGCGCGAGGATTGGGTGCTGTTCAACCGGTGCTACCGCAACACCTATCGCGAGCACCATTCGACGCCCTACCTCAACCTCGATTTCTTCCTGCGTATCGGCGCGACGATGCCGGAGAATATCCTGCTCGTGGTCGCCGAGAAGGATGGGCGGGCGATCGCCGCCTCGCTCGTGATCCACGACCGGGACACGCTGTATGGCCGCTACTGGGGCGCGCTCGAGCACGTGGCGTGCCTGCACTTCGAGGCCGCCTACTATCAACCGCTGGAGTTCTGCATCGAGCAGGGCATCGCGACCTTCGAGGGCGGCGCCCAGGGCGAGCACAAGATGGCGCGCGGCTTCCTGCCGACCCGCACCTGGTCGGCGCACTGGCTGGCGCACCCGTCATTCGCCGATGCGGTCGAGCGCTTCCTGGAGCGCGAGGCGGGCGGGATCGATGATTATATGGATGAGTTGAACGAGCGCACCCCGTTCCGCGGGCGATAGCGAACGCACCGCACGCGACCGGACCGGGCCATGGCGAAGCAACACGTTTCATGCGGCCGATGCGCAACGCGTCCATGAAAAAAGGCTGGACCGCACGACGGTTCCAGCCTTCATTCAATCGCGCCGCAAGTGATGCGGCGTGGCGCGTTTCAGTTCCAACCGCCGGCGTTCGAGCGGTATTGCACCTGGTATGGCTTGGCGACTTCCGCTTGCTTGCGCAGGACACTCTGGGCGCGGCTGCCGGCGGCAGCGACGAGGGCATTGACGATCTTGTTCACGTTGGACTCCTTGATTGCACCGCCGACAATGGCGGGCCTACGATAACGACTGCTATACAACCGTTATATAGGCGACCCGGCCCAACTTCCAATTCCGAGTGGCAATATCAGACATCAGCTTGGTGAATATTAATCGAACTGCCTCCCTAGCCAGCTAATTACCCCATCGAGCGAGCGAAACTCGGATACCGAGCGGCAGGCGATCTGCGGGTGGCGCGATTGCAACATGCGCGCCAGTGCGGCGCCCGGTCCGAGCTCGAGCGCGACCGTCACGCCGGCTTCGGCGCAGGCATCCATGCACTCTTTCCAGCGTATGGGTTCAGCGATCTGGCGCGGCAGTTCGTGCATTGCTTGCCTGGCATCGTGGACCGGCACGGCCGCGATGCCGGACAGGACCGGGAAGGCCGGGGCCGACCAGCGCTGGTGTTCGAGCAGCGCCGCAAACGGCGCGACGGCGCCCTGCAGCAGCGGCGTATGGGAGGCCACGGCGACCGGCAGCACGGTGGCGCGCCCTCCGGCGGCCAGCGCCGCTGCGGCCAGCGCCTCGCCTTGCGCGGCGGGACCGCCGGCCACCAGCGCATCGTCGCCGGTGACGATCGCGGCGTGAAAGCCGAAACGCGCCAGCAGCGCATCCATGCTCCCATCCGGCATGCCGGACAGCGCGACCATTGTCTGCGCCGACCCACCGTCGAGACACGCATCCATCAGCCGCGCGCGCTCGATCGCGAGCTTGACCGCAGTACCCGGATCGAGCGCCCCGGCGACGCCATAGGCGGCCAACTCGCCGATGCTGTAGCCGGCGACCAGCGCGGGTTCGGGAATCGAAGTGCGCAGCGCCGTCCACGTCGCCAGCGTGGCCGCGACGATCGACGGCTGGGCGATGCGGTTGGCGAAGCGCGCCTCGCCCTCGACAAAAGCGCGCAGCAACGGACCAAGCGCCGGATCGCCGAACCAGTCGTCCAGCAGCCGGCTGGCGCCCGGGTCGAGGCGCGCAAGGTCGAACATGCCGGCATGCTGGGCGCCCTGCCCCGGGCACAGGATGGCGAGTCGGGCGGCCATGCTATTGCACAGTGGCTGCGTGCAGCAGGCAGGCAGCACCGAGCAGGTCGGCCGCGCCACCGGGCGACAGGCGGCTGGCGACGAAACTGCGGTGGCAGGCCAGCGCCCGCGCCTCCCAGTCAGGGCAGGCGCTGGCGCCGCGCGCGATAAAGGCGCGCGCCTGGCGCCTTACCGTCATGGCGCCATCGAGACCGCCGCGATGGAAGACATTGGTGTCGCTGATATGGGCCATCAGCGCAAACAGCGCATCGATTCGCGCCTCGCGCATCCCGCGGCCCGCCGCCAGGGTGCGGCGCAGCGCCGGCAGCCCGATATGGAAGACGGATGGGAAGCCGCGCGCACCCTCCTCGCGTGCGCCGCTGGCGGCGTAGCGCCGCAAGGCCTCGGCGCCGTGCGAACGCTCGCCGGCGTCGACGCTGTGCGCACCCAGCTCGCGGCCCCAGCACGCGCGCAGCAGAGTGTGCACTGCGTTTGCCGTCGGCGTCGTGCCGGTCGCATGGCAGCGCCCGAGCGCCGCGCACAGCATGCCGAGGCAAAAGATCGCGCCGCGATGGGTATTGATGCCACCGGTGGCGCGCAGCATGCGCGCTTCGGCCTCGATGCCGAGCCGCTTGAGCACGTGGAAGGGTGCATCGAGGATGCCGGCGTGCGTGATATCCAGAAAATAGCGGCGCAGCGCGAACATGCTGCGCAAGAAGGTCGCAGCCGTCATGTCGGCATGGCTGCCGTTGTCGACCAGCGAGACCAGGCCCGGCTTCGGATACAGCGCCAGTTCGGCGTACAGGCTGCGCACGGCCAGGCGCGCGATGCGCCTGGCAAAGGCGCTCTCGCCCTGTCTTGCCGGCCTGCGCGCCGCCGGCGTGGCTTGCAAGGCGATCAGTTCGTGCACGTCTCTTCCTCCAGCGTCGCAATCAGTTCTTCAGGCAGCACCAGCGCGATCCGCCGCAGCTCCTTGGTCAGCACGCGCGTACCGGGCGCCCCGGCATACGCCGCGCGCAGCTCCTTCCAGGCGACCGCGCGACCGTCGGGGAACACCACTTCGCCATCGAGCGGCAGGATGCCCGCGTGCCAGGCCAGCAGATCGAGCCCCTTCATGAGCTGGCGGCGGCTCGTGGGCTGCAGCAGCACGTCGATGTCGGAGTGCGGCGTCAGGTAGTACTGGCCGGTCAGCGCGGCCAGCGCCACCGAACCGTAGACCGCCAGGCCCACGCCGGCTTCGGCAGCCTGGCGCTCGAGCAGCGCCAGGCTGTCGCGCCACTGCCCCGGCACCGCGTCCAGCGCCGCGACCAGCGGCAAGGCGCGCGTGCGGCGGCCGATCTCGGACAATTCGACCCGGCAGCCGACCTTCAGCTTGCCGCCATCCTCGGGCCGCGGCGGCAGCGGAAAGCCGATCGCCACCTCGTTGGCTGCCTGCTCGAGCTCGGCACGCCGCACGACGGCGGGCCAGCCGCTGTCGCGCCAGCGGTCGAGCGCGGCCAGCGCCTGCTCGGGCGCGCTGGCGCGCACGCGCTGCCAGCCGCGATTCGTCAGCCAGACCAGGTCATGCCGCGCGAACATGGCCACCGGCCCTCACCGCGTGCGCCACCGGCTGCGCCAGCAAGCGTCCACCGCGCGCCAGGCCCAGCGCCATGCGCTGATCTTCATCGCGGGCGTCACCCAGCGCGCGCACCAGTTGCCCTGCCAGGTCGCCTTCCCAGATGCCGTGCAGGCCGCCCATGCGCAGGTAATTCTCGGGCCCTGGCGCGAACACCGGGTTGTCCCTGGCCAGCTCGGTCAGGCGTTCCTCGGGCACCTTGGTGATGCGCGCCATCGCCGGCAGGCCCATCACGCGGATGGTCGACTGCGGCAGCGCGTAGCAGGCGCTCGCGATCAGGCCACTGGTGATGAAGCCGCCCGACAACGCCTGGTCGTATACCAGGCCGATCACCGTATGTCCCTGGCGGCGCGCCAGGTCGACGCACTTGCCCAGGTGGGCCATATAGCTGTTGATCCCCAACATCTCGTCGCGGTGGCGCAGGCGCTGGCCTTGCGTATCGACCAGGATCAGGATCGGGCGCCCCGGATGCTCCTGTACCGTTTTCAGGATCGCCTGGGCCTGGGCCAGCGCGATCTCGATGCCGATCGGCGTGTGGCCGGTGGTGCCGATCACGGCCACCGGCTGGCCGTCGACCTGCGCCGTGCCCGACAAAAAATTGTCGCGTTCGACGATCTCGTGACCGCCGGGGAAAAGCTGTGTTGCCACTGACTGCCAATCCATCTTCAATCTCCCAGGTCGATCGTGGCGCGGTGCGGCGCCGCCATAGCAAGAAATTCGTCGGCCTCCAGCATCGGCACCCTGGCCGGCTCGGGCACGCCAAGCTTCTTCCACACGTCCATCGGCTCGGCCAGGCCCTCGGTGTCCGACAGGCGCCGCGCCAGCATGGCCTGCTCGGCCAGCAGCCAATCGAGCGTCAGGCGCACTTCGCCGCCACGCGCTTGTACGATGGCGTCGATGGCGGCCTGGCGGAAAGCGTCCGGCTCGTCCGCCACCAGCACCTGGCAATCGCCCAGCAGGTAGCGGTGCTTGCCGCCCGTGGTGCGCCAGACCAGCGCGCGGTCGCGCGAGTCGAATTCTTCGACGCCGTTGGCGGTCTCGATCACCTCGGGGCCGGACATGGCGAGCCGCCCTTCTTCGGACATGATGACGGTATTGGCGCAGCGCGCCGCGATGCCCATGCCGCCAAAGCAGCCGTTGGCGCCGCCCACCACCGCCACCACCGGGATGCCGGCGGCGCGCACGTCGAGCATGGCGCGCATCACTTCGGACACCGCGATCAGGCCGGCGTTGGCTTCATGCAGGCGCACGCCGCCCGACTCCAGCAACAGCAGCACCGCGTGCGCGTCTTCGTCGATCGCGCGGCGCAGCATGCCCACCAGCTTGGCGCCGTGGACCTCGCCCACCGCGCCGCCCATGAAGCCGCCCTCCTGCGCGGCGCCGAACACCAGTTTGCCATCGAGCTTGCCGCGGCCGACGACGACGCCGTCGTCGAACGACACCGGCGCGTCGAGCTGGGCCAGGTGCGGGCTCGCCACCCGTTCGCTCGGCGGCAGGATTTCCTCGAAACTGCCGGCGTCGAAGATGGCCGGGATGCGCTGGCGCGCCGTCAATTCCTGGTAGCTGCTCATACTGGACCTCCGGTGAGCGACTCGACCGCCTGGTCCAGCCGCAGGCTGACCACGGCCGGCGTGGCGCCCATGTCGTTGATGCTGATGCGCGCGTCGGCGAGACTCCAGCGATCATGAAAATCGGCCATCACGGCCTGCCAGGTGGCGCCGAAGCCCACGGCCGCGGTGCGCACCTCGATCTCGCACGCGCCTTGCAATGGCGACGGCTCGATCAATACTTCGAGATTGCCCGAGCCGACCACGCCGACCAGTTGCGGCATGCCGGCCAGCGAGCGTTTGCCCTGCTCGAAACGGTATTTCAACGTTTCCATATGATGTCCTTGTTGACCTTGGATGGCCCCTGTTACCAGTTCCTGAAGCGCTTCGGCGGGTCGTACAGGCCGCCGGAGGCGCGCACCAGGCCCTTCATGTTCTTGGCGGCCAGCAGGTCGCGGGTCGCCATGCGCTTGTCGATGCCGAGATCCTCGGGCCGCTGGATGATGCCGCGGTCGCGCAGATTCTCGACCATGCGCCGGTCGCGGCCCATGCCCACCGGCGTATAGCCGGCCACGCCGCGGATCGCCTGTTCTCGTTCTTCCTCGCCACGGCACAGCAGCAGGTTGGCGATACCTTCCTCGGTCAGGATGTGGGTGACGTCGTCGCCATAGATCATCACCGGCGGGATCGCCATATTGGCCTGTTCGGCCAGCTGCCAGGCGTCGAGTTTTTCGACGAAAGCCGGCGCCATGTGCTCGCGGAAGGTCTCGACCATCTGCACCACCAGCTTTTGCCCGCGCGGGATCACATTGCGGCCCGCGCGGGCCTGTTCGCCGGCCTTGAGCCAGGCCTTACTGGGGTGACGGCGGCCGCGCGCGTCGGCGCCCATGTTCGGCGCGCCGCCGAAGCCGGCGATGCGGCCCAGTGTCGCGGTCGACGAGTTGCCCTGCAAGTCGATCTGCAGGGTCGAGCCGATGAACATGTCGCAGGCGTAGTGGCCGGCCGCCTGGCTGAAGGCGCGGTTGCTGCGCATCGAGCCGTCGGGCCCGACGAAGAACACGTCCGGACGCGCGCTGATGTATTTCTCCATGCCCAGTTCGGAGCCGAAGGAATGCACGGATTCGACGAAGCCGGCCTCGATTGCCGGGATCAGGGCCGGGTGCGGGTTCAGCGCCCAGTGGCGCGCGATCTTGCCTTTCAGGCCGAGGTCGGCCGCGTAGGTCGGCAGCAGCAGCTCGATGGCGGCGGTGTCGAAGCCGATGCCGTGGTTCAGGCGCTCGATCTCGTACTCGGCATAGATGCCCTTGATCGCCATCATCGCCATCAAGACCTGGATCTCGGAAATCTGCGCCGGATCGCGTGTAAACAGCGGCTCGATGTAGTACGGGGTCGGCGACTGCACCACATAACCGACCCAGTCGCCGGGGATGTCGACCCGCGGAAGCTTGTCGACCACCTGGTTGACCTGGGCGATGACGATGCCGCTCTTGAACGCCGTGGCTTCGGCGATGGCCGGCGTGTCCTCGGTATTGGGACCGGTGTACAGATTGCCTTCGCGGTCGGCCATCTCGGCCGCCACCAGCGACACGCGCGGCGTCAGGTCGATGAAGTAACGCGCGAACAGCTCCAGATAGGTATGGATCGCGCCGATATCGAGCTTGCCGGTTTGCGCCAGCTTGGCCAGGCGGCCGGCTTGCGGGCCCGAGAATGAAAAGTCCAGCTTCGAGGCGATCCCCTTGTCGAACACGTCCAGGTGTTCGGGCAGCGACAGCACCGACAGCAGCATGTGCAGGTCGTGCACGCGGCTGGTGTCGACGCGGGTCAATGCCTTGCCAAGGAAGTCTGCCTGCTTCTGGTTGTTCCCCTCGAGGCAGACCCGGTCGCCCGGCTCGAGCACGGCATTGAGCAGGTCGACGATGTGCGCGGCCTGGACGATCTTGCCGTCCAGCGCCCCGCCGAGCGCCGCCTGGATCCGCGCCAGGCGCTCGCTGCGGTTGCGTTGCTGGGTAGTCCAGCGGCCTTCACTCTGATTCATACGATTTCCCGTTGTTGCAAATAATGTCGTTAGCTGCGCTCAGAACACCACGAACAGCACCCACAGCACGACCGGCGCCACCACGGTAACGATACCGCCATAAATCATCAGCTGTCGCAGGAACACGTCGCGGTCGATACCCTGGGCACTGGCCAGCACGAGCGCCCCGTTGGTCGAGAACGGGCTGACGTCGACGATGGTGGAAGCAACCGCCATGGCGGCGATGAAGCCGATCGCGTCGACGCCGCTGCCCGAGGCCAGGAACGGCACGGCCAGCGGGATCAGGGAACCGAGCACCGCGGTCGACGACGCGAACGCCGAGACGATCGCGCCGACGAACAGCAGCAGCAAGGCCACGGTCAGTGGCGAAGCGAGGCTGGCGGCGCTGTCGCCGACCCAGGTAATGGTGCCCATCTTCTGCATCACGCCGACATAGGTGGAAACACCGACGATCAGCATGATCTCGGGCCACGACACCTGGCCGATGGCGCGCTTTTGCACTTGCGGCGACAGGATCGAGATCAACAGGCCGATGGTGATGGCGACGAAGCCGATGTCGAGCTTGTAGAGCAGGGTCAGCACGGCCAGCGCGACCAGGCCGAACACGGTAAACATCTGGTGGAAGGTCGGGCCCTCGTTTAGATCGGTCACCGGATGGGCGGCGGCGCTGCCCGCGCCGCCGGCGCCGACGGCGCCGACGGCGGCAGTGGAACGCTCCTTGATCAGGCGTTCTTCGCTGGCCGACTCACTCTCGGCGTCGCCGTAGATCTGCGGACCCTGGGCCGCGACCGCCACCGGCGGCCCGAAAGGCGAGACCGGCAAGCCCCTGCCCGAACGCTCGGCCTGCGGCACCTGCTGGCGCATCAGCTTGGCGCCGCCGAACACGAAGAACAGCAGCACCGACACCGCCAGGTTGACGCCCAGGCTGGTGAAGGCGGTCGTCAGCGGCGAGATCGGCAGCCCCGCCTCCATCACGACCTTGTTGGTGATGCCCCCGTAGATGCTGATCGGCGAGAAACCGCCGCCCTGGGCGCCGTGGATCACCAGGAGGCCCATCATGAGGGGATTGATCTTGTACTTCGCGGCAAAACCGAGCGCGATCGGGGCGATGATCGCCACCGCCGCCGGGCTGACGGCGCCAACCGAAGTGAGCAAGGCGGTGATCGCGAACATGACCCAGGGGATGGCCGCGATGCGTCCGCCGACGGCGCGCACCGAGAGCCGCACCAGCCAGTCGATCGTGCCGTTGTTCTGGGCCTGGGCGAACAGGAAGGTAATGCCGACCAGGGTCAGGAACAGCTCGGCCGGATAGCCTGACATGATGGCCTTGGTTTCCATGCCGGCGACCAGGGTCCCGACGAGGAAGGCGCCGACGAAGGCGATGACACCCATATTGATGGGCATGGCGGTAGCGATGATGAACATCAACGCAAGCACGCAGATGGCAATGACATGAGAGGACACGGCGAGGCTCCTGCAAGATGCGGCGCCGGCTCCAACCGGTGATGCCGCGGGGTGGTACGTCTCCAATACATGTTCCCGCGCTGTCCGCCAACATCACGCCTGGCGGCGGGCCGGGCCATGCTCTTGATTGTGTATTTGTGATACTAAGGTAGCCCTGATCGCAGCCGAGATCAATTACGCTCGCCTGGAGACGTTTACTGTCAGCGGAAGTTTGGGCGCTGTTCGCGTTAGTTATGCGAACCTTTCCCATTCGCGCCGGTCTCAGCCACTGTCGAGTTAACTCATCAGGTGGCAGTGATGCAAGGCTTGGTCTTCGAAGAAGTATTTGCCGCGCTGACGTCCCTGCACCTGCATACCGACGAGGTGGCCAGGCTGCGCGCCTGGATCGCGGCCATTGCCCACCCTGGCGAGTGCCTCCACCTCATCGCCCAGGCGGCGGCCACGCCATGCTGCCCGCATTGCCAATGTCCCCGTGTCCATCGGTGCGGTGCGGCCAGCGGCCTGCAGCGCTGGCGCTGCCTGGCTTGCCGGCGCAGCTTCAATGCGCTGACGAACACGCCGCTGGCGCGCCTGCGTAAAAAGGCCGCCTGGCTACCGTACCTGCAATGCGTGCTCGACTCGCGCACGGTCCGCGCAGCAGCCGAGCTCGTCGGCGTGCACCGCAGCACCAGCTTTCGCTGGCGCCACCGTTTCGTGCCGGGGGCGGCGCGCAAGCGTCCAGATCGCCTTGAGGGCATGGTCGAGGCGGACGAAACGTTTATGCTCGAATCGCAGAAGGGCTCGCGCCACCTGACGCGTCCCGCGCGGCGGCGCGGCGGCGTGGCCAGGCGGCGCGGCATCAGCGGCGAACACGAGTGCCTGCTCGTTGCACGCGACCGGGGCCGGCGGACACTGGACTTTCATACTGGCTGCGGGCCGGTCAGCGCCGTCAAGCTCGCGGCCTGCCTGCGGCCGGTGCTGGCGCCGGACGCGGTGTTGATCAGCGATTCGGCGGCCGCTTACCGGGTCTTCGCCGCCGGCGCCGGTATCGCGCACGAGGCGGTCAACCTGCGCGCCGGGATCAAGGCCCGCGGCGCGATCCACCTCAATAACGTCAATAGCTGGCATGCCCGCTTCAAGACCTGGATCAAGCGTTTCAATGGCATCGCCAGTCGCTACCTGGTGAACTATTCGGGCTGGCAGCGCTTCCTGGATGACGGCGCTTTGCGTACACCAGCGCAATTGCTCGCCGCAATCATCCAGTGCGCAACGTGCCGTCGGAAAGAAACGAATTAACGCGCACAGCGCCGAAGTTGTGGGCGTCTGGCGAGGCGACAGGCAGCCCACGTCCGACCTTGTATTGTTTCTGTTCTTTAGTTCCTGTATGAACGGAAGTAACAGAAAATAATGAATCTCAGCGCGATCGAACCGACCTGCATTTTTCCTGGGGCGGCCGGGCTTTCCCACGATACACGGCGCCACCTTCCAGGACCGCGGCTGGCGCCGGCGAGGTGACAGCGCGAAGGCTTCGTGTTTCGCTATCCCGAGCTGGAGGGCGCGTTGCGCAGCGTGCGTTAAGGCGTGCGATGCTTCAGCATCCGGCACACCGCCGCCAGCGCCAAGAGGTTCGGGTCGCGCTCGCGCACCCGCAGGAAGCTCAGGCCGATGGTCTGCTGCATGTGGAAATCCGCTTTCAGGGGAATGAGCTGCACCTTCTCGCCGAAGGCGTTGCGCACCCGTCCCGGCAGCAAGGTATAGCCGATGCCGGCCGCGACCAGATTCATCAGCGAAAAGATGTCGCCCACGCGGGTGACGATGGCCGGCGTATAGCCGGCGATGCGGAAGGCTTCCTGGAAGCCGGTGAAGGTCACGAAGCCGTCTTTGAGGCACACGAATTTCTCGGCCGCGCACTGGCGCAGGTCGACTTCCTTCATTCCCGCATAGGGCGAGCCGGCCGGCGCGGCGAAGAACACGTCGTCCTCGAACAGCGGAATCGATTCGATGTCCGGATCGGGATCGGGAATCGCCATCAGCGCCGCGTCGATCGCGTTCTGCTTGAGCTTGTGCAGCAGTTCGGCGTTGGAGCCCAGCACGAGCTCGGTCTCGAGTTCCGGTTTCCTCAGCTTGATGCCGATGATGACTTCGGGGATGGCGCCGGTCGTCAAGGAATAAAGCGAGCCGATTTTCAGGTGGTCGGCCGAGTAGCCGGCCGCCGAGCGGGTGGCGGCGATCCCGTCGGCCATCAGCTTGACCACTTCGCGGCTCACCTCGGCCAGCACCTGGGCCGCCTCATTCGGGATCAGGTTGCGGCCCTGAAGGCTGAACAACTGGCAGCTCATGCCGTCTTCGAGCGAATGCAGCGCCCGGTGCACGCTCACCGCGCTGATGTCGAGCATGCGCGCGGCGGCGTTCAGGTTGCCGCCTTCCATATACGCCAGCAGGATCTCGAGTTTGCGGAAGGTGATGTCGTCGCTGATCTGGCTGCGCATGGGGGCCCTTGGTAAGTGAACTATGCGAGGATACCGCGCTCTTCAGTCCGGCGCCAATGCACCCTGCATGCCATCCTGGACAAAGAGGCCCGGCGAGCTGTCGGCATACTCGCGCAGCACGTTCCACACCACCTTCACCCGGCGCAGGCGGTACAGGTCGGTCGGCGCGGCCAGCCAGAACGAACGCTCGGCCGAGAAGCCCGGCAGCACCGGCACCAGCCGGCCGTCGTCCGGCACCGCATACGGCGGCGCCATCATCAGGCCCATGCCGAGCGATGCCGCCTCGATCTGCGCCGTCATGCCCGAACAGCACATGCGCCGGCGCGGCGTGAAACCGAGCTCGTTCAGGTAGGACAGCTCGCGGCTGGCCAGGCGGTCCTGCACATAGTCGACGAAGTCATGGCGCGCCAGGTCGGCCTGCTCGCGGATCGGCCGATGGCGCGCCAGGTAGTTCGGGGACGCATACAGGTAGAAGCGGAACGAAGCCAGGCGCGTGACCACGTAGCGGCCGGTAGTGGGCGGATCGAGCATCACACCCAGGTCGGCCTCGCGGTTGGCGAGATTGGCGAAGCGCGGCAGCGCCAGCAGGTCGATCTGCAGGTCGGGATGCTGGTCCAGCAGATCGACCAGGAGCGGCGCGACGACTTTCACACCGAATACCTCGGGCACCCCGAGCCGCACTACCCCATGGGCCGCGACCTCGGCGCCGCCGATCTGCTCGGCGGCCGCCAGCGCCGCGCCTTCCATCGCCTCGGCATGCGGCAGCAGGGCCAGGCCGACCTCGGTCAGCTCATAGCCTTCGCGCGAGCGGTCGAACAGCGTGGCGCCGAGCTGGGTCTCGAGGCGGTCGATGCGGCGGGCGACCGTCGTGTGCTCGACGTCGAGGCGACGCGAGGCGCCCGAGAGGGTACCGGCACGGGCCAACTCCAGGAAGAAGCGCAGGTCGGTCCACTCGGGCAGCGTATTCATGAGATCGCTTGTCAGATATCAAGATGACACATTGTGCACTCGTGCACATTCCTTCTGCAAGCAAATTACCGACAATGCCTGCGCTGATGCATAAATGGTGCAACGCGGCATCTGTGCCTAGGAAAGCTCACCACGCCGGCCGGTAAGCGGTCTGTGCATTAATGCACAACGGGGTGGGCGATCCTTGGCTATTCAACCACACTCGACCTTGGCACACTGGTTGGCATGCGCTCGATCGCACGCATGCCGATACCAAAAATGAGGAGACTTAGAATGCGCCTGACCAGGAAGAAAACGAAGCTGCTGAACCAGTCCGCCGCAGCGCTGCTGGCGCTGTCCGGCGGGACGATGGGCGTGGCCCAGGCCCAGGATGCGGCCGGCGCCCCAGCTGCTTCGGCCGAGGAATCCGTCTCGAAAGTGGTGGTCACCGCGCGCCGGCGCGAAGAGACCCTGCAGGACGTCCCGGTCTCGGTCACCGCGTTCAGCGCCGACCAGCTCTCCAAGCAGGCCGTGCCCGACGTCACCGCCCTGGCCCTGGCCCTGCCGAATACCACGCTCAAGGCGTCGCGCGCCACCAACAGCACCCTGACCGCCTTCATCCGCGGCGTCGGCCAGGCCGACCCGCTGGCCGGCTTCGAATCCGGCGTCGGCATCTATATCGACGACATCTACCTGGCACGCCCGCAGGCCGCCGTGGCCGACATCTACGACGTCGAGCGCATCGAGGTGCTGCGCGGCCCGCAAGGCACGCTGTATGGCCGCAACACCATCGGCGGCGCCGTCAAGTACGTCACCCGCAAGCTGGGACCGCAGCGTGACGTGCGCGTGCGCGCCACGGTCGGCGAATACGGCCAGAAGGAAGCCGTGGTCACCGCCAGCACGCCGCTGACCGACACCGCGCGCGTCGGCGCCACCTTCGCCCGCTTCAAGCGCGACGGCTTCGGCGACAACCTGTTCACCGGCAAGGGCAACTACGACAAGGACGTCACCGCCGGCCGCGTCTCGGCCGAGTTCACGCCCAGCCAGGACCTGTTCATCCGCTTGGCCGGCGACTTCACGCAAGACGATTCGAATCCCAAGAACGGCCACCGCCTGATCGTCGGCCGCACCAGCGGCGCGCCCATCCTCGAAGACGTGTTCGACACCCGCGGCAACCTGACGAAAGCGCTGGGCCACGACCAGGAAGTACGTTCCTATGGCGGCTCGGCCACCATCGAATACACGGTCAATGGCGAGTGGAGCGTCAAGTCGATCACGGCCGCGCGCCGCGACAAGTCGTATGCGCCGATCGACTTCGACGCCTTGCCCGTGGTCGACATGGAAGTGCCGGCGCTGTACACCAACCGCCAGTTCAGCCAGGAGCTGCAGGTCACTTACAACGGCCCGCGCCTGCAGGGCGTGGCCGGCGTCTACTACATGGACGCCAACGCCTTCAACAAGTTCGACACCATCCTGGCCGGCGCCGTGCCCACGTCCACCTACACGATGGGCGACATCGACACCAGGGCCTGGGCCGCCTACTTCGACGGCAGTTACAACCTGACCGACAGCGTGAGCCTGTCGCTGGGCGGGCGCTACACGGTGGACAAGCGCGAAGCCGACGTGCTGCGCCAGATCTACTTCGGCCTGGCCGGCACGCCCGACATGGGCAACCCGGGCGCGATCCTGTTCCGCACCGATACCGACCTGCGCGGCGGCGTACTCGAACGCGAAGACAAGAAGTTCACGCCGCGCGTGGCCGTCAACTGGAAGATGAACCCCGACCATAACGTGTACGCCTCGTATTCCGAAGGCTTCAAGGGCGGCGGCTTCGACCCGCGCCTGAACGTGGTCGGCACCCGCATTCCGCTGGAAACCGCGCGCGCCGGATATGAACCCGAGACCATCGAGACCTACGAGCTGGGCCTCAAGTCGGCCTTCAACGGCGGACGCATCACGACCAATGCCGCCCTGTTCTACAGCGATTACCAGGATGTGCAGATTCCGGGATCGGTGGCCATCGACACCAACGGCGACGGTCGCGACGACAGCTTCGCCGGCGTCACCACCAATGCCGGCAAGGCCAAGATCAAGGGCGCCGAACTGGAAGCGGTGGCCAACATCACGCCCAACCTCATGGTCGCCGGCATGTACAGCTACATCGACGCCGAGTACAAGGAATACATCGTGGCGGGCGTGAACGTGGCCGACCAGCGCACCTTCCAGAACACGCCCAAGAACTCGGCCAACCTGCGCGCCAACTACGACATACCGTTGCCGCTCATGGGCCACGGCGGCCGCGTGTCGCTGATCGGCAGCTGGTCGTACAAGGGCGCCACGGCGCAGTTCGAGACGCCTTCGATCCTGGACCAGGAGTCGTACCGGATCTGGGATGCCTCGATCGTCTGGACCCGCACCGACGGCA
The DNA here is from genome assembly GCF_059685725.1 of Telluria sp. RT2P19. Classification (NCBI taxonomy): domain Bacteria; kingdom Pseudomonadati; phylum Pseudomonadota; class Betaproteobacteria; order Burkholderiales; family Oxalobacteraceae; genus Telluria; species Telluria sp. RT2P19. Next base: position 143,170 of record NZ_JCASIL010000007.1, read on the forward strand.
AGGTGCGCGCCGGCCTGCACGGCAAGAACCTGAACGACGTGCACTACAAGACCGCCGGCTACCTGTTCCCGACCCTGGGCAACGAGGGAACGCTCACCGCCTTCTATGGCAATCCGCGCACGGTGTCGGCCACGCTGGAACTGCGCTTCTAATAGCAGGCGCCAACTCGTCGTTTCTGCCACTGGCAGAAACGACTCCCCCGCGCAGGCGGGCCCCAATTTCTCAACCTAAGTCGCCAACCTCGCACTACCAGCACACTGACAGGAACCGCCGCGTGCCTTCATTCAGCCCCATCACTTACACCAGCAGCGACGGCCTCGCCCTCTACGCACGCGACTACCACGGCGCCGGCGGCGCGGCCCACCTCCCCGTGATCTGCATCCACGGCCTTACCCGCAATTCGCTCGACTTCGACGAACTGGCCCCGCAAGTGGCCGCCCTTGGACGGCGCGTACTGGCGGTCGACGTGCGCGGCCGCGGCCACTCGGCGCGCGACCCGAATCCGGCCAACTACACGCCGGCGGTCTACGCCGCCGACGTGGTGGCCCTGATGCATGCGCTGGGCATCGCGCGCGCCGTCTTCATCGGCACCTCGATGGGCGGCCTAATCACGATGACGCTGGCCGCCCAGCGCCTCGACCTGGTGGCCGGCGCGGTGCTGAACGATGTCGGCCCGGTGCTGTCGCCGCGCGGCCTGGAGCGCATCGCCGGCTACGCCGGCAAGCCGGCGACCTTCGCCAGCTGGGACGAGGCAACCTGCTACGTCCGCGACATCAATGCCTGCGCCTTCCCCGGCAATCCGGACGCCGAGTGGAACAAATGGGCCCAGCGCGCCTTCGAGCAGCGCGACGACGGCCTGTTGTGCGCCCGCTACGATCCGGGTATCGCCCACAGCCTGCAAACCGGTAGACTTCCTCCAACCTCGCTGGCGCTGCGGATGGCGTTCCGACGCCTGACGCGGCACCGCCCCACCCTGATGATCCGCGGCGCCCTGTCCGACCTGGTCGAAGCCGAACAGGCGGCCTGGATGCGCAAGGCGGCGCCCGGCCTGGCCTATACCGAAGTGCCGAACGTCGGCCATGCGCCGATGCTCACCGAACCCGAAGCCTTCGAGGCGATCCGCGCTTTCCTGGCGCGGGTCCCGTAAATAAATACAAGGAGACAAGCAATGCAATCCCTGATCAAGCCCCTCGCACTCTCCCTGGCCTTCGCCTTCGCGGCCGGCGCCGCCCCCGGCGCACTGGCCCAGGGCAAGGACTTCAAGGTCGCGCTCATCGCCGGCAAGACCGGCCTCATGGAAACCTATGCGCGCGAGACCGAGGCCGGCTTCATGCTCGGCCTCGAATACCTGACCAACGGCACGATGGCCATCAACGGCCGCAAGATCAAGGTCATCGTCAAGGACGACCAGAGTAAACCCGACCTGGGACGCACGCTGCTGGCCGAGGCCTACGGCGACGACCGCGTCGACATCGCCGTCGGCACCACGTCGTCCGGCTCGGCGCTGGCGATGCTGCCGGTGGCGAAGGAATACAAGAAAGTCCTGATTGTCGAGCCGGCGGTGGCCGATGCCATCACCGGCGACAAGTGGAACAAGTACATTTTCCGTACCGCGCGCAGCTCGATGCAGGATGCGTTGGCCGCCGCCAGTACCCTGAAAGGCGGCAGCATCGGCTTCCTGACGCAAGACTACGCCTTTGGACGCGATGCGATCAAGGCCGGCAAGGAAGCGCTGGCGGCTACCGGCAGCGGCGCCAAGGTGGTACACGAAGAATATGCCCCGCTGGCGACCACCGACTTCACTGCCTCCTCTGCGCGCCTGTTCGATGCACTGAAGGACAAGCCGCAACCGCGCATCCTGCAAATCGTCTGGGCCGGCCCGAACCCGATGAACAAGATCGCCGACCTGAGGCCCGAGCGCCATGGCATCGTGCTTTCCCCGGGCGGCAACATCCTGCCGGTGATGAAGACCTGGAAGAACTTCGCCGGTACCCAGGGCACGATTTATTATTACTACGACTTCCCGAAGAACAAGATGAACGACTGGTTCGTCAGGGAGCACACCAAGCGCTTCAAGGCGCCACCCGATATGTTCACGGCCGGCGGCATGGCGGCGGCGGGCGCGGTGGTGGCCGCGCTGTCGAAGGTCCCGGACGGCAATGGCGACAAGATGGTGGCGGCCATGGAGGGCATGAGCTTCGAGACCCCGAAGGGCTTGATGACCTTCCGCAAGGACGACCACCAGGCGATCCAGCCGATGTACCACTTCCGCATCAAGAAGGACCAGAAGAGCGAATGGGACTTGCTCGAACTGGTGCGCGAGATCCCGGCCAGCGAGATGCCGCTGCCGGTGAAGAACAAGCGCTGACATGACCGCGCTGCCTGCTACTGCCGGCCAGCCCGCGCTCTCGACCCGCGACCTGACCATCCGCTTCGGCGGTCATGTCGCGGTGAACGCGGTGACGGCGGACTTCCATCCCGGCACCTTGACCGTGATCGTCGGCCCCAACGGCGCCGGCAAGACCACCTACTTCAACCTGGTCTCGGGCCAGCTGGCCGCCACCAGCGGCAGCGTCGTGCTGCATGGTCGCGACATCACGCGCGACGGCGCGGCCAGGCGCACGCGCCGGGGCATCGGCCGCGCCTTCCAGCTTACGAACCTGTTCCCGCACCTGACCGTGATCGAGAACGTGCGCCTGGCCGTGCAGAGCCGCGCCGGCATGGGCCTGCACTTCCTGTCGGTCTGGTCCAGCCACAAGGAGCTGGTCGCGCGCGCCGAACACTACCTGGAACGGGTGGCGCTGATGAAGCGGCGCGACCTCTATGTCGGCGCGCTGTCGCACGGTGACCAGCGCAAGCTCGAAGTGGCGATCCTGCTGGCGTTGGAGCCGAGCGTGATGATGTTCGACGAACCGACGGCCGGCATGAGCGTCGACGAAGTGCCGGTGGTGCTAGACCTGATCCGCCAGGTGAAGCACGAGGCAAACAAGACCGTGCTGCTGGTCGAGCACAAGATGGACGTGGTGCGCCAGCTGGCCGACCGCATCGTCGTGCTGCACAACGGCACGCTGGTGGCGGACGGCGATCCGCGCGAAGTGATGCAATCGAAGATCGTACAGGAAGCCTATCTTGGAACACCCGAACCCGAATACACTGGCGCCTGATCCGGCCGTGCGCGCACCGCTGTTGACGCTGTCCGGCGTCCATACCCACATCGGCCAGTACCACATTCTGCAAGGCGTCGACCTGGTCGTGCCGCGCGGCGAACTGGCCGTCCTGCTGGGCCGCAACGGCGCCGGCAAGACCACTACCCTGCGCACGATCATGGGCCTGTGGAAGGCCAGCGCCGGTTCGATCCGCTTCGACGGCCGCGACATCACGAAACTGTCCACGCCCGACATCGCCCGCGCCGGGATTGCCTACGTGCCCGAGAACATGGCGGTCTTCTCTGAACTGACGGTGCGCGAAAACCTGGTGCTGGCCGCCCGCGACGGCGCACTCGACCAGGCCCGGGTCGACTGGATCTGCGGCTTCTTCCCGGCCCTGCGCAAGTTCTGGCACTACCCGGCCGGGAACCTGTCGGGTGGCCAGAAACAAATGGTGGCGATCGCCCGCGCGATCGTCGAACCACGCAAGCTGCTGCTGGTCGACGAGCCGACCAAGGGGCTGGCGCCGAGCATCGTGCAAAGCCTGATTGCCGCCTTCCGTGAACTCAAGGAGCGCGAGACCACCATCGTGCTGGTCGAGCAGAACTTCAACTTCGTGCGCTCGCTGGGCGACAGCGTCAGCGTGATGGACGATGGTCGCGTGGCCCATGCCGGCCAGATGGCGGCGCTGGCCGGCGACGCCGCGCTGCAGCAGCGCCTGCTCGGCCTGTCGCTCGACTCCCACCAATAGGAATCAGGAACCAATACCCCATCATGAGTGCAATCCTCCCTGTTCCCCCGGCCGATGCGCCGCTGCCGGCGGCCAAGCGCGACATCGCGCCGCTGCTGCTGGTGCCCGTGCTGATGCTGGCCATGCTGCCGCTGGTCGGCAGTTTTCCCACCTGGCTCACCCTCACCATCGCCGGCCTGGCGATGGGGATGATGATCTTCATCATGGCCAGCGGCCTGACCCTCGTGTTCGGCTTGATGAGCGTCCTGAATTTCGGCCATGGCGCGTTCGTCGCCGTCGGGGCCTTCAGCGCCACGCTGGTCCTGCTGCCGATGCGCGGCTGGCTCGAGATGGACTCGCTGTTGATCAACCTGGGCGTGCTGGCGCTGGCCGTCACGCTGGCGATGGTCGTCACGGGCCTCCTGGGCTGGGCCTTCGAGCGCATCATCGTCAAGCCGGTCTACGGCCAGCACCTGAAGCAGATCCTGATCACGATGGGCGGCATGATCGTGGCCGAGCAGCTGATCCATGTGATCTGGGGCGCCGAGACGATCCCCCTGCCGCTGCCGACCGCGCTGCGCGGCGCCATCCTGGTGGGCGACGCCGCCGTCGAGAAATACCGCCTGGTGGCGGTGGTGGTCGGGCTGGTGGTCTTCATCGCCATGTTCCTGGTGCTCAATCGCACCAAGATCGGCCTGCTGGTGCGCGCCGGCGTCGAGAACGGCGAGATGGTCGAAGCGCTCGGCTACCGCATCCGGCGCCTGTTCGTGGCCGTGTTCGCGGCCGGTTCGGCGCTGGCCGGCCTGGGCGGCGTGATGTGGGGCCTGTACAAGGAAACGCTCACGGCATCGATGGGCAGCGAGATCATGGTGATGATCTTCATCGTCATCATCATCGGCGGCCTGGGTTCGGTGAGCGGCTGCTTCATCGGCGCCCTGCTGATGGCGCTGGTGGCCAACTATGCCGGCTTCCTGGCCCCCAAGATCGCGCTGGTGTCGAGCATCATCCTGATGATCTCGGTCCTGCTGTGGCGCCCGGCCGGCCTGTATTCGACGTCAAGGAGCTGACCCGATGCTGCATCGACTACTTTCCGGCGACCTGCCGCGCAGCCGCATCCTGAGCGGCGTGCTGCTGGTGATCCTGGCCGGCCTGGCGCTGGCGCCTTTTTTATTTTCGGGCGCGCGTCCGCTCAATACCGCGGCCACGATCTGCGTCTACGTCGTGCTGGTCGCGTCCTACGACCTGCTGCTCGGCTACACCGGCATCGTCTCGTTTGCCCACACCATGTTCTACGGCATCGGGGCGTATGGCGTCGGCCTGGCGCTGGCGCGGGTCGACGAGCCCACCTGGGGCGTGGCGATGACCGGCCTGGGTGTCGCCCTGTTGCTGGCGCTGGCGCTGGCGCTGGTGGTCGGCCTGTTCGCGCTGCGCGTGCGCGCGATCTTCTACGCCATGATCACGCTGGCCGTCGCTTCTTCATTCGCCGTGCTGGCGTCGCAGCTGTCCGACCTGACCGGCGGCGAGGATGGCGTGACGTTCAGCGTGCCGGAGGTGCTGTCGCCAAGCTACCTGCTGTTCGAGAACGAGGTATTCGGCCGCTACGTCGACGGCAAGGTGATCACCTATTACCTGGTGTTCCTGGGCTGCCTGCTGCTGTTCCTGCTCCTGCTGCGGCTGGTGAACTCGCCGTTCGGCCGGGTGCTGCAGGCGATCCGCGAGAACGAGTTCCGGGCCGAAGCGCTCGGCTACCGCACCATGGTATACCGCATCTGGGCCAACTGCCTGGCGGCGCTGGTGGCGTGCCTGGCCGGCGCCCTGATGGCGCTGTGGCTGCGTTATGTGGGGCCGAAGACCTCGCTGGGCTTCGAAGTGATGACCGACATCCTCCTGATCGTGGTCATCGGCGGCATGGGCACCATGTATGGCGCGGTGGTCGGTGCGACGCTGTTCATCCTGGCCCAGAACTACCTGAAGGAACTGATGGCGCACGGCGGGGCCGCGCTCGAAGGCGTGCCGCTGCTGGCCGCCGCCCTGCACCCGGACCGCTGGCTGCTGTGGCTGGGCGTGCTGTTCATTCTTTCCATTTACTTCTTCCCGATCGGGATCGTCGGCAAGCTGCGCGTGCGGGCCTGGCTGGCCCGGCGCCCGCCGCCGCCCGGCTGACGCCCCGTGTAGTGATCCTTGCCGCCGCATCCAATCCGCGCCGCGCCGCGTATCTTCATGCGGGATGGATCAATCCGGTCCGTCCCGTCGATTCATGGATGAAGGGCGGCTGGTATCATGCAACGGAAAATCTTGATCGTGGGCGGCGGTATCGCTGGCCTTTCACTGGGCCTGGCCCTGGAGCAGCGCGGCATCGCGGCCGATGTCGTCGAGCGCCTCGCAGCGCCATCGCCATCCTCGGGTACCGGACTCTACCTGCCCGGCAACGCCACCCGCGCCATCGCGAGCCTGGGCCTCCTCGACGAGGTGCGCGCCAACGCCGCAGCCGTGCCGAGCCAGACCATCCTGGACCAGCGCGGCTGGCGCCTGACCGAGACCATCACCAGCGACGTCTGGGCCCGTTGCGGCCCCTGCCTGTCGCTGCCGCACGCGCGCCTGCACGCCATCCTCGGCGCCGCCTTCGGCGAATCGCGGGTGCGCTACGACGTGTCGGTCGCTGCCATCGACCAGTCCAGCGGCCTGTGCGAGGTCACGTTCACCGACGGCCGTTCGGCCGTCTACGACGTGGTAGTGGGTGCGGACGGCATCCATTCCGGCGTGCGCAGGATCGTCCGCCCGGACATCCGGCCGCAATACGGGCGCCAGGTCTGCTGGCGCTTCATCACGCAGAACGTCGCCGCCATCAAGGGCTGGACAGCCATGCTGGGCAATGGCGCGACGCTGCTCGCCATCCCCGTGAGCAGCACGCAGGCCTATGTCTACGCCGACCTGACCCTGCCGGAGAGCGCCGATCCGGAATCGTACCGCCATGCCCGCCTGCCGGAGCTGTTCCAGGCATTCAGCACGCCGCTGACCGCGCTGCTCGAGCGTGGCGAGCATGATGAGGCGCGGGTCCATTTCGGCCGCCTCGGCCAGGTCGTGATGGACGACTACGCGCAAGGCAGGGTCGTGTTCATCGGCGACGCCGCCCACGCTGCCTCGCCCAATATGGCGCAAGGCGCGGCGCTGGCGCTCGAGGACGCGCTGGTGCTGGCCGACGTCCTTGCCGGCGGCGCCGACTTCGACGCCGCGCTGGCCGCGTATTCGCGCCGGCGTCATCACCGGGTGCGCTGGGTCCAGCGCCAGTGCGCGGCCCGGGACAAGATGCGCGCCCTGCCCGACCTGGCCCGCGCCGCCATCTTCGGCATGTTCGGCGACAAGCTCTACCGGCGCAGCTACGCGCCGCTGCTCGCGCCGCTCTGACGCGGGCGACCGCGGCGCCGCCGCGCGCCTGACGATTGCCTTCCAGCATGGACTTGCAGAATTGCAAGCGCTTTGATCAAGTTCCATCGCCTTGCTTGAGGGGCGCGGCACGCGCCGCGCCACCGTCTCAACCCACATCAAGACCGTGACCATTGCCATTCTTATCATGGATAAGTCATGGCCTCGTCGTCAGCCAGCGCGGGGAGCTCCATCCTTCTGGCCCAATCCCATCCCATTCCATGAAACGACTCAACATCATGATCGCCACCGCGGTGGTCGGCGCGGCCGCATCCTCGCCCCTGGCCGCCCACGAAGGCGTCGAGCTGCTCAACGAAGGTTTCGACGACCTGGCCGGGCTGACCAGCTGGGACCGCATCAACCGGAGCGTCCCGCCCGGCCTTAGCTGGTTCCAGGGCAACACCGACATCTTCCCGCCCCAGGCCGGCGCTGCGGGCGCCTATGCCGCCGCGAACTTCCTCGGAGCCGCCAACGGCATGGGAGTGGTCGACAACTGGCTGATCACGCCCACGCTCAACCTGAGCGGCCTGACCACGCTGTCCTTCTTCACGAACCGCGAACTGGCCGACAGCTACGACGACCTGATCGAAGTGCGCTTCGGCGCCGGGAGCGGTACCGAAGCCTCCTCGTTCGGTACGCTGCTGGCCACGATCGGCGGCGACGACGCCTTCCCGGCCGACTGGCGGCAATGGAGCGCCAACCTGGCGGTCGACGGACCAGGCCGCTTCGCCTTCCGCTACCTGGGCGACGCGGCCAACCTCAACTATGTCGGGCTGGACACGGTGCGGGTCGTGACCGCCGTTCCCGAACCAGCCAGCATCCTTCTGCTGGCGGGCGGCCTGGGGATCCTGGGCCTGATACGGCGCTGGGTCGGCACGACCGACAGTCCGCTGTGCGGCCCGACCAACCGCCAATGAATCCCAGGAGATCCTCCATGCGCATCCATACTTCACTTGCCATCCCGATCCTCTGGCTGGCGCTCGCTTCCCTGGGCCAGGCCGCGGCGTCCCCAGAATCCCAGTCATCCGCCCAGCAGGGCCTGACCGTCGTGCGCGACGCCGAGACCGGCGAGCTGCGCGCGCCATCGGCTACCGAGTCCGAGGCGCTGCAGGCCCAGGCCGCGGCGCCGACCGCACGCCGGCCGCAACCGGCCGTGGTGGCCGGCGCCGACGGCCGTGAGAGCGTGTACCTGGGCAGCAGCCGTCTCGTGTATTCGGTCGTCACGCGCGGCACCGACGGCAAGCTCGACCACCAGTGCGTCGACGGCGCCGCCGGCGCCCACGCCCATCTCAACCACGGTGCGCCAGGCGGCGCGCAGGAGAAAGCCCGCCATGATCACCGCTAAGCTCCCGGTCCGCCCGTCCAGCGGCGCATTCGCCCGTCTCGCGGCAGTGGCGATCCTGGTCGTGGCCAGCCTGGCCACGGTGGGCGCCGCGCGCGCCGCCACCATCCAGATCGTCAACCTGAATGCGCCCGGCGTGGGCTTCAACGACCCCACCCCGGCCCAGCCGGTCGGGGGCAACCCCGGCACGACCCTGGGCGAACAGCGCCTGATCGCCTTCCAGCAAGCGGCCGACATCTGGGGCGCGACGCTCGACAGCGAGGTGCCGGTCCGTATCGGCGCCTCGTTCGTGCCGCTCAGCTGCAACAGCACCAGCGCCGTGCTGGGCGCGGCCGGCGCCACCGAAGTCTGGGCCAACTTCCCCGGCGCGCCGCGCACCAATACCTGGTACCCGGCCGCGCTGGCGGGCAAGCTGTTCGGCACCGACCTGACCACACCCGAAGACCATCACATCGTCGCGACCTTCAATGCGCAACTGGGCCTGACCCCGACCTGCGTCCCTGGCCTCACTTTCTATCTCGGCCTGGACAACAACGCCGGCGCACAAATCGACCTGGTCACGGTGCTGCTGCACGAGATCGCGCACGGCCTCGGCTTCCAGAACTTCACCGACGACGAGACGGGTTCCTACCTGCTGGCGCGGCCGTCGATCTGGGACCACTACCTGCTCGACAACCGCAGCAACCGCACCTGGTCGCAGTTGACGACCTCCCAGCGCGCGGCCTCGGCCAGGACCTGGCGCGGCCTGTCCTGGAGCGGTCCCGGCGTCACCGCTGCGGTCCCGGGCGTGCTGGGGCCAATGCCCGTACTGTCCATCAGCGGCGGCGCGGCAGGCGACGCCTTCGGCCGCTATGCGGTGGGCGTGGCCAGCTTCGGCACCCCGCTCGGCGCCACGCCGGTCAGGGGCGAGGTGATGCCGGTGGTCGACCAGGCCAACGGCAACGGGCTCGCGTGCGCCGCCCTGAACGCCATGAATGCGCAGACGGTGCGCGGCAAGGTCGCGCTGGTCGACCGCGGCGTGTGCGACTACGCGGTCAAGGCCCGCAATGTGCAGGCGGCCGGCGCCATCGGCATGATCCTGGCCGACAGCGTCGCGGGCGAAGTGGCGGGCATGCCGGGCAGCGCCCCGGACGTCATGATCCCCTCGGTGCGCATCACCCGCGCCGACGGCCTGCGGCTCAAGACGGCGCTGCAGACCCGCTCGCGCAGCGGGTCGGGCGTGATGGCGCGCCTGTCGATCGATCCCGAGCGCCTGGCCGGCGCGGACGAGCAGCGCCGCGTGCTGATGTACAGCCCGACCGTCAACGCGCCCGGCTCGTCGGTCTCGCACTATACGACCGAGGCGAGTCCCAACCAGTTGATGGAGCCGTCGATCAACGCCGACCTGTCGCACGAGATCGCGCCGCCGCGCGACCTCACCCTGCCGCTGCTGCAGGATATCGGCTGGTGACAGCAACGCGCCGCGCGCGCCGCGCGGCGCAAATAAAAAGGCCGGCCGCCCCAGGGGCGCCGGCCTTCCATCATGCAGAACAGCGGACCAGGTCTCAGGCCTGTGCGCCCTTCTTGAACGCTTCGACGCCATTGACCAGCTCGGCCTTGGCTTCCTCGATGCCGGCCCAGCCTTCGATCTTGACCCACTTGCCTGGCTCCAGATCCTTGTAGTGCTCGAAGAAGTGCTGGATCTGCTGCAGGCGCAGCTCTTCCACGTCGTCGAGCGACTGGATCTTCTTGTACATCGGCAGCACTTTCTCGACCGGCACCGCGATCACCTTGGCGTCGCCGCCACCGTCGTCGGTCATCTTCAGCACGCCGAGCGCGCGGCAACGCACCACCACGCCTGGCGGCAGCGGGAACGGGGTGATGACCAGCACGTCGCACGGGTCGCCGTCGTCGGCGATGGTCTGCGGCACGTAGCCGTAGTTGCACGGATAGTGCATGGCCGTACCCATGAAGCGGTCGACGAAGATCGCGCCGCTGTCCTTGTCGACCTCGTATTTGACCGGATCGGAATTCATCGGGATTTCGATGATGACGTTGAAGTCGTTCGGCACGTCTTTGCCGGCTGGGACGTTATTCAGGCTCATGGAGGGTCCTTGGTTGCTTAAGAATCAATGATAGGCCGTCATTATAGCGAAACGGCCATGGCCTGTGCGATGCGACATGGACAGTGGTGCGCGCGCCAAAGCGCAGGCATGGCCTCACAGGATGCTGGCCAGCGCGCATTGCCGGTAGTGGTTCGCCGCCTCCTGCTCCTGTCCCAGCGCCTCGTGCATCTGGGCCAGCTTCAGGTGTGCTTCGCGCACCATCGACGCCGCGGTGGCGTCCGACAGCGCCTGCTCCAGGTAGCGCTGGGCCTTGCCCCACAATTTTTGTTTCAGGCACAGCGAACCCAGGGTCAGGGCCAGCTCGGCATCCATCGGGCGCTCGCGGCGCCAGGTCTCGCAAGCCTCGATCTGGGCCAGCAGCGACGGCGAGCCGGCCGGACTGGCGGCGTCGCGGTAGGCGCGCACCACACGCTCGTCCCATCCGGCCTTGAGCGACTCTTCGGCGATCGCGCGCGCCTCGTCGTGCAGGCCGCGCGCATTGAAGGCGCTGGCCGCGCGCGCCGCGATATAGGGCACGGTGCGGTCTTGCGGCGGCACCGTGGCCCAGATGCGGCGCAGCGATTCGGCGTCATGGCCGTCGCCGCCCAGCAGCGCCTCGTAGGACAACTCGCGCAGGCGGCTCGACAGGGCCGGATGCAGCGCGCGGCGCTTATCGAGGATGCGCACCAGGCGCAGCACCTCGGGCCAGTTGCGCGCCTGCTGGTTGGCCTTCATGGCCCATTGCAGGGCGTGGATGTGGCGCTGGCCGCTGGCGTTGAGTTCGGCCACCGCTTCGAGCGCGGCCTCGGGCTGGTGGTCGTCGACCAGCAGCTCGGTGACCGTCATCAGGCGCGCTGTCTTGAGCGTGTTGTCGTGGGCGATCCCGGCCAGCCATGCGTCGCGTCGCGCCGGTTCACGCATGCGGTGCGCGGCGCGGGCGCCGATCAGGGCCGCCAGGCCGGCGTTCTCGGGCAGTTCGGCGGCGCGCATCGCGGCCTTCTCGGCATGGCCGAAACGGCCCTCGAACAATGCCTTGAGCGCGTCGCGCAAGCCCTTGTTGCCTTCGCGCTCGCTGCGGCGCTGGCGATAGGCGGCCACCCGCTGCGGCATCTTGAGGGTGGCGTTGATGGCGCGCACCACGGCGTACAGCGCCAGGAACGACGCCACCAGCAGCACCACGAACAGGTTGAGCGACATGTCGATCCGGTGCGGCGGATAGAACAGCACCACATTGCCTGGATTGAAGCGCGCCGTCACGGCGATGCCGATGGCGGCGGCCATCAGCGCGACTAACCAAAGAAGTAAACGCATTATTTATCGCTTCGCTTGTGCATGGCTCATTGCTTTGCCTTGTAGTTGCGCACGGCGTTCAGGCTGTCGGCCAGCGTCGGCATCTCGATCGTCAGGTTATTGGCCTGGACCTGGCGCAGCGCGGCCTGGCTCGATTGCGTCACGCGCGCGCGGGTATCGAAATACTTGAGCAGCATGGCCTGGGCCGTGGCCAGGTCGTCGCGGAAGGTGGCCTCGTTGCGCGACAACAGCGCCAGGCGCGCGTTCAGCAGACGCAATTTGAGGTTCTCGCGCACGAAGAACGACTCGCTTGGCGACAGCATCAGCGCCTCGGGCTCTTCGACGCTGCGCACCCGGATCAGCTGGCGCACGTCGTCCCACATCTCCTGGCTCCACAGGCGCCAGGTGTCGAGCACGCGCTGGCCCACGCCCAGCGGCTGGGCCGGATCGGCGGCTGCCGGGGCAGCCGCGGCCTCGCCCCTGCGTCCGGTGCGCACCGGCGCCATCGGCAGCAGCGGCTTTTCGTCGGACAGCATCGGCAGCGAATCGACCTGGCCGATCACGTGATCGAGGCGCACCGCCACGCCGGCCAGGTCCACCGCCGGCAAGCCCTTGAGTTTTTCGATGTCGCCCGCGATCGCGCGCCGGATGGTGAGAAACTGCGGCGTATCGGAACGCGACACGGCGCGGTCGGCATTCTGCAGCGCGATCAGGGCGCCCTGCACATTGCCGGCCAATTGCAGTTGCTGGCTGGCGGTCGACAGCACCTGCTCGATCTCGGTCAGCGCCCACTCGTCGCGGTTCTGCGACAGGTCTTTATACAGCTGCTCGAGCGCCACCTGCTGGCTCTGGGCCTCGCTCTGGCGGCTTTCGAGCACGCCGACCTTGATCTGCAGCTCCTTGGACTGGTCGGCCACGTCGCGCGCCAGCGCCGCCGTCTCGGCATTGACCGCATTGCCCTTCTGGAGGCTGCGCGCCATGTCCTGGCGCAGCGCATTGATGCGGTTATGCGATGAATACGTCTGCAGCGCCAGCAGCACGGCCAGCGCGATCACGGCCAGCGGCAAGGGACGCGCGATGCGGTCGAACAAAGCGGGGCCGCCCGGCGCGCCCATGCGCGGCGCGACAGGCGCGCCGCCGGCCGGCGGGATGCCGCCGGCGGCCGCTCCCGGCGGCGTCGGGCCAGGCGGCACGGCGCCGTCTTCGGGCTTGTGGAGGCTCGGTGCGGGCACGTTGGCCTGCGGTTGATCTGGATTGTTCGGCAATTCGTTCATTATTGTGATTGTAACGCTGCTAGTATGCGGGCATCTCCGGATCCCGTCAGGGTCACGTGGCGCAGGCCCAGGGCGTGCGCCGTCTCGGCAATCCGCGCATGGGGCACGACCAGGCGCTGCTGCCGCAACCGCGCGCGCAGCTCGTCGCGAATTTCGTCACTGCCCGGCGCCAGCGCGTCGACCAGGCCCGCCAGCCCGCGCAGAGCTTCCGAGCTCGTGATTATCCAGTCGTTTGGCTGTGCCAGCAAGGCGCGCAATCGCGCGGCCAGCTCTGGCGTCAATACCGGGGTGCTGCGGTGGTAGGCCGCCACTGCCTCGACCGTGGCGCCGACCGCCCGCAAGGCGTCGGCCAGCAGCTCGCGCCCGCCGTCGCCGCGCACGATCAGCACGCGGCGGCCGGCGAAGGCGGCCAGGTCCAAGCTGAGCAACAGGTGTTCCGAATCGCTGTGGGCGCTGTCGACCGGACTGTGGATCGTGTAGCCGGGCGCCGCCACGCCATGGCGCGCCAGCGCGGCGCGGCTGCCTTCGCCCACGACCGCCAGCGGCACCTCGGGCGGCCAGGCGTCGAGGTGGGCGAACGCCGCATCGACCGCGTTCGGCGAGACGAAGGCCACCATCGCGTAGTCGGGCAGTTGCGCCAGGGCGGCGCGCAGGGGCGCCGGGTCGTCGACCGGGCTGATCTGAAGCAGCGGCAGGATCTGCGTCGTGCGTCCAGTCGCCCGCACCGCCTGCGCCAGGCCGTCGGCCTGGGCCAGCGGCCGGGTGATCACGACAACGCGGTGGGTCGCCACGGGATCCAGCTCAGGCATCCTCGGCCGCGTCGACGCGGCAGGCGGCCAGGATCGCGTTGGCGTCCTGCTGCGCCAGCAGGTCGGACACTTGTTCGCCCAGGTATTCCGGCTGCTCGGCGGCGCCGGCCACCTCGGCATGCGCGGCGCGCTTGCCGTCCGGGGTCGCGACCATGGCGCGCAGGCGCATCTGGCCGTCCTGCACGATCGCGTAGGCCGCCAGCGGGATCTGGCAGCTGCCGCCGAAGATGCGCGACACCTTGCGCTCGGCCAGCACCGCTTGCGCGGTCTCGACGTGGTTGAGCGGCGCCAGCGCGGCGCGCAGGTCGACGCCGTCGCTGCGCTCGCCGCTGAGGATTTCGATCGCCATCGCGCCCTGGCCGGCCGCCGGCAGGCTCAGTTCGGGCTCGAGCAGCGCGCGGATGCGCTGGGCCAGAGCCAGGCGCTTGAGGCCGGCGGCGGCCAGGATGATGGCCGCGTAGTCGCCGCGATCGAGCTTGCCGAGGCGGGTGTCGAGATTGCCGCGCAGCGGCTGGATCACCAGGTGCGGGTAGCGCGCCGCGATCAGCGACTGGCGGCGCAGGCTGCTGGTACCGACCACGGCGCCCGCCGGCAATTCATCCAGGCTGGCATAGTCGTTCGATACGAAGGCGTCGCGCGGGTCTTCGCGCTCGAGCACGGCGGCCAGCTCGAAACCTTCGGGCAGCTCCATCGGGACGTCCTTGAGCGAGTGCACGGCCAGGTCGGCGCGGCCCTCGGCCATGGCGACCTCGAGCTCCTTGACGAACAGGCCCTTGCCGCCGACCTTGGACAGCGTACGGTCGAGGATCTGGTCGCCACGTGTTGTCATTCCGAGAATTTCGACGCTACACTCTGGATATAATGCGGCAAGGCGGTCGCGCACGTGCTCCGCCTGCCACATGGCAAGGCGGCTCTCGCGGGATGCGATAATCAGTTTGGCCGGCGCCTGTGGCGCCGTTCCGGATACCTGCTGTATGGCGTTTAACACTCGAGTTCTTCCACTGTCATTGGGCCGACCCGGACGATGCCAGTAACCGGTCCCTGCATAAGATCACAAATTTTATCATGGGGCATCCTGCAGATCGTGGCCAACCGCCATCGCACAATCTATTACTTGTGGTCGATATGGACAATCCTGCTGCACTCGTAGTACAAGCCGGCGCCGACAAGGACGCGCCGCTCAAAGAAGACATCCGCCTGCTGGGCCGCCTGCTGGGCGACGTGCTGCGCGACCAGGAGGGCGATGCGGTGTTCGACATCGTCGAGACCATCCGCCAGACCGCCGTGCGCTTTCGCCGCGACGACGACCCGGACGCCGGCGAAGAGCTGGCCACGCTGCTGCACAAGCTCACGCGCGACCAGACCATCTCGGTGGTGCGGGCATTCTCGTACTTCTCGCACCTGGCCAATATCGCCGAGGACCAGCACCACAACCGCCGCCGCCGCGCGCACCTGCTCAAGGGCTCGACGCCGCGCTCGGGCAGCATCGGCTACGCACTGGCCAAGCTGGCCGAGGCCGGCATCGGGCGCGAGGCGGTCGACGAATTCTTCCGCGACGCCCTGATTTCGCCGGTGCTGACCGCGCACCCCACCGAGGTGCAGCGCAAGAGCATCCTGGACGCCGAACACGACATCGCGCGCCTGCTGGCCGAACGCGACCTGCCGCAAACACCCAGGGAGCGCCGCCGCAACGAGCAACTGCTGCATGCCCGCATCGCCACCCTGTGGCAGACGCGCATGCTGCGCTACTCGAAGCTGACCGTGGCCGACGAGATCGAGAACGCCCTGTCGTATTACCGCATCACCTTCCTGCGCGAAGTGCCGGCTCTTTATGACGACATCGAGCTCGAAGTCGCCGAGCAGTACGGCGGTGAAGCCCAGGCCACGCACGCGTCGTTCCTGCAGATGGGCAGCTGGATCGGCGGCGACCGCGACGGCAACCCGAACGTCAACGCCGACACCATGCGCCACGCGCTGACGCGCCAGTCGACCACCATCCTCGACTTCTACCTGGACGAAGTGCACGCGCTGGGCGCCGAGCTGTCGGCCTCCACGCTGCTGGTGAAGGTGACGCCGGCGCTGGAGCAGTTGGCGGACACCTCGCCCGACGCTTCCCCGCACCGCAGCGACGAACCCTATCGCCGCGCGCTGATCGGCATCTACGCGCGCCTGGCCGCCACCGCGCGCGAACTGGGCGTAGGCCACATCCTGCGCAAGGAAGTCGGCCACGCCGCGCCCTATCTCGACCCCGAGCTGTTCGCGGCCGACCTCGAAGTCCTGGCCGACTCGCTGCGCCAGAACCATGGCGCCATGCTGGTGCAACCGCGCCTGGCCGGCCTGCTGCGCGCGGCGCGCATCTTCGGCTTCCACCTGGCTTCGCTCGACATGCGCCAGAGCTCGGACATCCACGAGCGCGTGCTGGCCGAACTGTTCGCCCGCGCCGGCGTCGAAGCCGACTACGCGGCGCTGAGCGAAGACGACAAGCGCGCGCTGATCCTGCGCGAGCTGGCGCAAGCGCGGCCCCTGTTCTCGCCCTACGAAAACTATGGCGACGAGACCAATTCGGAGCTGGCGATCTTGCGCTGCGCGCGCGAGATCCGCCTGCGCTACGGCCCGCGCGCGATCCGCAACTACATCATCTCGCACACCGAGACCGTGTCCGACCTGCTCGAGGTCCTGCTGCTGCAGAAAGAGACGGGGCTGATGCGGGTGGGCGCGGGAACCGCGACGGCGGAGCGCAACGACACGATGGTGATCCCGCTGTTCGAGACCATTCCCGACCTGCAGCGCGCCGCCGGCATCATGGACGAGTGGATGTCGATTCCGCTGGTCGCCGGGCTGATCGGGAAACAGGGCCGGCTGCAGGAAGTCATGCTCGGCTACTCCGACTCGAACAAGGACGGCGGCTTCCTGACCTCGAACTGGGAGCTGTACCAGGCCGAACTGAAACTGGTCGACGTGTTCGAGCGCCACCAGGTCAAGCTGCGCCTGTTCCACGGCCGCGGCGGCACCGTCGGCCGCGGCGGCGGCCCGAGCTACGACGCGATCCGCGCCCAGCCGCCCGGCACCGTCAACGGCCAGATCCGCCTGACCGAACAGGGCGAGATCATCGCGTCCAAGTTCTCCAATCCCGAGATCGGGCGCCGCAACCTGGAACTGCTGGTGGCGGCGACGCTGGAAGCGAGCCTGACGCCGAACGCTGCCGGCAGCGGCTGCGAAGCCGAGCGCCTGAAGCGCTTCGAGTCGGTGATGGCCGAACTGTCCAACCGCGCCTACAAGGCCTATCGCGACCTCGTGTACGAGACCCCGGGCTTTACCGACTACTTCTTCGAGGCGACGCCGATCGCCGAGATCGCGGAACTGAACCTCGGGTCGCGTCCCGCCTCGCGCAAGTCGACCCGCCGCATCGAAGACTTGCGCGCGATTCCCTGGGGCTTCTCGTGGGGCCAGTGCCGGCTGCTGCTGCCGGGCTGGTTCGGATTTGCGTCGAGCATCAAGGGCTGGCTCGACGAAGGCGACCAGGACGCCAAGCTGGAAGAGCTGCGCGCGATGTACCGCGACTGGCCGTTCTTTGCGACGCTGCTGTCGAATATGGACATGGTGCTGGCCAAGACCGACCTGGCGATCGCCTCGCGCTATGCGGGCCTGGTTTCTGACGTGGGGCTGCGCGAGCGGATCTTCCGCCGCATCGCCGCCGAGCATGGGGAGACGATCCGCTGCCTGGAAGCGATTACCGGCGCCAGCGAGCGCCTGGCCGGCAATCCGCTGCTGGCGCGCTCGATCCAGAACCGGTTTGCCTACCTCGATCCATTGAATCACTTGCAGGTCGAGCTGATCCATCGGCGGCGCAAGCTGGCGGACAACGCCGATCCGCGCGTGAATCGCGGGATTCACCTGTCGATCAACGGGGTGGCGGCGGGGTTGCGCAATACGGGGTGATGGATGTCATGCCGCCAGCGTGGGCGGCTCCACCGCCCGCGCGTTCAAATCACAGTGGCGTCGTGGCAATGCGTTCAAATCACTGGCGCGTCGTGGCAATGTGTTCAAAGCACTGGCGCGTCGTGGCAATGTGTTCAAATCACCGGCGCGTTGTGGCAATGTGTTCAAATCACTGGCGCGTTGCGGCAATGTGTTCAAATCACGGGCGCGTTGTGGCAATGCACATGGTGGCTGGACGCGTGGGCGGGAAACCCGCCCACCCTACATCGATCAGGGTGATTCGCAGCACACCAGCAGCGCCCGTAAAAAAAGCCGCCCGGCGCACACCGGGCGGCTTTTTCATATCTGAACGACCGGCGAATTACTGGTTATGCAGGAAGGTCTTCAGTTTGTCCGAGCGCGACGGCTGGCGCAGCTTGCTCATCGCCTTGGCTTCGATCTGGCGGATCCGCTCGCGGGTCACGTCGAACTGCTTGCCCACTTCTTCCAGCGTGTGGTCGTTCGACATCTCGACGCCATAACGCATGCGCAGCACCTTCGCTTCGCGCGGGGTCAGCGAGTCCAGCACTTCCTTGATCACGTTGCGCATCGACGCGTGCAGCGCGGCGTCCAACGGGGCCAGGGTCGCGTTGTCCTCGATGAAATCGCCCAGCTGCGAATCGCCGTCCTCGCCCATCGGGGTTTCCATCGAAATCGGTTCCTTCGCGATCTTCATGATCTCGCGGACCTTATTCTCCGGCATCTCCATCTTGGCGGCCAGCGTCGGCAGGTCCGGCTCGCTGCCGGTTTCCTGCATGATCTGGCGCGAAATGCGGTTCATCTTGTTGATCGTCTCGATCATGTGCACCGGCACGCGGATCGTGCGCGCCATGTCGGCGATCGAACGCGTGATCGCCTGACGGATCCACCAGGTCGCATAGGTCGAGAATTTATAACCGCGGCGGTATTCGAACTTGTCGACCGCCTTCAGCAGGCCGATATTGCCTTCCTGGATCAGGTCCAGGAACTGCAGGCCGCGGTTGATGTACTTCTTCGCGATCGAGATCACCAGGCGCAGGTTGGCCACCGTCATTTCGCGCTTGGCCTGGCGCGCGCGCTTCTCGCCCGCCGCCATCTGCTTGTTGATCTTGCGCAGGTCGGCCAGCGGCAGCGCCACGCGCGCCTGCAGGTCGATCATGCGCTGCTGCAGCTCCTTGATCGCCGGCAGGTTACGGCTCAGCACCGCGCTGTACGGATAAGCGCAATCGACTTCGCGGTCACCCCATTGCAGGTCGGTCTCGTTGCCAGGGAACACCTTGATGAAGTGCGCGCGCGGCATGCCGCAGCGGTTCACGCAGATGTCCAGCACGGCGCGCTCGATCGAACGCACTTCGTCCATCTGGCCGCGCAGCGTGTCGCACAGCTTCTCGACCACCTTGGCGGTGAAGCGGATGCCCAGCAGCTCGTACGAGATCACGGCCTGCGCGTCCTCGTAGGCGGCCGAACCGTAGCCGTCGTTCTTGAACGCGTGCCCCATCAGGTCGAACTGCTGCTCGATCAGCGCGAACTTCTCCAGCGCGCCCTTGCGCAACTGGGCCAGCTGCTCGGCCGAGTAGCCGGCCGCGGCGCCGCCGGCGTTGCCGCCATCGCCTTCCTCTTCCTCTTCCTCGACTTCTTCCTCTTCCTCTTCGTCCTCATCGGCCGAGGCAGCCGCGTGGGCCACCGACGCGGCGGGCGCCGGGGTGTCGTTCAGGTCGACGAAGCCGTCCACCACGTCATCGATCTTCAACTCGTCGCTGGCGATCTTGTGCGACAGCGCGATGATTTCCGAGATCGTGATCGGGCATGCCGAGATGGCCTGGACCATGTCCTTCAGGCCCTGCTCGATGCGCTTGGCGATCTCGATCTCGCCTTCGCGGGTCAGGAGCGAGACCGCGCCCATTTCGCGCATGTACATGCGGACCGGGTCGGTGGTGCGGCCGAAGTCCGAGTCGACCGTCGACAGCGCGGTCGCGGCGGCGGCTTCGACTTCGTCTTCGCTGGTCGGGGTCACGGCCTGGTCCGACAGCAGCATCATCTCGGCTTCAGGGGCGCGCTCGTAGACCGCGATGCCCATGTCGTTGAAGGTCGCGATGATGCCTTCGATCGCTTCCGGATCGATGATGTTTTCCGGCAGGTGGTCGTTGATCTCGGCATGGGTCAGGTAGCCACGCTCCTTGCCCATATTGATCAGGTTCTTCAGCTGCTGGCGGCGCTTTTCGAGTTCGGCTTCCGAGAAACCGGCCTCGTTCAGCAGGCCCAGGCCCTTGGCCTTGCGCTCGCGCGCCTTGGACGCCGCCTTCATTTCGGCGCGTTCGACCGCGTTCAGCGCCGCGACTTCGTCGTTCTCGGGCACGAACTCGCTTGGCTTACGGCCGCGGCGGCCCGGGACCTTCACCTGCGGCAGCAGGTAGCCCGAGGTATCGATCGCGGCCAGGGCGGCGGCGTCGGTGGTCTTGCTGACCGCGCCGACGGCGCTCACCGGCACCGCCGCGCCCGTTTCGACGCGGCGCACGGCGCGGGTGCGCACGACTTTCGGCGCTTCCTCGACGGCCGGGTCTTCCTGGGCCGCGACTGGCGCGACGGCGACCGCGGCTTCCGGCTCGGCCGCCTTCAGGGCGGCCAGCTTGCCGCGCTTGCGCACGATCACGGGCGTCACGGCCGGCTTGGCCTGCGCCTGCAGGTATTCGGCGGCCAGGTCGATGCCGGCGTCGACGTCGTCAGCGGCGGCGGCTTCTGGCTGCGCGGCAGGGGCGGCTTCGGCAACGACTTGCCCGACCGCTTCGGCGATCGGGGTCGCGCCAGCCTCGGCGGGAGCTTCTTCGACGACTGGCGCGGCGACCGGCTCATCCACCACCGGACCACCGGCGGCCAGGATGGCGTCGGCCTGGGCCTTCAGCGTGGCCAGGCGCGAGCGGGTCTTGACCACCGTCACCTTGGCCGCCGCTTCCGTTTCGAGGAAGTAGGAGGTCGCGGTTTTCGGCACTGCCAGCGGTGCCGAAGCCTTGGCCGGCGCTTTTTTCGCTGTCAGTGTCAATGTCTTGGCGGTGTTTTTCATACTTAAAACTCTCCAGTCGAGGCCAGTTGCGCGCCTGCGAAGTCAATAATCCAGCGAGACCCGTATGCGGATCCTGGGAAAAGGGGGAACGGAAGTGGCCCTACCTAAGGGCGGACATGCCAGACTTCAAGCACGACTTACCTGGCTTTGCGCGCGCCGACATGATTCGGGGCTGCGGACAGAGAGGCGATGGTCGATGTTCAAGATCGTGCTGTGCATGTCGGAACGAAAAAAAGCCCGCTAACACGGGCTTGCATCTATTTTTCTAGAAGAATAGGGGAAGGAGCTATTATGCCCCAATGCAAGTTTTGCTGATAATTGATAGATCCGATAAGGGATATACACAATTCACATAGCGCCGCCCTGGCACGCCCCCCGCTCAAGCTTCCGGGAAGGTCTGCGCCGGCGCAAGCCGGACTCAAGGCAAGAGGCGGATCATACACGATTTCACGCGCCGACGCCTCTTCCTGCTGCAAGTTTCCCAACATTTATAATTGGTGATTGGAACTAGTACAATGCGCGCCTTGGCGCCGTGCTATCCTTCGCAATCCCGTTCTTACCATGAAGTCAATGAATACCAATACCCCTGCAGAGTCCGTCGACACCAATGCCATCCCGGAAACCCCGGAAGCGCAGCAGCCGCAAGAAGCAACGCCGGCCGCGGCCACGCCGGCAGCGGCGCCAGCCCCAGGCCTGTCGGCACGTTCGCTGCTCAAACAACTCCAGCAGGAGTATCCCGCCTTCCGCGACTGCCTGCCGCTGTCGATCGGCATCGACAAGCAGCTGCTCGCGCGCATGCCGGGCCTGGACAAGAAGGTGATGCGCGCCGCCCTCGGCATCCACACCGGCTCGATGCGCTACCTGCGCGCGATGGAAAAAGCCAAGGTGCGCCATGACCTGGACGGCACCGCCGGCGCCGAAGTGCCCGAAGCACACCGCCTGCACGCCAAGGAACAGCTGCAGCAGCGCTTCAAGAAGGAGGCCGACCGCAAGAAGGCCGAACGCGAAGCGGCCGCAGAAGAAGAAAACAACCGCAAGCGCCAGGAAAAACTGCAGGCGCTGGCGTCCAAGTTTTCCAAGAATTGAAGACAGCCCTGGACGTGGCCGAGGGCGATCTGCCGCCTTACGTCGGCATCGACCTGGCCGATGTGCGCCTGGTGCGCAGCGAGCAGGACGCGCGCGAGGCGCTGGCCGACCTGATGAAAGCCGACGCGATCGGCTTTGACACCGAGTCCAAGCCGACCTTCGCCAAGGGCGAGGTCTCGACCGGGCCGCACCTGGTGCAGCTCGCGACCATCGGCACCGCCTGGCTGTTCCAGACCGCGACCCCGGCCGCCAATGCGCTGGCCATCACCGTGCTGAAGCCCGTGCTCGAGGATGAGCGCGTGCTGAAGGTCGGCTTTGGCCTGGGCGACGACGTGCGGCGCCTGAAATCGAAGTTCGGCATCGAGCTGCGCAATGTGCTCGACCTGTCGACCGCCCTGCGCCGGCGCGGCGAGCGCAATCCGCTCGGCGCGAAGAGCGCCGTCGAGCGCTTTTTGGGCCAGCGCCTGCAAAAATCCAAGCGCATCACCACCACCAATTGGGCCCTGCCCCGGCTGTCGGACAAGCAGCTGCAGTATGCGGCCGATGACGCGCATGCGGCCTTGAAGATCTACCGCTACTGGAAGGCGAATCCGCCAGCCTGACCCGCGCCGGGCAGGCTCGCACTAAAAGAGGGAGTTCCAGCTCAGCAATCCGCGATATCATGCCAGCATCGTCGATGTCGGTGGGAGCCCATGAGATTGCCTAGCCTTCGCCTGTCCCTCGCTGCGCTCGCCGGCCTGCTCTCCTGCACGGCCATGGCGGCGCCGCAGACCGTTCCCGACACGCTCGACCAGCGCCTGCTGGCCTGCGCCAGCTGCCATGCGCGGGTCGATGCGCGCGGCAAGCCGGTCAACGACAGCTTCTATCCGCGACTGCAGGGCAAGCCGGCCGGCTACCTGTACCACCAGCTGCTCAACTTCCGCGACGGCCGGCGCCAGTATCCCCTGATGACCTACCTGGTCGACCACCTTCCCGACGATTACCTGCGCGAGATCGCGCAGCACTTCGCGGCCAAGGCGCCGACGCTGCTGCCGGCGCAGCCCTCCGGCTTGCCGGGCGCGACCCTCGAGCGAGGTCGCCAACTGGTGCATGACGGCGACGCAGCGCGCAAGATCCCGGCCTGCATCGCTTGCCACGGCGCGCGCCTGACCGGCGTGCAGCCGAACATCCCGGGCCTGCTCGGCCTGCCGCGCGACTATGTCAATGCGCAGTTCGGCGCCTGGCGCAACAAGGTGCGGCGCGCGCATGCGCCGGACTGCATGGCCGACGTCACCGCACGCCTGTCGCTGGAAGACGTGGCGGCCGTCTCCGGCTGGCTGGCGGCCCAACCGATGCCGGCCGATCCGCGGCCGGCCGACGCCATCGTGCGGCCCTTGCCGCTGGCCTGCGGCAGCGATCCGGAGGCGCGATGAAAACGCTGCACATCGCCTTACTCGCCATCCTTGTCATGGTGCTGGCCGCCGTGGTCCTGGCCTGGCCGCGCGCCGAGCATATTCCTTCCCGCTCGCCGCAGGCCTATGCGGGAACGAGCGCCAATATCGAACGCGGCGCCTACCTGGCGCGCGCCGGCGACTGCATCGCCTGCCACACGGCGCGCGGCGGGGTCGCCTATGCCGGCGGCCGCGCGCTCGAGACGCCTTTCGGGCGTTTCTACGGGCCAAACCTCACGCCCGACAAGGAGACCGGCATCGGCGACTGGAGCGCGGATGACTTCTGGAACGCCCTGCATAACGGCATCGCCAGGGATGGCCGCCTGCTGTATCCGGCCTTTCCCTACACGAACTACACCAAGGTCACGCGCGACGATTCCGACGCGCTGTTCGCCTATTTTCGCAGCCTGGCGCCGCAGCGCCAGCCGAACCGGGCGCACGAACTGGGCTTCCCGTATGACAGTCAAGCGCTGCTGGCCGGCTGGCGCCTGCTGTACTTCAAGCCCGGCGTGCACGAGACGCAGCCGGCGCGCGGCGCAGAATGGAATCGTGGCGCCTATCTGGTCGAGGGCCTGGGGCATTGCAGCGCCTGTCATAGCACACGCAACCGGTTTGGCGCGAACCAGGACGGGCTCGATGGCGGCCTGATTGCCACGCTGGGCTGGTATGCGCCGTCGCTCACGTCCGGCAGCGAGGCCGGCCTGGGCGAGTGGGACAAGGAACACATCGTGGCGCTGCTCGGTACCGGCATCTCGCCGCGCGGCTCGGCCACCGGGCCGATGGCCGAGGTGGTGGCGCGCAGCCTGCAGCACCTGACGCAGGACGACCTGGGGGCCATGGCGAGCTACCTGAAGTCGCTCCCGGCGACACCGGCGCCAACGCCGGAGCGCTCGCCGCCGGCGCAGGAACAGGTGCTGGCCGAGGGCCGTCGCATCTACGAGGCCCGGTGCGCGCAATGCCATGGCGACGATGGCCGCGGCAAGCTGCCCGCCTATCCGCCGCTGGCGGGCAACCGCGCGGTGACCCTGACGCCGGCCGTGAATGCGGTCCGCATGACCGCCAACGGCGGCTTCCCGCCCGGCACCAAGGGCAATCCGCGGCCGTACGGGATGCCGCCTTTCGGCCATGAACTGGACGACGCCCAGGTGGCCGCGGTGCTGAGCTGGATCCGCACCAGCTGGGGCAACGCGGCACCGCCTGTCAGCGCCGCCGAGGTCAACCGCTACCGCGCGATCACGGCCGACTGAGTCACGCTTCGCCGTCGAAGAGCATGGGTGACTTCCAGCTCGCGTGGAGCGTGGGAAGGCTGACAAACCACGTCATATTGCCCATGAAAAGGGCAAAGGCGACACCCGCGGTACGCTCGACCGGCCATCCTTGCCACACTGCGGCCACCAGCAGGACGGGACCGGTGATGATATTGGCGATGGCCAGAAGCGCCAGGCTGAAGAAGAGTGCGTTCTTGCGCAGCGCGGCCTCGCGTTCGTCGTCATGGATGGCCGACTTGCCCAGGGGGCCGTTGAGCGCGATGGCGGTGGCCGCCGCCATCATGGCAGCGGCAACGCCGTACACCGTACCAGGCAGGGAAAACGCGATCGCGGCCATGACGAGGCCAGCGCCGGACGCCATCGGCAGCAGCGGCAGCCAGCGCAATGGCCGGTGCCGCCGATCGCCGGCATCGGCGGACATATCGTGTCGCACCTGTTCGGACGCCCTGGTCCACCAGACCAAGGCATCCATTTTCTGCAGCGCCGTCTTGTGCCTGGTACTCATCGATCCTCTCCTGCACGCTTCAATGTCATGGCGATCGATTCGAAACGCCGGAACGAAAACAGCATCTCGATACTGGTGCCAAGGTGCTGCGCGATCTTCATCGCCAGTTCCAGGCTGGGTTTGTAGTCCCCCCGCTCCAGGCAGCCAATGGTCTGGTCATTGACGCCGACCGCGTCGGCCAGGTCGCGCCGCGATATGCCACGCTCGGTTCGAAACACGGCAATCCTGTTGTGTAGCGTCACTCGCTTATCCCATCCACCCCAAAGTATTGTGATTACACAACATATCGATGCGCAGGTCAAACAGGACCGCCGGCTGGCGTGGACGGCTGCCAGGCGCGGTACTATGCGCTGCGCAGCACGGCGCTGGCCAGGGTGCGGCCGCGTCCCTGCGACTTCGCCTCGTACAGCGCAACGTCCGCGCGCTGGAGCATGATGTCGATGGTGTCCGTGTCGTATGAGCGCATATCGACGCCGGCGCTGTACGACAGCGCGAATCCGAGCGCCGGGGGCGAGTGCCGCGCCAGCCAGTGACGCAGGCGTTCGTCGTACGCCATCACCGAGGCCGGGTCGGCGGCGTTGAGCAGCACGCAGAATTCCTCGCCACCATAACGGCAGAATACGTCGCCGGCCCGGCTGACGGAGCGCAGGGCGCTGACGAACAGCTGCAGCGCGCGGTCGCCGACGGCGTGGCCGTGCGTATCGTTGATCTGCTTGAAATGGTCGAGATCGAGCAACAACAGGCCCAGCGGCTGCCTGTAGCGTACGCTGCTCGCCAGGTCGACGCTGGCCTGCTGCATCCAGGCGCGGCGATTCAAGGCTCCCGTAAGACCGTCCAGCATGGCCAGCCGTTCCAGCTCGCGCGCCGCCTCGTCGCGGTGCGCCAGGAGGATCGCCACCACCGACAGCACCATCATGGCGTTTGACGACAGGGCAAACACCTGGTTGACCAGGTAGGGACCGAAGAAACTCGGGAACTCGTCGGTGTAGAACGCACCGAGCACCGCGCGGCAGGCGAGCACCAGCATCTGGATCGACAGGCAGATGACCAGCAGCCATCGCCAGCGTCCGACCGGCACCTGGAGCGGCCGGCATAGCGTCAACACCACGGTGGCGATCTGCAAGGCCAGCAGGCCGTTGGCCCAGCCCACCCGGAACGCGTAGTCGGAATAACCGATGCCATAGCCGGCGGTCATCACCGCGGCGATGGCGCTCGGCACGCGCACGGATGCCTTCTGGCCGCACCACAGCTGGAAAGCGAATGCGTTGAACGCCATGCCGCTCGACACGCAGCCCATCGAGAGGGTCGACAGCAGGTGGTCGGCCCAGCCACCCCGCTCGAAGGCACTCGACGACAGCAGGCAGATCCACCCCGCCGTCTGCAGCATGATCCCGGTTTGCGCGCAGCGCGCAGCGTGGTTTACCCGCCCCATGAAATACGGCAGGGCGAACGCCATGATCGCCAGGTTGAGCGTCATGGCGATGAACAGGGAAGGTACGTCGATCCTGAGCACTGACTACACTCTCGAAAACAAGTCCGGGAACGACGCCGTGCTCAGAAGCGGGCCGGCGAGACCTGGCCGCTCACACCATATCCGCAAAAGCCACGCGATCGGTGGTTGCATTGCGCGCATCCTCGACCCGCACCTTGTGCGCTGCCAGCAGCGCCTCGAGCGAGGCATTCATCGTATGGCAACCGGCATCGAGCCCTTTGTTCATGTGCGCGCGAATGCCGCCCAGGTCGCCGCTTTCGAGCATGCGCACGACCGCGGGACCCGGCGTCAGGCATTCGGTCGCCAGGTAATAGCGGTTGCCCTCGACCGACGGCAGCAGGGCCTGGCACAGGACGCCGCGCAAGGCATGCGCGAGCGCCTGCGCCTGCGCATCCGAATTCCCGAGCAGGCGCAGCATCTTTTGCAGCCCCAGCTCGGTCGAGCGCGCATGCAGCGTTGCCAGCACCAGCGGTCCCGACTCGGCCAGGGCCAGCGCTTCCTGCGCCGTCTGCGCGTCGCGGATCTCCCCGATCACGATCACATCCGGCCGTTCGCGCAGCGCGTCCAGCGCGCCAAGGTAGTAACTCTCGACGTCGCCGTCCTCGCCCACTTCGCGCTGGGTGATGATGCACCTGCGCTGCGGGATCAGGGTCTCGACCGGATCCTCGATGGTGATGATGTGGCCGGAGCGCCGGCGGTTGATCTCATCGAGGATCGAGGCGATGGTGGTCGACTTGCCCTGGCAGGTGTCGCCGATGATCAGCACCAGGCCGCTGGTGAGCAGCGCGAACTCGCGCTCGTCGTCCCACAGGCCCAGTTCGGACATGGCGATCGGCTCCTTCGGAAACCGTCGGATCACGCAGCCGATGCGCTTGCCGCCCTGGAAGCGGAAGCAGTTGGCACGGATGCGCGCCGTGTGCAGGTCGATCGAGCGGTCGAAGGCGCGCGAGGCGATGCGCTGCGGCCAGTTGGGTTCGATCACGTCGAAGAATTCTTCCAGCTCTTCCTTCGTGATCGGCGAATCGGTCACCGCCACCAGGCCTTTCGGCTGGCGCAGCATCAGCGGGCTGTTCTGGTGGATGATGATGTCCGAGAACACCAGTTTCGAATTGAGCAGGTGCAGGATCTGCTGCACCAGGGTCTCGAACACCGGGTGGTCTTCGTTTTCGATGTACGAAAGGGTCGGGATCTGCGAGGACTGGTGGAATTCCATCTGGTGCAATCGAAAGAACGCGTTCCAGTCATTATAAAACTGAAATATTGCACCAAAGTAAAAATATAATCAGCGTGTCAAACTCGCAACAATGCGGTCGCCAAACACCGTGATCGTCACGCCCAGCGCCACCACCAGCGCGCCGACCAGGCGCACCGGCGAGACTTCACGTTTCGCCATATTGATCAGCCCGAAATGGTCGATCGCCATCGAACTGAGCAGCTGACCAAGGATGACCAGCACCACCAGGGTCAGCAGGCCGATGCGCGGCGCCAGGAACACGGTGCCGAGCACGAAGGCGGCGCCCATGAAGCCGCCCAGGAATTTCCACGCCGGCTGGGATGGCAGCGCGGTCAGGGTCGTCCCCAGGCCGGATACGCCGCCCTTGGCCAGCGCCATCACCAGCAGCGCCACCGTACCGCAACTGAACGAGATCAGCGCGGCCATCACGGAATTGGCGCCGATCGAATGGGCCAGCTGGCTGTTCACCGCGGCCTGCGCCGACATCGCGATGCCGATGCAGAACGCCGCCGCCAATAAAATCAGGTTCATATGCCTGCCCTTACCAAAAAACGCACGATTCTAGTGCATTGTGCGCCAACGCGTCGGTCAGGCCAGTCGCATGCTCATGCACTTCATTCCCGGCAGCCTGCAGTCCGTCGCAAACGCCGTGAGCGGGCGCACGGCCACGGCTACGATGGAGGCATCAAAGGCTACCCAGGAGACCATCCATGAATACCCACGCTTTCAAGCCGTCCGCCGTCGCCCGCGGCCTGCTGCTGGCCGCCATCCTTGCCGCCGTCGCCGCGCCGACGCCGGCCATGGCCTGGCCCTTCGGCGGCGAGCAGGTCGAAGGCAGCGGCAGCGTGACGCGCCAGACACGCCAGGTCGAGCGCTTCACCGGCATCGCGCTCGACCTGCCGGCCCAGCTCGAGCTGCGCATGGGCAATACCGAAGGCATCACGATCGAGACCGACGACAACCTGCAGCGCCTGATCGAGACCGAGGTCGATGATGGCGTGCTGCGCATCCGTCCCAGCAAGCGCAATCTGAACCTGCGCGCGCGCACCATGAAGATCGTCGTCAATGCGCGCCAGATCGAGCGCCTGTCGCTGGGCGGCTCGGGCAGCATCGACGCCGACGCCTTGCGCGCCTCCACCTTGCGCATCAACCTGGGCGGCTCGGGCAAGATCCGGATCGCGAGCCTGGACGCCGAGCGCGTCTCGGTCAGCGTCGGCGGCAGCGGCGACTTGCGCGCCAACGGCGGCAAGGCGCGCGACGTGTCGGTGTCGATCGGGGGTTCCGGCAATGTCGACCTGGGCAAGGTCGCGGCCGACAGCGCCAGCGTCAGCGTGGCCGGTTCGGGCGACGTGACGGTGTGGGCCAGGAACGAGCTGAGCATGTCAGTCGCTGGTTCGGGCGACGTCAACTACTATGGCGACCCACAGCTGCGCCGCTCGGTGGCCGGTTCGGGCGAGGCGCGCCGGCTGGGCAGCGCCCCGAACTGATGGGTGAAGGCGCGGCGTCTGCTACAGGGCGCCGCGCACCGCTTCGCGCTCGACCTGCACCGTGTCGGCGCCGTCGGTCAGCCACACCTGGCCGTCCTGGATGGTGCACTGCAGCTGCATCGAGCGCTGCGCCATCTTTTGCAGCTGCGCGCTGATCTCGGCCGGGATGTTGATCACGCTGACGTTCTTCGCGCGCTCGATCTTGTTGGCCAGCCCCTTGAACCAGATGCTGCTGGTCGCGCTATAGCTGTACACCACCACCTTCCCAGCGCGGCCGGCGGCCTTCAGCAGGCGTTTCTCGTCCGGCTGGCCAACCTCGATCCACGTGTCAATCGCCCCCGTCAGGTCTTTCAGCCACAGCGCCGGCTCCTCGACGTCGAACAAGTCCTTGCCGTAGGCGAGCGCGGGGTCGGCGTGCAGGGCGAAGGCCAGCAGGCGGATCATCACGCGTTCGTCGGTCTCGGACGGATGCCGGGCGATGGTCAGGCTGTGTTCCTGGTAATAGTTTCGGTCCATGTCGGCGATCGACAGTTCGGCCTTGTAGATGGTCGCTTTGAGAGCCATTATTGCGTGCGCTTAGAGGTTGCTGTTGGATGAAAACCCGCTATTGTCGCATGCGGGGCGACTGCCGGGCTGCCGGCCGGTATAGACTTGCCGATCAACCCGAACATGGAGACCGCGATGACCAATGCTTTCCCGCCGAACCAGCAATTCTTGCTCGCCGCCCGCCCGGTCGGGCTGCCCAGGCGCGAGGACTGGCAGTTCCACGAACAGGCCGTACTTGAACCGGGCGATGGCGAGGTCGTGGTCAAGGTCCTGTACCTGTCGCTCGACCCGGCCATGCGCGGCTGGATGAACGAGGGCAAATCGTATATCCGCCCGGTGGCGATCGGCGAAGTCATGCGCGCCGGCGGCGTGGGCGTGGTGGTGGCCTCGCGCTCGGCGCGCTTCGCCGTGGGTGACCACGTCATGGGCGGCACCGGGATCCAGCGCTACTGGTCCGGCCCGGCCGACGACCAGACCGCCAACCTGGTCAAGATCGACCCGCGGGTCGGGCCCCTGAGCACCTGGCTGAACCTGCTGGGCATGCCCGGCATGACGGCTTACTTCGGTCTGCGCGAGGTGGGCCAGGCCAGGGCCGGCGAGACGGTGGTGGTGTCGGGCGCCGCCGGCGCGGTCGGGATGACGGTGGGCCAGGTGGCCAGGCAAATGGGCTGCCGCGTGGTGGGCATCGCCGGCGGGGCGGAAAAATGCGCTTTCGTGGTCGAGCGCCTCGGCTTCGACGCCTGCATCGACTACAAGGCCGGCAATGTCGGCGCCGCCCTCAAACAGCACTGCCCACAGGGCGTGGACGTCTATTTCGACAATGTCGGCGGCGAGATCCTCGACACGGTCCTCACCCGCATCAACATGAAGGCCCGGATCGTGATCTGCGGCGCGATCTCGCAGTACAACGTGACGGAACCGGTCAAGGGGCCGGCCAACTACCTGGCGCTGCTGGTGAACCGCGCGCGCATGGAAGGCATGATCGTGTTCGACTATGCGGCGCGCTATCCCGAGGCCGTGGCCCAGCTCGGAGAGTGGCTCGGTGCCGGCGCGATCCAGAGCCATGAACATGTCGTGGAGGGCTTCGAGCAGTTCCCGCAGGCGCTCCTGATGCTGTTCGAAGGCCGCAACCTGGGCAAGCTGGTGCTGAAAGTGGCCGATGCCTAGAACTTAACCTTGGCGACATGGTCGTATAGGGCCGGGGCGCCCGCCCTGCCCGACATGGAGCCGGCCATGCTGTCCCCCTTCGACCACCTGTTTCACCACCCGGCGCTGCAGGCCAGTTCGATAACGGGCTGGCGACCCAGCTCGATGCGCAGATCAGCCTGCTGGCGACGCTGTCGCAGCGCAGCCATGCACTGCTGGCGCGCTTGAGCGAACTGAACCTGCAGATGACGCGCCACTTCGTCGAGACCGCGCTCGATACCGGCCGCCAGCTCGGCGCCTGCACCGAGCCCCTGCAACTGGCTCCCACCATCATCCACGGCTGGCAGCCGTTGGGCGAACACCTGCGCGTCTACCAGCAAGGTTTGATGGGCGTGGTGGCCGAAGCACAGACCGGCCTCGGCCACGCCGCCGCACCGGCGCCGCCGACCCTGAAACGTCCCGACTGACAACGCCGGGGCACGGCCTGCAAACAGGGCGGAACTAACGCTCACCACGTTTCTCTAAACGCACGAGCGCAGCCTGAGATGACTCCAAGTGCGTTCATGCATAGCGTACGGCTTCTACAACCAATAGCCCACGGGCACAAGGAGATCGACATGGCAACCAGCAAGGAGAACGGAGGAAAGAGCAGTCAGGATAGTGCCCAGAAGAGCGGGCCACCCACCAAGCGCGGCTTCGCGGCGATGGACCAGAACCAGCAGCGTGAAATCGCCAGCAAGGGTGGGCAGGCGGCCCACCAGAAAGGCACGGCGCATGAATTCGATTCCGAAGAAGCGCGCCGCGCCGGCCAGAAAGGCGGCGAAGCCGTGAGCCGCAACCGGGCCCACATGGCCGACATCGGCCGCAAGGGTGGCGAGAGCCGCCAGTCGGCCCAGCGCGCGGCGGCAGCTGCAGCGGCGCAGAAGGGCAACCGCCAGGGAGAGACCGAAGGCTGATGCGCCGCACGCGGGCGGGTGCGCCATGCCTGCGCCGCACTCGCGCGGCGGGTCCGCCCTGTGGTACATTGCCGGGCTTATGCCTACCCTGAAATACCTGACCGCCTACCCGGAGCCCCTGCAAGCCCAGGTCAGCGGCCTGATCGAACAAAACCGCCTCGGCGACACCCTGCGGCGGCGCTATCAAGAGCCGCACGGCATCCGTACCGACCGCGCGCTGTATGACTATGTGCAAGACCTCAAGGACGACTACCTGCGCCAGGCCGCGCCGGTGTCCAAGGTCGCCTTCGACAGCAAGATCCAGGTGATCCAGCACGCACTGGGCCTGCACACGGCCATATCGCGGGTGCAGGGTTCACGCCTGAAAGCCAAGCACGAGATCCGCATCGCCAGCCTGTTCCGCGACGCGCCGCTGCCGTTCCTGCGCATGATCGCCGTGCACGAACTGGCGCACCTGAAAGAGAAGGAACACGACAAGGCCTTCTACAAATTGTGCTGCTGGATGGAGCCGCAATATCACCAGCTCGAGTTCGACGTGCGCCTGTACCTGACCTGGCTCGACCTGGCGGGCGAGCGCCTCTGGAGCGGCGACTAGCGCTGGTTCGCCGGCACGGCCGGCGCCGGCGGCTGGCGCAGCCCTGTGCCTCCCTCGGCGTCCGACCGCACGGCGCAGCTGCGCGTGCAACGCTGCAGCGCGCTGTCGCAGGCATGAAGGCGCGCCATCCGGCGTCCGTTATCGCCGGCGGCGTCCAGCGCGCGGTTTGCCTGGCGCGGTACCTCTCCCTGGGCGGTGCGGGCCAGCCGATTGCGGGATTCAGGCGCAGCCGCCGCCAGCCGCTCTGCCAGCGGCTGCGCCTGGGCGCCGGCCCGGCATGCGCGTTGTTCAGAGGCGCACATCGCGCTGCAAAACGCCGGATCGGCGGCCAGCGCGGGATGGGCTGCAACCAGGATGGCGAGGAGGATCGCCAGGACAGGACCTTTCATATTGCTCCTTCGAGACATCATCGCGGCATGCGACGGCAATGCCATCCTGCCATCCTACCTGAATCCAGATTGCCTGTTTCAGGTACGACGCTCACGGCTGCACCACCCCGATGTTGCCCATTAACAACGAACGTTTCGTTTTGGATAATTTCTGACCACCAGTCACTCGACTTCGCGAACCTGTTCCGATACAGTCTGGACACTCGGAATTGCCGTCATCCCGACGCTCCCCTGGCCTCGCAGCCACAATCCCACATTACATGGTTCAGCAATACATTCCCAGGCGCTTGCCTGTCGCGTTCGCTACGTGCGTCCTCGTTTTCCTGCCCTTTCGCGCCAGCGGCGCCGAAGCGCCGGACGCACCGCCCCCGCCCCCGCCCGCGTGGAAGCTGTCCGGCTTCGGTACGCTGGGCGCGGTGCATGCGAATACGCGCAGCGCCGACTTCACTGCATCGGTGCTGCGCGCCAATGGCGCCGGCCACACGCGCGCCTGGAGTCCCGCCGTCGACACCCGCCTCGGCGCCCAGCTCGACGTCAATCTCGGCGCCTGGTCAGGCGTGCTGCAAGTGATCAGCGAGCAGCGGCTCGACGGCAGCTACCGACCGCAATTCGAATGGGCTAACCTCAACTACCAGCTCACGCCAGATCTCGCCGTACGCGCCGGACGCATCGCGCTGCCGGTATTCCTGGGCGCCGAATCGCGCAAGGTCGGCTATACCATTCCCTGGGTGCGCACGCCGGTCGAGGTCTACGGCTCGCTGCCGATTTCCAGCAGCGACGGCCTGGACGCCACCTGGCGCTGGACCACGGGCCAGGTGCTGCACGCCACCCAGGTGTTCACCGGCCGCACCGACCAGGACCTGCACAACGGACTGCGCATCAAGGCCGACAACATCGTCGGCCTGTCGCACAGTATCGAGCACGGCGCCCTCGGCGTGCGCCTGTCGGCCGCCGGTGGACGCCTGAACACCGCCATCGGCAGCGAGCTGTTCGCGGTCTTGCCCGCCTTCGGCCCGGCCGGGGATGCACTGGTCGCACGCTACGCCATCCGCGACAAGCACGTCTCGATGGTCAGCGCCGGCATGAGCTATGACCCCGGCGCCTGGTTCGTGACCGCCGAGGGCGGCCGCACCCGCACCGACTCCCTGCTGGGCGGCGGCACCTCGGTGTACATCGGCGCCGGCCTGCGCCATGGCGCACTCACGCCCTACATCGGTTACGCCCAGGTACGCGCCGACGTCCCGACCCGCGATCCCGGCCTGCCGCTGGATGGCTTGCCGCCGCCGCTGGCCTACGCCGCCGCCCAGGTCAATGCCGGCATCAACGACATCCTGGCCACGATCCCGGCGCAGTCGACCTGGAGCGCCGGCCTGCGTTGGGACGCGGCGACCAATGTCGCGCTCAAGCTGCAGCTCGAGCGGGTTCGTCCGCGTAACGGCACGCGCGGCGCCCTGATCAACACGCAGCCCGATTTCCGCCCCGACCATGCGCTGCATGTCGGTAGCGTCGCCCTGGACTTCGTGTTCTGATGCGCGCCCTTTTGCCCTCTCGTTCTGCTCTGCGCTGCCTCGTCGTCGCCGCCATCCTGAGCATCGCCGCCGCCAACGCTCGTGCCGAGCTGGTGGTGGTGGTCTCGAGCCGCAGCCAGGTCGCGGCGATCGGCGCCGGCCAGGTGGCTGCGATCTTCCTCGGCCACGCCAGCCGCTTCCCGGACGGCACGCCGGCGGTCGCCGTCGACCAGCCGCTCGGCACGCCCCAGCGCGACGATTTCTATCGCGAGCTGACCGGCAAGAGCCCGGCCCTGCTCAAGGCGCACTGGTCGAAGATGGTGTTCACCGGTCGCGGCCAGCCGCCACGCGAAGCCGGCGGCGATGCCGGCGTGCGCCGCCTGGTGGCCGAGAATCCGTCAATGATCGGCTACATCGACCGCAGTGCGCTCGACGCCTCGGTACGCGCGGTGCTGGCGCTGCCATGAGGATGCCATGAACTCCCTCGCCCCTGCCATCACGACAGCCTTTCCGGCGTCGGCCCGGCTGCCGGCGCGCCGCGCGGGCGCGCGCTGGCTCGCGCTGGCGCTTGAGACCCATATCTCGCTGCCGCTGTTTGCCCTGCTCCTGCTCGGCGCCATCTGGTTCGGGACGCTGCACGCGATCGAGGCCGAGCGCCGCACCGCGAGCGCCGCCGCGCGCGACGCCACCCGCGAACTGCTCGAGACCTACGAGGCGCAGATGGCCCGCAGCCTGAGCAATATCGACCAGAGCCTGCGCGTGCTGAAATACGCGGCCGAGCAGAACGGCGCGACCGGCGCCATTCCCGCGCTGGCCGCCAAGGGCCTGCTGCCCCCCGGCCTGGTGTTCCAGGTCGAGATCACCGACCGCCATGGCCGGGTGGTGGCCGGCAATCCTGGCACCAGCGCGCGCGATTTGTCGGGCGCCAGCTATTTCGAATTCCACCGCCGGCTCCGTCACGACCTGCCTTACGTCAGCCAGGCCATCGTCCATCCCGGATCATCCGAGCCCCACCTGCATTTCACGCGCCGCATCGACGACGCCGCCGGCCAGTTCGCCGGCGTGGCCGTGGTCGCGGTCGACCCGGCCTACTTCACCAGCTCCTACGAACGCTCGCGCCAGGGCGAGCGGGGCCTGCTCGGCCTGGTCGGTCTCGATGGCGTGGTGCGCGCGCTGCGCATCGGCGAACAGGTGTCCTGGGGCCAGGCGTACACGCCCGGCGCGACCGACATGATCGCGCTGCGCGCCTGCCGTATCGATGGCGAGATGCGCTACACCAGCAGCCGGCCGCTGGGCGGTTTCCCGCTGCTGGTGGTGACCGGCCTGTCCGAGGCCGAGCAAATGGCCCAGTTTCGCCAGCGGCAGCGCGCTTGGCTGCTCGGCGCCAGCGCCGGCAGCGCGCTGCTGGTGGCCGTGGTGATCCTGGTCAGCGCCTGGTCGTGGCAACTGGCCAAGGCGCGCCGGCGCGAACGGCTGGCCCAGGAAACCTATGCCGCCGCCTCCGAGGCCAGCCCGGACGCCTTCTTCGTCCTGCAGAGCATCTTCGACAAGCACGGCGCCCTGGCCGACTTCACCATCGTCACCACCAACAGCCGCGCCGAGCAGCTCACCGGCCTGCGCAAGGAGCAGCTCGCGGGGCAGCGCCTGTCGCGAATGCTGCCTGCGGCCTTCGGCCGCGGCATCTTCGACGACCTGGCGGCGGTGGCGCTGGACGGCTCTGCGCGCGAAGCCGAATGGCTGGCGCAGGCGCTGCCACTGGGCGAGCGCTGGCTGCACCGCCAGGCGGTGGCGGTCGAGGGCGGCGTGGTGGCGATCGTCCGCGACATCACCGAGCGCAGGCTGGCCGAGGAGCGCATCCGCCACCTGGCCCACCATGACGACCTGACCGGCCTGCCCAACCGCAGCCTGCTGCGCGAGCGCCTGGAGCGGGCGATCAAGGCCGCTGCCGCCGATGGCGGCGCGGTCGGCCTGGCCTTCATCGACCTCGACGGCTTCAAGCTGGTCAACGACTCGCTCGGCCACAATGCCGGCGACGAATTGCTGAAAGTGGTCGGCACGCGCATGGCGCGCTGCCTGCGCGCGAGCGACACCCTGGCGCGCTTCGGCGGCGACGAGTTCGTGATCCTGCTGCCGGGCCTGCCGGACGAGCCGGGAATGATCGCGCCGCTCCTTGAACGGGTGCGCGAGGCGGTCACCGAGCCGGTGCTGGTCGCGGACCAGGAAGTACAGGTCAGCTGCAGCATGGGCGTGGCCTTCTATCCGCGCGATGGGGTCGACGCCAATGCCCTCATGATGCATGCCGACGTCGCCATGTACCGCGCCAAGGAACTGGGCAACAACAATGTCCAGTTCTACGATAGCGAGATGAACGCCAGCGTCGACGAGAAGCTGGTGCTGCTGGAGGGCCTGCGCGCCGCTCTGGACAGCTGCGCCGAAGGTTATCCGGGGCCCTGTCAGTTCGAGCTGCTGTACCAGCCCAAGGTCGACCTGCGTTCCGGCAGCCTGTTCGGGGTCGAGGCGCTGATCCGCTGGCACCATCCGGAGCAGGGGCTCATCTCGCCCCTGCGCTTCATCGGCCTGGCCGAGGAGAGCGGCCTGATTGTCCCGAT
Source organism: Telluria sp. RT2P19 (assembly GCF_059685725.1). Taxonomy (NCBI): domain Bacteria; kingdom Pseudomonadati; phylum Pseudomonadota; class Betaproteobacteria; order Burkholderiales; family Oxalobacteraceae; genus Telluria; species Telluria sp. RT2P19. The sequence continues at coordinate 180,534 of NZ_JCASIL010000007.1, forward strand.
CGGCGAGTGGGTGCTGCGTAGCGCCTGCATCCAGGCGGCCTCCTGGCGCGCCGCCGGTCTGCCGCCGGTCAGCATGTCGGTCAATGTTTCGGCGCGCCAGTTCGAGGACCGGCGGCTGGTCGAGCGCATTACCGACGCCCTGCGCGCGAGCGGCCTGCCGCCGGACAGGCTCGAGCTCGAGGTGACCGAGAGCCTGATCATGCGCGACCTGGGCCGCTCGATCGACAAGATGCGCGAGTTGAAGGCGATGGGAGTGTCGCTCTCGATCGACGACTTCGGCACCGGCTACTCCAGCCTGTCGGCGCTGAAGTCGTTCCCGATCAGCCGCCTGAAGCTCGACAAGTCGTTCGTGGCCGACCTGGCCGACAGCGCCGATGACCAGGCGATCGCGCTGGCCGTGATCTCGCTCGGCCATAAGCTCCACCTGCGCGTGGTCGCCGAAGGCGTAGAGACCGAGCAGCAGCGCGATTTCCTGCGCGCCCACGACTGCGACGAGATGCAAGGCTATCTGTTCAGCCGTCCGCTGCCGGCGCACAGCCTCGCGCTCCTGCTGGCCGACAGCCACGGAGTCGTCGCGTGAAGCCGGTGCGCGTCACGACCCGCGCCCTGCTCGGCGCAGAACCCGCCCTGCGGCGCATGCTCAGTTACTGGATCGCCACCTCGCTGCTGTATTTGGCCGGCATCCTGCTGCTGGCCTGCCAGGTGCGCTGGGGCCATGCCCCGCGCGGACCGGCCCTGGTACTGGGCGGCGCGGCGGTCGCCGGCACCCTCGCCTCCTATGTCCTGATCCGCTTCAGCGCCGCCCTCGGCCTGGCCCCCGGCATGCTGGTCATGCTGCAGTCGCTGTTCGCGATCGGCTGCGGCATGGCGTCGTATGCGATCGCCGGGCCGGTGCGCGCCGCGCTGCTGTGCATGACGGTGATGATCATCGCCTTCTGCGCCGTGGCCCTGCGCCCGCGCCAGACGCTGTTCGTCTCGGCCGCGGTGCTGGCTGGGCTGGGCGGCGTGATGTGGTGGCTGCAGGCGATGGATCCACTGCGCCATCCGCCCGAGGTCGAGGCCATGAACTTCGGCTACCTGTCGGCAGCGCTGCTGTCCACGGCCCTGCTGTCGAGCGAGATGACCAAGCTGCGCCTGCGCCTGCGCATGAAGCACAAGAAACGCGAACTGGAGCAGGCCCTCGAGACCATCCGCACCCTGGCCACGGTCGACGACCTGACCGCACTGGCCAACCGCCGCCACATGAACGAGCTCCTGAGCGCCGAAGAACGGCGCCAGCCCGGCGGCGGGGGCAGTTGCGTGGCCCTGCTCGACATCGACTTCTTCAAGCAGGTCAACGACCGCCACGGCCACGCGCTGGGCGACGCGGTACTGCGCGAGTTCGCCGTCGCCGCGCGCGGCGCGCTGCGCGCCAATGACACGCTGGCGCGCTGGGGCGGCGAGGAATTCCTGCTGCTCTTGCCCGACGCCGCGTCGCACGACGCGCGCCAGGTGCTCGAGCGCATGGCCGACAGCGTGCACGGCTTGCGGGTCGAGGGGCTCGACCGGGAGCGCCGCATCAGCTTCTCGGCCGGCCTGGCCGAGCGGCGCATCGGCGAGCCGTTCACCGAGGCGATCAGCCGCGCCGACAAGGCGCTGTACCGGGCCAAGGCGTCGGGGCGGGACCGGATCGAGGTGGCCTGAGGGCGGCGCGGTGGGCGGCTTACGCTCCACGAATCCAACTGCGCTAGAATCCAGGAACCGCATCTTTCTGCCACCCCATGCACGCCGACCTGTCCGCCATCGCCGCCTACGTCATGCCCGAGGTGCCACTGGTGGCGTCCGACGTAGGCTTCCTGTTCGGCACCCGCCACGGCGTGGAAGAATTCTGCGTGGCCGCGCATGCGCTGTATGAGCGCGGCATGTTCCGCGTGCTGCTGGTGTCGGGCGGCGTCACGCGCGGCGACCCGCGCGCCGAGAGCGAGGTGATCGCGCAGCGCCTGCTGGCGCTGGGGATGCCGCCAGCGGCGCTGGTGCTGGAAACGGCGGCCACCAACACCGGCGAGAACGTGATCCTGGGCCGCGCCGCGCTGGCGGCGCAGATGGAATTGGCTTCGGTGCGCAGCGTGCTGGCGATCGGCAAGGCCTGCGCCATGCGGCGCTACCTGATGACGCTCGAACGCCACTGGCCGGGCCTGTCGTTGTCGGCTTGCCCGGTCAACTACTTCGGCGTCGCGAAGGACCGCTGGCACGAGCACGCTGAGTTTCGCGCGCGCGTGCTGGCCGAGTACGACAAGATCCCCGGCTATGTCGAACGCGGCTTCATCAGCGAACTGGCCGGCTACGGCGCCTACCCGCGCAATCCCCTCGCGTCGGCGTCGGCCTCGAGCGCCGCCTGAACCGCGGGCGCCGGCGCCGCTGCGCGCAGGCGCCGGATCAAGGCCTCGGGATCGCTGTCGGCCAGCATCAGGCCCTCGTGCTCGGGCCGCACGAAACCTTCCTTTACCTGGTGGTGCACGAAGGCGCGCAGGCCATCGTAGAAACCGTTCACGTTCAACAGCCCGATCGGCTTGGCGTGGATGCCCAGCTGGGCCCAGGTCACCATCTCGAACAGCTCTTCCAGCGTGCCCATCCCGCCCGGCATGGCGATGAAGCCTTCCGACAGGTCCGACATCATCGCCTTGCGTTCATGCATGTCCTTGACCACGAACAGGCGGGTCAGGCCAGCATGGCCGACCTCGCGCTCGACCAACGCGCGTGGGATGACGCCGGTCGCTTCGCCACCCAGGCGCAGCACCTCGTCGGCGATCACGCCCATCAGGCCGACCTTGCCGCCGCCGTAGACCAGGGCGATATTGTGGTCGACCATGGCGCGCGCGAGGCCGCGCGCGGCGTCGGCGTAGATCGGGTTGGCGCCGTGCGCGGCGCCGCAGTAGACGGCCAGGGATTTCATCGTGTGAACCTCAGAAGAAGTCGGCGCCCGGCTTGGCGTCGGCCGACAGTTTTTGGAGATAGTCGTCGGACAGCTTCTCGAACAGCACCCGGGTCTCGCCACGCAGGTAGGGCCCGACCATCGATAGCACCTGGTAGCAGCCGCGCGCCAGCGCGTCGGCGATGGCCTGCTGCTCGCTGTATTTGCGCGGATTGCGCACGTATTCGAACGACAGCCAGTAGGTCGCCACCACCACCATATTCGTCGCCATGGCGCCGATCTGCTGGTCGGATGCGTCGAGCGAGCCTTCGCTGCGCAAGTCTTCGCACAGCTGGCGGGCGACCTTGATCTTGTGGGCGTGGATGGCCTTGAAGTGCAGTTCGAGCTTGCGGTTGCGCGACAGCAGGTCGTTCAGGTCGCGGTAGAAGAAGCGGTAGCGCCAGATCAGCTTGAACATATGGTGCAGGTACAGCCACACGTCTTCCATGTTCGAGCGGCGCCCGGCGGGCACCGCCAGCACGCGTTCGATCTCGGCCTCGAACTGGACGAAGATCGAATTGACGATGTCGTCCTTGTTGCGGAAATGGTAGTACAGATTGCCGGGCGAGATATTCATCTCCTCGGCAATGACGGTCGTCGTGATATTGGGCTCACCGAACTCGTTGAACAGCCTGAGCGAGAGCTCGAGTATACGTTCGCGGGTGCGGCGCGGGGCTTTTTGTTGCATGTAGGCCGAAGTTAATAGTGCATTCCCGCAAGGATAACATCGAACGGTCGTTCGATGAATCTTTCGATCGGCCGTGGCGCCCGGCCACGCACTGGCTGCACGCCCCGGGTGGCCCGCGCCTAGGCGGCGGCGCGCTGGCTCTGCAGGCGGAAGGCCTCGTCGATCCGCTCGCGCAGGGAGCGTGCGCCGAGCGGCTTGATGTAGTGGTCGTCGGCCACGCCGCTGGCGATCGCCGCCTCGATCTCGGAGAAGTCGGGCTGGCCCGACAGCATCAGGCGCACGGTCTTGGGATAGCGTTCGGCGGCGCGCGCCAGCACCTCGGTGCCACGCATGCCGGGCATCGCCTGGTCACACAGGATCACCTCGACGGCTTCATGGTCGAGCACATCGAGCGCCTCTTCGCCCGAGCAGGCGCTCAGGACGCGGTAGGGCTGGCCGACCAGCATGTCGTTGAGCACCCCCAGCATGAAGCGGTCGTCATCGACCAGCAGCAGCGTGCGCGCCGCCGTTGCCGGTGCGGGAGCCTGCACCCCGGCTGAAACCGGACTCGGCTGGGCGGCGGGGATCGACGCCGGCGCGGCGCTTGCGGCGGCTGCGCCAGGCGGCGCCGCCAGGAAGGCTTCGAGCTCGGCCACGAAGCTCTCTGGTTCGATGGGCTTGCTGATATAGCCGTCGAAGCCGGCCGCCAGCACTTTTTCGCGGTCGCCCGCCATCGCCAGCGCCGTCACGGCCAGGATCGGCACGCCGCGCAGGGATGGCTCGGTCTTGAGCGCGGCCAGCACCGCGAAGCCATCCATGCCGGGCAGGTTGACGTCGCAGGCGATCAGGTCGGGCCGCTCGCTGCGCGCGGTCGCCACGCCGCGCGGCCCGTCGGCGGCGGACAGCGGCGTGTGGCCATAGGCGCCGAGCAGGAACGACATCAGCTCGATGTTCGCTGGGTTGTCTTCGATGATGAGGATACGGGCCACGATACTGCTCCGGGAATGCGATGTTGACATCACTGTACCATGCGCGCGCACGCTCGTGAGTCGGCGGTGCTGCTTAATGATGCTGCATTGCGCCAGCCCAGCCACGATCGACGCCGGTCGCATCGCGCGGAGCATCGCGCAGTGCATCCAGTTCGCGCAGCACGGCGGCCAGCACGCGCGGGTTGTGGCCGAGCGCCACGTGGCCCACGCCCGCGAACGCGAGGTTGCGCGCACCCTGCAGTTCGCTCGAGGTCTGCGGCGCGATGATGTTGTCGTGGTGGCTGTAGATCGAGGTGATGCGCGCGCGCAGCTCGGCCGGCTCGCCGGCCGCCAGGGCCGTCAACCACGCGCACTCCGGGCCGGCCACGCCCATGCGCCGCATCTGTCCGGCGTTGATGCCGATCCCGAAGGCGGCCAGGCAGGTGCCGTGGTGCGGGGTGCCGAGCGTGACCAGGCGCGTTACCTGGTCGGCGCCGCCGCTGCGCATCCAGGCGCGCGCCGCCAGCCCGCCCATGCTGTGGGCGACGACGACCAGTTGCCGCGCGCCGGCCTGCGCCTGCAGCCGCGCGGCGGCTTCCTCGATGCGCTCGGCATAGCCATCGATGTCGCCGGTCAGCGGCTCCAGGTCGAGCGTGGCGTGGCTGATGCGGGCCCCGGCCAGCATGGGCGCCAGGCTGGCCCAGTAGCCGCTGTTGCAGCCGTAGCCGTGCAACAGCAGCACCGGCGGATGCGCGGTGCCGGGGTAGATGCGGGTGAGCGCGCGCGCGCGCGGCATGTGCCAGGACGTCGTGAGCATGCTGGTGCTGAACTCTTCCCAGTACATGCGCAGGGCCGCACCCGGCCCGATCCGGAACGCGGGCGGCGTCGGGCTGGTGCTGCGCGCCGCCATCAGGAAGTTGTTGACGTTGATGAGCAGGCGCACCAACACGACGCTGCCGAGCCCCAGCGCCGTGGCCTGCCACCACGCCAGGTCGCGCCACACCACACCGGCGACGCCGATGCCGAGCGCCGCCAGCGCCTGCACCAGCAGGATCAGCCGCAGCAGACTGCGCGAGCTCATGCCAGCACCGCCGCCGGGCGGCCCGTCAGGCTGGACGCGAGGCCGCTGGCCAGGCGCGCCGTGATGGCATAGATCGTCAGTTGCGGATTGGCGCCGAGCGAGGTCGGGAACAGCGAGCCGTCGTGCACCGACAGGTTGGCAAGCCCCCGGTAGCGGCCGGCGGGATCGACCGCGCCAAGGCGCTCGTCACCGCTCATCGCGCACCCGCCCATCACGTGGGCCGAGGCCACGCGCGTGACGTGGGCGCGCTGCGGCAGCGCCGCGATCTCGCGCCGCGCCTCGGCCCAGGAACGGTAGCGCTGGGCCTTCTCGTGCGCCGGCTGGACGGTACGGGCGCCGGCCGCGAACTGGATCTCGGCCATGGACAGCATGGCGCGGCGTGCACCGTCCCACAGGTAGTCGTTCAGCGCATAATCGAGTTCGCCCGCGCCGTCGCCGCGCAGGCGCACGACGCCGCCGGGTGAATCTTCATGGAAGCCGTCGCGCAGCAGCGCCAGCATGCCACCGAGGTGGGCGAAATCGCGCATCGCCGCCGCGTGCTGCTCGCCGAAGCCGCTCATCGTGGTCGCCAGCAGCAGTGGATGCAGCGGCGGCGTCTCGAGCTTGTAGCCCATTGGGCCGTCGATCGCGTCCGTGCTGAGGAAATGGTCGGAATAGATGCTCTGCGGCGCACCGGACCAGCCCTCGATGCGCTTTTCGTAGAAAGCGGCCGAGATCACGGTCGGATGCAGGAAGGTGCGCTTGCCCAACTGGCCGCTGGGATCGGGCGCTTTTGAACGCAGCAGCAGCGCCGGCGTGTTGATGGCGCCGCCGGCGACCACGTAGTGCCGCGCGCGCAGGCGCAACTCGCGTCCACTCGGCAGTACGCCGCCCGCCTCCAGCGCGGTGCAGACGAGTTCTTCGACCTTCTGGCCACGCAGCTGCAGACGCTCGGCGCGGGCGCGCGTGACGAGCGTGGCGCCGTGGTCGAGCGCCGCCGGGATGGTCGTCACCAGCATCGACTGCTTGGCATTGGTCGGGCAACCCATGCCGCAATAGCCGAGGTTCCAGCAGCCCTGCACATTGCGGCGGATGGCCGAGGTGGCGATGCCGAGCGTGGCGGCGCCCTGGCGCAGCACGTCGTTGTTCTGGTTGGGGCCAACCAGCCAGTCGACCACGCCGGTGCGGCGCTCGGCCATGGCGAACCACGGCGCCAGCTCGTCTGGCGTGGCCTGGGCCAGGGCGTAGTGGCGGCGCCACCAGGCCAGGGTCGACTCGGGCGTGCGGAAGCTCGAGGTCCAGTTGACCGTGGTCGAGCCGCCAACCGCGCGGCCCTGCAGGATGTTGATGGCCTTGTCGCTGGTCTTGCGCGCGGCTGATTCCTGGTACAGGTCGGGATAGGCGTCGGCTTCGCGCATCTTGAAGTCGCGCGAGGATTTCAGCGGGCCCTCTTCGACCACGATCACCGACAAGCCTGACCTGGCCAGGATCTCGGCGCTGATGCCGCCGCCGGCGCCACTGCCGACGATGACGACATCGGCGTCCAACGTGCGGTCCTGCTCCAGCAGCGAGGCGTCGATCACGCGCCAGCCGCGTTTCAAGCCTGCCTCGATCGGGTCGGGAATGCGCACCGTCATGCCAGCCCCCGCGGCGGGCCGGGATAGCCGATCGCGTCCCAGCTGGCCGGCTGGGCGTACCAGGCGCCCAGCACCAGGTCGTGCAAGGCGCCGTAGGCGCTCCTCATCATGGCGAAGCGGTGCACGCGCCACTCTTGCAGGAAGGTGTTGACGTGGGCGATATCGGCACTGTCCCAGCCGGTCGGTACGCCGGTGAGCAGGCGCCGCGCCGGCCGCAGGGCCAGCAGGCCAAACAGGTCTTGTATTTCTTCTTGCGTGGCCAGCGGGAGGCCGCGGATCGCGGTTTCGACGGCGTCGATGGCGCTCGTCAGCTGCTGCGCGCGGCGGCCGGGATCGTGGGCCAATGCGCCGTCGAGGATGGCCGGCGCGATCGCGTGCAGGGCAGCGCGCGCCTCGCCGTCGAGCGCGAAGCGGCGTGCCGCGTCTTTGTGCGTGGCGCGGTACCAGGCGCCCCCGGCGCCAAGCGCCAGCGCGGCCAGGCCGCCGACGGCCAGGAAGGTCCTGCGAGAGGTACGGGGGAGATTCGCCATGTCCTCAGTGTACGCCATGCGCGGGCACGGACGGGTGCGACGCGGCTCAGCGTGGCGCCCTCGCCTTCAGGATCGCGCTGGCGATGCCGCGCAGGATATTGACTTCCTCGGTCTCGAGGCCGGTGCGCGCAAACAGGCGCTTCAGGCGCGGCATCAGCTTTTTCGGGTTGTCGGCGTCGAGGAAATCGATGGCCACCAGGGCCTGTTCGAGGTGCGCGTACATGCCCTCGACCTGGGTCAAGCTGGCGGTCTCGCCCTGGAAGCCCACGCCGCGCGCCTCGACGCCGTCGCCCACGGCGGCCAGCCGCGCTTCATAGGCGAGTACCTGGGCGGCCTGCGACAGGTTGAGCGACGAGTAGTCGGGGTTGGCCGGGATGTTGATCAGGACATTGCAGCCCTCGACGATCCCGTTCGGCAGGCCGACCCGCTCGTTGCCGAACACGATGGCCGGGCGCAGCTCCGGCTGGCTGCCGGCATGCGCGGCAAAGGCGCGCGGGGTCCAGACCGGCGGCGAGAATTCGCGCAGGCGGGCCGAGACGGCGGCGGCGAAATTGCAGCCATCCAGCGCCTGCCCGATGTCGGCGACGATGCGGGCCTGTTGCAGCACGTCGATCGCGCCGCTGGCGAAGGCCACCGCTTCCGGGTCGGTCAGCGGGTCCTGGCACTTGGGGTCGACCAGTACCAGGTCGCTGAAGCCCATCGTCTTCATGGCCCGCGCCACCGAGCCGACGTTGCCGGCGCGGCTGGTCTCGACCAGGACGAAGCGGAAGCGGTTGAAAAGAGAAGTGTCGGTTTGGGTCGGGTTCATTTACAATAGCGACCATCGCGCAGTGCGGACGGTTTTTTGTGATAACGGGAACAAGCCCGCGATTGTAGCCGGTTCGGCACTGCCCTGCTCTTTAATCACTCTTCAATAGCTGATCGTTCACGACGCCCCAAGGTGCGTGAGTGGGCGTTCGCATTTTTCACGGAAAAGCCTCCATGCACCCAATGCTCAACACGGCCATCAAGGCCGCCCGCCGCGCCGCCACCGTCATCAACCGCGCGTCCTTCGATATCGATCGTATCGTCGTCTCCGAGAAGCAGCACAACGATTTCGTCACCGACGTCGACCAGGCGGCCGAAGCAGCGATCGTCGAAACGCTGCTCAAGGCCTATCCGACCCACGCCATCCTGGCGGAAGAAAGCGGCGCATCCGGCAACCTGAACGACGAGAGTGAATTCGTGTGGATCATCGACCCGATCGATGGCACCACCAACTTCCTGCACGGCTATCCCAACTACTGCATCTCGATCGCGCTCAAGCAGCGCGGCGTGATCACCAACGGCCTGGTCTACGATCCGGTCCGCAACGACCTGTTCACCGCCACCAAGGGCGCCGGCGCCTACCTGAACGACAAGCGCATCCGCGTGCGCGGCACCGAGCGCATCGGCCGCGCCCTGCTGTCGGCCGGCCATGGTCCTGATCCGCGCGCGCTGGCCGAATACCTGCGCATGTACGAAGTGGTCGCCTCGCGCAGCCACGGCGTGCGCAGCGGCGGCTCGGCGGCGCTGGAACTGGCGAACGTCGCGGCCGGCCGCATCGACGGCTATTTCGAAAAAGGCCTGAAAGTATGGGATATCGCGGCCGGCGCCCTGCTCGTGACCGAAGCCGGCGGCATCGTCGGTGAATTCAACGGCGAGTCCGAATACCTAAACAAAGGCGACGTGATCGCGGCTGGCCCGAAGGTTTTCGGCGCGCTGATCCCGCTGCTGTCGCCTTTCGCGTAAAATAGCCGCATTACTGGTTGGTCGGGCCACTAGCACGCTGCGCTTGCCAGTGGCCCGATTGCTTTTGACCAGGCGCCTTACAAAGCATTACATAGTAATAGCGCAAAAACTTTCTATAGTGAAACTGACTTCACTATAATCCTTGCTGGCCGCCTTGCGCGGCAGTGTCCGGGCCTGTGCGCCATTGCGCGCCCGCACCAACCCGATTCCAGGACTTGCCGCCACTGTGGCGACGGGCCGTTTTTTACTGAAAAATCTATGTCATTTTCTTCACTTGGTCTCTCTGACGCGATCGTGCGCGCCGTGACCGAACAAGGTTACACCGCACCGACCCCGATCCAGAGCCAGGCCATTCCCGCGGTGCTGAACGGCGGCGACCTGCTGGCCGGCGCCCAGACCGGCACCGGCAAGACCGCGGGTTTCACCCTGCCGATCCTGCACCGCCTCTCGAGCGACGCCGTGGGCGCGGCCCAGCGTAACAAGAGCACAGCGCGCGTCATCCGCGCACTGGTGCTGACCCCGACCCGCGAACTGGCGGCCCAGGTCGAGGAAAGCGTGCGCCTGTACGGCAAGTACACGAACCTGAATTCGGCCGTGATCTTCGGCGGCGTCGGCATCAATCCGCAAATCAAGCTGCTCAAGCATGGCGTCGACATCCTGGTCGCCACGCCGGGCCGCCTGCTGGACCACGCCGGCCAGGGTACCGTTGACCTGTCGAAGATCGAAATCCTGATCCTGGACGAAGCGGACCGCATGCTGGACATGGGCTTCATCCACGACATCCGCAAAGTGCTGGCCCTGCTGCCGCCGAAGCGCCAGAACCTGCTGTTCTCGGCCACCTTCTCGGACGACATCAAGGCCCTGGCCGACCGCCTGCTGGACAATCCACAATCGATCGAAGTGGCGCGCCGCAATTCGACCGTGGAAGTGATCGCGCAAAAGATCCATCCGGTGGACCGCGACAAGAAACACCCGATGCTGGCGCACCTGATCAAGTCGAACAACTGGCAGCAGGTGCTGGTGTTCACGCGCACCAAGCACGGCGCCAATAAGCTGGTGGAACAGCTGGGCAAGGACGGCATCGGCGCGATGGCGATCCACGGCAACAAGAGCCAGTCGGCGCGCACCAAGGCGCTGTCGGAGTTCAAGGATGGCAGCCTGCAAGTGCTGGTGGCGACCGACATCGCGGCGCGCGGCATCGACATCGACCAGCTCCCGCACGTGGTGAACTACGACCTGCCGAACGTACCGGAAGACTATGTGCACCGCATCGGCCGCACCGGCCGCGCCGGCGCGACGGGCGAGGCGGTATCGCTGGTCTGCGTCGACGAGCACCAGATGCTGAAAGACATCGAGAAGCTGATCAAGCAGACGCTGCCGCGCGACGTGATCCCCGGCTTCGAGCCTGACCTGAACGCGAAGCCGCAGCCGATCCAGCTGCGCAGCGGCGCCCCGGGTCACGCGAACCGCGGCGGCCGTCCAAGTGGCGGTGGCGGCCGTGGCCATGGTGGCGGCAACGGCGGCAATAAGCCGCGCACCCCAGGCGCGGGCGCCCCGGCAGCCGCCGCCAAGCGCAACAGCGGCCCCCGCCCCGCCGCCTCCGCCCGCCGCGATCGCTAACCACCCGCAGTAGGGATCAGCGTCGAATTATTGGGAAAGATTCACAGCACCCAATTTTTCGACGTAATCCTCGTCTTGTTTCAATTGGGTTATTACCCAACAATGAGGGTCAGAGTAGAATTAAATGACAACATTCGAATGTTGTCATTTAATTTTACTCTGACCCTCATTATTTTCTTACCTCCTATCCATTAATTCGTCATTCTCGCGCGCTGATTGATGCCGCTCGTCTATTTATTTTCCACTTTTGCTGAAATCCATTTTTAGTGGCCATTTTTAGCCTATTAAATAATCAGGGTCAGAGTCGAATTGTTTGACAACTTTGAAAGTTGTCATTTAAATCGACTCTGACCCTCATGGTGGGGGGAGTGAGGTGGAGTGAGGGGGAATTGAGAATTGGCAAGGTGATGTGACGGGGGTTTGGAAGAATGGGCGTTCGGGCTACCGCTGGGTGGCCGGGAGGGTCCACCATGCTGCGTCGGGTTGCGGTCGGATGGCTGTTAGGGCTGGGCATGCTGCTCGGCGGGTGCGCGTCGCCCGGGTCGGTCAGCTTGCAGGAAGTGCGCGAGTTTGCGGATGCGTCTGCAAAGCTGGGTGGATACGCGGAATTGTCGCGGCGGTATCGGGATACGTTTGAGCGGGAGCAGCCTTATTTGTCGCCGCAGGCCGAGCGCATCGCGCGCGCGAACGACGCGCGGCGGCGGGCGGTGTACGACGATTTCGTGGCGATCCAGAAGACGCTCGTGCTGTATATGCAGACGCTCAGCCTGCTCGCTGGGGATGGACGGTATGACTTGTCGGCGCGGATCGATGACCTGGGCAATGGACTGAAGGCGAATGCGGAGTCGGGCTTGCAGCAGCGGCATGTGGCCGCGTATACGGGGATGACCAGGCTGCTGACCCGCGTCATCGCGTCGGGGTACCAGAATCGTAGCGTCGAGACCATGGTGCACGATGGCGATGCGGATGTGCAGGTGCTGCTCGATGCCATGATCTCGCTCACACGCCTCTATAACAAGACCAACGAGAATGAGAAGAAGACCGTGCTTGGCATATTTGATGTCGAGATGCCGTTTTCCAACCGTCATGCGGATCGCATGCTCCTGACCTTGGCCAAGGTCCATTACCTCAACAAGTCGACCGAGTACAAGCTGATTGACCGCCGTTACGAACTGGCGCTGCAGGGACTCACCAAGGTCGCGCTCGGTCACCAGAAGATGCGCGAGAACATGAACAAGCTGACCAGCGACGAGACCCGGCGCATGCTCGCGAATTATGGTCGCGATCTGCGGGCGATCCGCGATGGACTCAATGGCGATTGAAGGGGGTGTCATGCAAGAGTCATCAGACGGCAAGCCGGCGGCATCGAATGCGGGCAAGGCGCCCGAGGCCGCGTTCGCAGTTAGCGACGAGCTGAACGCCTCCCGCCAGCCTGCAGCGCTCGCCAAAGCCGGCCCGGGCCGCGGCTTGTCCAGCGTGCAGCACGTGGTCGAACTGGCAGATGGCCTGTCGACCATCGCCGACCGCCTGCACGAACGCATCCTGCGCGAGATCCGCAGCCATGACGGTGGCAGCGTGCCGTATCAGGTGCAGGACGCCATGCGCCGTTTGCTGGACGATGAAATGGTCTTGCGCCAGCGCGCCAACGCCCTGTACACCGACGCCGCCGCCTTCGTCATCCAGGACCTGGACCAGCCGCAAAGCCGGCTGGTGGCGCTGACCGCCCATGCCGCGGAAAAAATCCGCCGCATCGGCGTGATCGGTGAAGTTACCAGCCTGGTCAGCGGCCTGCTGTCCCTCGCCGGCGCCGTCGCCACCGGCCAGCCGACGCCGATCGTGCTGGCCCTCGAAAAGATTCACTCTCACAGCGCGGTGCTCGATACCCTCACGCCGCCGACCGCCACGGCCCGAGCCAGGACCCGCCAGCAACCGCCCAGGGCGCCCACTGGCTAACCCTCAGCACATATGCTGGCCGCCATTGATCGCGATATTCGCGCCGGTCAGATAGCCCGCCATGTCCGACACCAGATACGCCACCAGCCCCGCCACCTCCGCCGGCTGGCCCAGGCGTCCGACCGGTATTTGCGGCAGGATGCGCTCGCGCAGCACCTCCTGCGGCACCTGGCTCACCATGGCCGTGTCCAGGTAGCCGGGCGACACCGTGTTGACGGTGACGCCATGGCGTGCGACTTCGAGCGCCAGCGATTTGGTAAAGCCGTGCATGCCGGCCTTCGCGGCGGCGTAGTTGGCCTGACCGAAGGCGCCTTGCTGGCCATTGACCGATGAGATATTGATGATGCGCCCCCAGCGCCGCGCCACCATCGATTCGAGCACTGGCCGGGTCATGTTGAAAACGCTGTCGAGGTTGGTACCCATCACGCCATGCCAGTCGTCCTGGCTCATCTTGCGCATGCTGCGGTCGCGCGCGATGCCGGCGTTATTGACCAGGACGTCGATGCGTCCCAGGTCGGCCAGCACCTGGCGCACGGCGTTGTCGCAGGCACTGCCATTGGAGACGTCGAGCTCGTAAGCGCGTACTTCGATGCCCTCGGCCTGCTGGCCGGCCAGCCAGGCGTCGCGCCGCGCATTCTGCGGCGAATGCGTCGCCGCCACCAGAAATCCCTCTGCGTGCAGGCGGCGGCACAGCGCAGTGCCCAGCCCACCCATCGCACCCGTCACCAGTGCCACCCGCTTGTCTTGTCCTGCCATTGTCTCGCTCCTGTTCTCGTTAGCGCCATGGCCCAAGCCAGTGGCGCGATGGAACGTCGAGTGTAGGGAAAAGACAACAGAGGGCTGTTGATTAGGATCAAGTGTGAATTAGGCAGTTCGCGTGCAGACGTGAGCGCCGCGGGCGGCGCCCGAGGTCGTCAGGCAATGACGTCCGGCCGGCTGCCGGGGTCGAAATCGGCCCAGTCGCCGTCCACGATATTGCCCTGGGCGCGCTCGATATGGTGGGCGCCGAGCTGGCGCAGCAGGTCGACCGCGCGCGCTTGCTGTTCGGGATCGTCGAAAGCGACCGCCACCAGCATGCCGGCAGTACGCGGCGGGACGGCGTTCTCGCCTCCCTCTTCGGGCTCGCCCCGCTCTTTCATCTTGCTGAAGCTGAACAGCGAGCCGACATGGCCGCCCACCAGCCCGCCGACAATGGGTCCCAGCGGCCCGGTTACCGGCGAGGTCGCGGCGCCCACGGCAGCCCCGACGGCGCCACCCGTGGCCACGCCTTTCACCACGCCCTCGGGCGCCTCCTTGGCGCCGGGCGACTGAATGTGGTCGCCGCCTATGGGCGTCATGTCGTGCTGGCCCGGCTGGGACAAGTAAAAGCCGCTGATACGGTCGGCAGCGAAGCCGGCGTCGATCAAGGCGCCGCGCGCTCGGTCGACATCTTCCTGAAGCTGGAAACGTCCTGCAATAATGGTGGACATAGGCGATTCCTCCTGGATGGGTAGCTCAAGCATGCGCCTGTCGCGCCGGCCCATCTGTACGCAATCGCACGCTGTCTACCGCCACTGCCCATAGACCACGCCATAGCTCGACGGTTCGATGACCGGCGCTGGTGGAGCGATCTGCCATTGACGTGGATCAATCCGGTAATACTTGAGGAATTCGCCGTACAGAGCTGGATGACGCGCCGCAAGCTGATGCGGCTGCTCGAAGAAACTTTCCGTCGCCACCGCGAAGAATTCGGCAGGATTGGTCGCGCCGTAGTGATCCAGCACGCCCTGCATGCCCCACATCGCCTCCTGGCGCAGATTCGCATAGTCGCGCGACAGCACTTCGGACCAGCTGCGATAGCGCTCGCTGCTGCCCAGGTAAGGCGCGCCATTCGTATTGCCCGACTCGCTGTCGAGCTGGTGGGCGAACTCGTGCAGCACCACATTGTGTCCGGCCGACTCGGCGTGACCAGCGCGCCGCACGTGGTCCCAGGACAGGATCACGCGGCCGTCGCCCCAGGATTCGCCCAACAGATCCTGGCGTTCCTCGGTCACCACGCCGGAAAGGTCAACCTGCTTGCGCGGTACCAGGAAGGCGCCGGGATAGACCAGGATCAGATCGAGTGTGGGATAGATAGCGGGTTTGCCGCTGTCGCCTACCCGCCCCAGCAGTAGCAGGCAGGCCTGGCCCGCGATCGTCACCCGCATCTCGTCGGTCACGTCCAGACCGGCACACCCGACAAATTTCTTCTCGTGCAGGAATTGCTGGACCATCCGCTGCAGGCAGCGGCGCTGGTTCTCGTCCATTCCGGCATACTGGACCACATTGCGCGCCAGGATGGCGGCCTGCGCGGCCGGCAATGGCTGGGCCAGCGCACGACGCAGGCGCCACTTTGGCCATAGCCATACCGCCAGTCCGGCCAGGCCCAGCGCACCGATCATGATCCCTTCCATGCTCAAGCCCTGGCGGCCAGCCAGGCTTGCACCTCGTCGGCGCCACCGATCAGCTCGCCGCCAACGAAGACTTGCGGCCAGGTCATGCGGCCCGTCACGCCGCGCAGGACGATGGTGTTGATCTTTTGATCTTCAGAGATGTCGGTGTAATGGATATCGTTGTCACGCAGTGCCTGCTTGGCGCGCGCGCAATGCGGGCAGCCAGGACGCGAAAACATCACGACAGGTTCCGGCACTTCGGCGTCCGGCGCCAGGTAGGCCAGCATGGTATCGGCATCGGATACCTCGAACGGGTCGCCCTCGCGCTCCGGTTCGATGAAGATTTTCTCGATCACGCCATCGCGCACCAGCATCGAATAGCGCCAGGAACGGCGGCCGAAACCGAGCTCGCGCTTGTCGACCAGCATGCCCATGCCTTCGGCGAAGTCGCCATTACCGTCTGGAATGACAGTGATATAGCCGGCGTCCTGGCCCGCCTTCCACTGGTTCATGACGAAGGCATCATTGACCGAGATGCACAGGATGTCGTCCACGCCGTGCGAACGCAGCACCGGCGCCAGCTCGTTATAGCGCGGCAGATGGGTCGAGGAACAGGTGGGCGTGAAGGCACCCGGCAGGGAAAACACGACCACCGTGCGGCCCTTGAACAGCTCGTCCGAGCTCAGATCACGCCACTGGTCATCGGGCCTGGCCTTGAAGATCACGTTCGGGACTGCTTTGCCTTCCAGCGATTCGGCACTCGGTAACATCGTCACTCCTATCTGGTTTAACGCCGGCTGAGCGGCGACATGGCAGACAAGTGAGGATTATTGACCGGTTTTCAACACAGGAGCTGCAAATTGTCGGTCAACACAAAGAACCGTGACGGCGTATTCGCAACAAGCGCGCCGCGTGCCAGCCGCACAAAAAACAAAAACCGCGCATGAAGCGCGGCGAAATGACGACAGCGATCGTCGAACCAGGGCTATTGCGGGTCTCTACCGCGCCAGCCCCGGGCGCACACTCAGGCGCGTTCCTTGGCGACGGCGGCGTTCTGGCCGGGAGCCGGGCCGAACAGGGCAGCCACCAGCGGGTCACGGGCGACCGGACTACGGTTCACGCGGATCGCATAATGGGTGTCATCGGCCAGGATATGGAAGTGGCGACCGCTGCCGGCCATATTCTGTTCGCGCAGGCCCGGACGCTCCTTGCGCGGGGCGGCGCCCTCGCGCTTCGGCTGGCAGATCGCGGCCAGGAACGCCTTGACGCGATCGGGATCTGGCGAAATCTGGTACACAGCCTTGCCCAGGTAGGTCGCGGTGCCTTCGATATAGCGCGCCAGTTCGATCACGCCGGCTTCGCGCAGGTCGCGGATGTACTTGCGGGCGCCCGATGGCGAGAATTTGAGGAACCAGGCAATTTCGTCGGCCAGCATTTCGTGGCTCGACAGCTCGTTGATCAGCTTTTGCATGTTTTCGATGCGACGCTGGGTAGCCGAGGTCGAACGCACACGCTCGATCGGGGCCAGGGAAATCGGCGCGCGTTCGGTCGGTTGTGGCGGGACGCGCTCGATCAACGCCGAATTGCCGGAAGTGTGCACTGCGCCGGTTTCGCCAGATACCGCGTTGTGCTGAGTCGTTGCATGCATATCGATGAGCTCCATTATAGAGAGTGAGACTGTGTGGTCCGGGTCGCTGTGTGTCGTATGACACCCTGACAACATCTCGGTTCCGCTTAACTGGGCTCAAGATTGCCTGCATCAGACATCATGGTCTGTGCGCCATCCAACATTCGACAAGATTCCTGCAGGCACTAATTGTCGAATGCCCTACGAAATGATGGATCGCTTTATTGCGAAGCGCCATCACGACGTGGCGCCGCGCTGGATATGCGCATGGCGGGATGTCACGTCACCGGCGCCAATATCAATTTTCTATGAAAATCGCGTGACGACCGTCACGTCCGCACCCATGCACCAAATGACAAGGTGGTTACAGTTCGTTTCATCTTGGAAATGTGGAATATTTACCACTGTTGTAAAATTACATCGCCATTCTGCGTTGGGTGCGCTACCGCACCGAGCTTACGGAACTTGCACTGTTATTCTTTATCCAACATCGCTGCTGACGTATGCGTTGTCATCAACTTTAACCTACGGGAGTTACCTGTGAACAATACCAAGAAGATCGCCCTGGCTGCTGCACTGCTGTGCGCATCCGGCGCCACCCTCGCCCAAGAGCTCAACCCGTCGTGGTACATCCAGCCAAGCGTTAACCACGTGAAGCCGGATGCCGACTTCGGCGTGGACGACCGCGACACCGGTGGTGGCCTGAAATTCGGTAAGGCGGTGCACCAGAACTGGGATATCCAGATCGGTGCCAGCCAGACCCGCTTCGAGCAGGGTCGCAACGAATACCGCCAGACCCTGCTGGGCGTCGACGCCCTGCTGATGCTGAGCCGCGATCGCTTCCGTCCGTTCGTCCTGTTCGGCCTGGGCGCCGAGCGTGACAAGGTTAACAACCCAATCCGCAACGTCGAGAAAAACTCGCCGTATGCAACCGTCGGTATCGGTTTCCAGGCTAGCCTGACCCCGCAATGGTCGCTGCAAGCCGACCTGCGCACCGTGCGCGGCTTCCTGCGTGATGACGAAGAATTCGGCTTCAAGCGCAGCAACAACAAGATGCTGACCGTCGGCCTGAACTACGCGTTCAACCCGCCGCCAGCACCGCCGGCACCGGCTCCGGCACCAGTGGTCGAGGCGCCGCCTCCAGCACCGGCGCCAGTCGAACCGCCACCACCGCCAGCACCACGCTTCCAGAAAGTGACCCTGGAAGCCACCAAGCTGTTCGCCTTCGACAAGGCTGAAGTGATCACCCCGGCGCCGAAGCTGGACGAGATCGCCACTGCCCTGCAAGCCGACACCTCGGTCACCAACGTCGAAATCACCGGCTACACCGACCGCCTGGGTTCGGAATCGTACAACCAGAAACTGTCGGAACGCCGCGCCAACGCCGTGCGTGAATACCTGGTCGGCAAGGGCATCGACGGCAACCGCCTGCGCGCCGTCGGCAAGGGCGAAGCCAATCCTCTGGTCGAGTGCAACCAGAAGAACCGCGCTCAGCTGATCGCCTGCCTGGAACCTAACCGTCGCGTCGAAGTCGACCAGATCACGGTCGAAGTGCCAGTCCAGCAGTAATACCTTAGGCGACATCGCCCCGACGCACACGTCTTCCCGGCCGCCGTCCCGTACGGTGGCCGGGACAGTGGATTAGTCGTGGCAACGCTTATTCAGGGGGCTTCGGCCCCCTTTTCATTTGGAGGATGGTATATGGCAGTTAAGAAATGGTTCCCTTATACGAACCAGATTTTGAAGGTCTTGCGCTGCGCCGTGATGGAATGGCTGGACCACCGTGCCTCCAGCAAGGGCGCCGCACTGGCCTTCTATACGCTGTTTTCGCTGGCGCCGATCCTGGTGCTGGTGATTGCCGTCGCCGGTTTCTTCTATGGCGAAGAAGCGGCACAAGGCCAGTTGCTGGCCGAGCTGCGTGGATTGCTGGGTGCGCAAGGCGCGGACACGATCCAGGCCATCCTGGCCGGCGCCCAGAACAAGGAAACGGGCCGCTTCGCCACGATCGTCGCCACCGTGCTGCTGATCGTCGGCGCCACTACCGTGTTTTCCGAACTCAAGGATAGCCTGGACGAGATCTGGGGCTTGCCGGCGCCGGCCGATGCCGGCATCTGGAACACGATCCGTACCCGTTTGCTGTCGTTCGGCATGGTGCTGGTGCTGGGTTTCCTGCTGATGGTGTCGCTGGTCGTGAGCGCCGCCACCACGGTGGCCGAGAAGTTCATCACCGGTGTGTGGCAGGACGCCGCCATCGTCATGGGCTGGGTCGCCTCGGGCATTGGCTTCCTGGTCATCGCCACTCTGTTCGGCGTGATCTACAAGCTGCTGCCGCGCGTGCGGCTGTCGTGGAAGGACGTCACCATCGGCGCGCTCGGCACGGCCGCGATGTTCACGCTCGGCAAGTTCGGGATCGGCCTGTATATCGGCAATAGCGGCACCACCGACAGCTTCGGCGCCGCCGGCTCCCTGATCGCGCTGCTGCTGTGGGTATATTACTCGGCACAGATCTTTTTCCTGGGCGCCGAATTCGCGCGCCAGTATGCGCTGCAGATGGGAAGCTTGCACAACAAGCCGAAAGAAATTACCGGGGTTGAGCCGAAGACCAGCGCCGCGTAAGGCATGCAGGGTGGAAGGCTCCTTTCCACCCTGCTTCCGGTAAAGGTAAGGAGATTATTCGCCCAACAGCTCGGACACCACTTCCATCCCCTCGACCCGCTCGGCCACCACCTTCAGGACCATCACTACCGGCACCCCGAGCAGCAAGCCCCACACGCCCCACAACCAGCCCCAGAACAACAGGCTGACAAAGACCGCGGCCGGGTTCATGCGCGCGATCTTTCCAGTCATCCAGGTAGCGACGACCATGCCAACGAGGGTCGCGATCACCAGCGAGGCGCCCGCCACCAGCATCACCATGCTCAGGGTCTCGAACTGCAGGAAGGCCGCCATGCCGGTCGCGACCGTGATCACGAGCGGACCGAAATACGGCATCAGGTGGGCCACACCGGCGAAGGCGGCCCAGGCGCCGGCGTTCTCGAGGCCGATCAGGCGCAGCGCGCCCCACATCAGCAAGGCCAGCAGGATATTGGTCACCAGCAGCATGAACATATAGCTCTGGATCGAGGTATTGATATCGTCGAGGATGTGGACCGTGACTTTCTTGCGCGTGAGCGAAGGCCCGGTGAGCTTGACCAGCTTGCGCTTGAAGGTATCCCCCGCCAACAGCAGGAAGAACACCAGAAACACGACCATGGTCGCTTGCGACATGAAGGCGGCCAGGCTCATCGAGCCGGCCAGCACCCAGTCCATCACGCGGATCGGCGAACTCGCCGCGGCCGTCGGCGGGTTCTGGCGCCGCTGCTGCGCCAGGCGCTTGGCGTCGGCGCCGACATTGCTGGCCGCGCGCTCGATCTCGGCCGCCGCCGCCTGCATCTGCTGCAGGGTCGAGCGCTGCCCGCTGGTATTGGTGAGGATGCGCGTGACCTTGTGGGTCAAGGTCGGCAACTCGTCAAGGATATTGAAGAACTCTCCCTGCAGCCGGTACAGCGTGCCCGCCATCGCACCGACGATCACGGCCGTGACCAGGGTCGCGCCGATGATGCGGCGGATGTGCCAGCGTTCTAGCCAGCGCACGACGGGATTGAGGGTATAGGCAATCAGGATGCCCAGCAGCAACGGGACGAAGAATTTTTGCGCCCACTGCAGCGCGAACACGAAGGCGATCGTGGCAAGGATGCCGAGCGAGAGCCCGCGCGCATTGACATGCAGCGGCACGCGCATGCCACCGATCTGCAAGGTGATGTCGTCGCCCGCGCGTGGATCGGCGCGGGCGTCGCCGCCGGGGGCGGCGGTAGATTCAGGCAATGGGTTGGATGCTGCCGGCGTGGCCGGATCGGTGTGTGCTAGCTGCATGGTGTGCCTGAACGAGATACCGGGCCGCCCCGGTTGTACTGCCTATTATTTCACACGGATGTCATTCTTGACCGAAGTCACGCCCTTGACGCCACGGGCGATCTCGACGGCGCGCTGCGCGTCGCGCGCATCGGCCACGAAGCCCGACAGCTGGACGTCGCCCTTGAAGGTCTCGACGTTGACTTCGCGTGCCTTCACGTTCGGATCGTTGACCAGGGCGGCCTTGACCTTGGTGGTGATCACGGCGTCGTCGATGTACTCGCCGGTGCTGGCTTGCTGGTTGGTCGAGGAGCAGCCGACGGCGGTGATGGCGACGGTGGCGACGAAGGCGGCGGAGATGAGGTTTTTAGCGATTTTCATGATGGCTCCTTGTTGATAATCATGGTGCAGCAATACCCTTGCGGGCGGGTTGGGCGGTGCCGGCAATCCGGCCCGCGGGTTCTTTATTTGCCATAGGCCGTCCGGGCGGTGCTGACACACCCTTCCTTGACGTCTCCGGCGTAGGCATCGCACTTCTGCAGTGCGACCCTGAATTCGGCATCGATCTTGGCGTCCTGCGCATCAAGGCGCGCCTCGATCGCCTTGCGGTCGGCGCGCGCATCGGCCTGGGTGGCCACCAGGGTGGCCTTGGCCTGGCGCAGGCAGACTTCGCGGTCGTTGCCGACCGCCGCGCCGCAGCGCGTCTTGTCACGCTCGTAATAGGCCGAGGCGATGCGCATGCGCGCCTGGGTATAGGCCGCCAGCGTGTTCTTGTAGGCGGCGCCCGCCTCTTCTTCGACCCGCACCCGGGCAGCGCGCGCATCGGCGACGCAGATCTCGTGCGGGATGCCGGCCAGCGCGTCGCACCGCAGCTTGGCGGCGTCATAGGTGATTTCGGCGGCATCCATCGCCTGTTGATGAATGGTCTTCGCGTCGAGCGCCGGCTGCATGGCGGCAGCGTGGCCGGTAAAGCCGAGGGCTACACCGATCAGGACGAGCGCATGCGAAGTCTTCATTTTTTTTGTTCTCCATTTGTCAACACTGGACACATCTTTACATGCCACGCACGCGCCTTCTGTTCGATGCCGAACACAACTAACAGAGTGTTGGTACTCATCCTTATCTTGCGAAATACGCGACGCATCCCTGTACCGGAAACGAAACACCTGCATCGCGAAGGATGCAGTGCGGCAACAGTGACGGGTTCTACCCTCGCGGCAAGGTGGGTGCGGCAACGCACAGACCCTGCTCTGGCACCTGACTATTCTGGATTCATACTTTTGTCAGGAGAACAACATGAATGCAAACCGTAAATTTGTCGTTGCCCTGCTCGCCACCGGTGCACTGCTCACTGGCTGCGCCAGCAACAGCTCCCAGCCGTATGGTTATAACAATGGTTATGGCTCGGGCAGCAGCACCGCCTCGGCGGGATATGGCGTGATCGAATCAATCCAGGTGGTCCAGGGCGAAAACCGCACCAGCGGCGCTGGCGGTGTGCTGGGCGGCGTGGTCGGCGCACTGGCCGGCAGCCAGATCGGCAGCGGCAGCGGCCGCACCGCCGCCACCGTGGCCGGTGGCCTGGCCGGCGCGGTCGTTGGCAACAACGTCGAGAAGAATCGCAATGCCGCAGGTCCGGAGATGTACCAGATCAATATGCGCATGGATAACGGCGAATACCGCGCCGTGACCCAGGACAGCGCCTATGACCTGCGCGTGGGCAACCGCGTGCGCATCGTCGACGGCCGCGTCTATCGCTACTGATCCCCAGGCAAGATGGTGGGTGGGGACGAGCTCGCTCTGCCCGCCCTCATGCATTCCCGGCCGCCCCGCCGGCCCTCGAACAGCTGGAGGCAAGCATGGCAATATTGATCCGTATTCTGCGCGGCGCTTGCGCCTGCGCGCTGGTTGGCGCCACATTCTCGGTGGCGGCCCAGGAGTCCGCCGTGGCCGTGGCCGGGACTGACGCGACCGTCAACCCGATCGCCGCCCGCCAGCAAGCCCACGAAATCGCCAAGGGAGACCCGGCGCGCTGGTACCGCAACGATCCGGAGCAGCAGACCTTGCGCAAGGAACTCGGCGCCGCGCTGCAGGAAGCGCAGAACGCCTGCCGCAAGGTGCCGGCGGCCGAGCGCACATCGTGCATGAACGAGGCGCGCGCGACCTGGCAGCGCGAGACTGCGCAGTTGGGCAAGCCAATGCCGCGGCAGTGAGCATCCGGCCACCCGCCAGCCGCAGCGCAAGAAATCAGTTCCTGAGCAGGTCGCCCGCCCGAAGACGGGGCCAGGTTGGCGGCGGTTGGACTGCGCTCGCAAAACCTGGCCCCGGCCTTCGTGAGGTAGGGCCCGGCGTTGAACCGCCAGCTGCTGCAGGTCGCAGTGCTTTGACGCCTCTCCTGGATTACTTCTTGCTGCGCCGCGGCGGCAACGGATACACGTCCGCCACCAGGGTGCTGTCGCCGATCTGGCGGCTGGGCGAGGCCGAATCGTGTACCACCAGCAGCCCTTCTTCCTTGCCGTCCTGGCTCGAAAACAGCGAAATCCCTTCCGGATGGTCGACGCCCTGCCCGAACGGCAGCGCCAGCACCTGCTCGAGCATGTCGCGGGTCACCGCCGACGCCTTGCCGGGCCGCGCGCCGCCGGGCCAGCGGTATAGCATGACGGGCCCATCCAGATCCATCGTCGGCCCCGCCAGGATCAGCACATCCTTGCCCTGCACGCACAGGTCGCGGATGCCCAATCCGTTCAGGTCGAGAAAGTGCTTGCGATACATCGTGCCTTCCCCGTCGAGCGGCGCCAGCCGCAACCAGCCTTCTTCGGCATCGTCGACGGGAGCCACCTCGACGATCGCGGCCCAGCCGCGCAGCGCCGGCCCGCGCAGGCCCAGCAGCACGTTCTTGCCGGCCAGGGCGATCCCTTCGATATCGAAACCATTATCCTTGCCGGGGATTGCCAGGAACGGACCGAAATGCTCATCGTTCCTGAGCAATGCGGTCAGCTCGTTGCCGTGCTCGTCACCGCGCAGCAGCGCCGCGCTGCGCCGCTTGCCCTTCTGACCTGCTTGCTTCACGAGGGTGGGCCTGCCGTCCTGCTGGAGCAGTGGAATACGCGCCAGCAGGTAGCGGTTGCCGTCCGCACTGACGCTGGCCAGGCGTTTGTGCGAGCGGCGCACGCCGTCGCCCTCGTCGGGCTGCTTGCGGCGCAGGCTGTGCGAGCCGGTCAGCCACAGGTAGTCGCCGTCGCTGGCCAGGCCCTCGATATCGGCCTCGTTGATGCGCTTGCCTTCCGCCTCGTACGGCGGCAAGGGCAACTGCAGGAAATCGTGCAGCGCGTACTGGCGGTGCGCGCGGGCGAAACTGGTCTTGCCGCGGCTGTCCTCGGCTTCGAGGGTCAGACGCTCGATGCTGAGCGACTCGTCATTGGCCAGCCACAGGATGTCGCCCATGCGCAAGGCGACCGAGAGACCGTTGCGCAGCTCCTTGTCGGGGCTGAGGTCATCGCGTTCGGGATGGAATTCGAGCAGGACGATATTGGACGGATGCATGCGGCGCCTCGCGGTTCGGGTTGGACGCCAGCATACCGCATGAGCACGTTCCTGCCGTGCCCGCCACACCTTCTTGAACAATCGCGCAACCGCGTGTCAACCGCTTGCCACGCCAGGCGTTATATACCCAAACAGCTGCCCGAGGATATGCCAGCCCGGGCGGCAGCCGCGCATCACGGCGGACAATAATGGCAGACAAAAAAAGACGGCGTCCAATCCCCGATTGCGACGCCGCTCAAGCCCCACCATATTCTGTACTGCGTTCCGTACTGCGTGCTGTACTGCGTGCTGTACTACGTTCCGTACTGCGCGATTCGCCTATCGTTGTTGATGTCGGCGATCGCTCGCTCCTGCCTGTTCGGCGCCGCAAACCTGTTGCGGCGACCGATGAAACACAGCTTACCCTTAATCTGGTATTTGCTGCGCCCGTTTGCGATTTGCGTACCAGCCAAGTGCGCCGAGCACCAGGGCGGCGCCCGCTGCTTGCTTGCCCAGGCGGCGCTGACGCACGAAATTGACGACCCCCAGCGCATACGGCAGCAGCACCGACACATTGGTACCGGTCGGCTTGAGCATCGCATCGGCTCGGGCGCGCAAGGCCCAGGTGGCGTGATCCATCGCCGAGTGCAGCATGACTTCAGGCTTGATGCTGTGCTGAATATTGGCCTTGGCGTGCGCCACGCCTGCGCGGAAGAATTCGCCTTCACGCAGTAATTCTGCCTTGCGCACCGCCGGATCGAGGCTGTGCTGATGACCGGCCAGGCCAGTCGTTCCGTTTCGATTCTGCATACTTTCTCCCTTGTTGGCACCGCGTATGGCGGCGTGCGTGCATTCCGCTCGTCATCGCCACCCACGGCAGCCCCTGCGGCAGCCGCTGACAGCGATCACCAGTAGCAGCCGTTTACAACAACATCTCGCGGTCGTTCTTGAGTTCTTTCATCGTCGCCGGGAAGGCCAGCTTGTTCTGCTTGAGCAGGGAAAGTCCCTTGGTCACCAGCACGGCCGTGATCAGCGCAAATACCGCGAACATGATCAGCAGGATGGTCCAGCCCATCGAATCCCACGCCAGCGCGACCACCGTCATGGCGCCGAAGGCGATGGCGAACCAGACCGCCAGTACCGCTGCGGCGAACAGGGCCAGCAGCTCGATGATGTGGTTGCGTACTTCGGTCAGCTCGAGCGCCGCGAGTTCGACCCGTGAGACCGCCAGCCCGAACAGGCTCTTGAACAGGCTCGAAATGCCGTTGATGACACCCGGGTTCTGTATGATCGCTTCTTTCTTATCCACGTTGGCCCCCGGCGTCAATGTTTACGGCTTAGCAGCAGGCCGATCAGCACCCCGACGCCGCCCGCGATCGCCATCGTGCGCCAAGGGTGATCCTTGACATACACATCGGCCGTATGGGCCAGTTCCTTGCCCTTGACGACGGCCTGGGTCGGCAGCAGGCTAGCGCCGCCCAGGGCCTTGTCGAGCAGCTCCATGCCGCGTGCGCGTAGCTCCTCGGCCTTCTCGCCGGTGAGCGAGGCGGCCGCCGTCAGCATCGATTGCGCGTCGCGCACCAGCGCCGTCAGATCGGACTGGGTGGCGTAGGTGCTGCCGCTGATCGGGTGCATGCTGCCGTTGGTGTTGCGGGAAGGTTCTAGCATGTTCTACTCCTGTCACTTTGGTGAATCGGTCAGTCTGACGAACAACCTGGCTCAGGCCATCAGGTCGCGCAAGTCGTCGGCGTGCTCTTCTTCGACGGCCATGATATCGACCAGCAGCGCGCGCGTGGTCGGATCCTTGTCGCCGATCGCCGCGATCATTTGCCGGTAGGACTCGATCGCGACCCGCTCGGCGATCAGGTCGGCCCGCACCATCGCCTGCACGTCGTCGGATTCGTCGTACTCGGCATGGCTGCGCGCGGTGAAGGTGGCCGGATTGAAGTTGGGCGAGCCGTTGAGCTGTACGATGCGTTCGGCGATGCGGTCGGCATGGTCTTGCTCTTGCTGGGCATGCTCGAGGAACTCGGCCTTGATGTGGCCGGTGTTGGGACCGGCCACCGTGTAGTAGTGCCGCTTGTAGCGCATCACGCACAGCAGCTCGGTGGCCAGGGCATCGTTGAGCATCGCGATGACCGCTTCGCGGTCGGCCTGGTAACCCTCGGTGACGGCGCCGTCATCGAGGTTGGCCGCCGCGCGGCGGATCGCCGAGATGTCGAAGCCGTGCGCCAGGTTGTTGGTCTGTTCCATGGTGGTTCCTTATTTCGTTTGCTATCTGGTTCAACGCATTGCTGCGCGCGGGGGAATTGCCGCACCTTCATTCGACAGGACGATTTCGACGCGGCGGTTCTGCTGGCGGCCCGAGGCGTTGTCGTTCGACGCCACCGGGAAGGCCTGGCCATAGGCTTTCATCGCGATGCGGTCGCGCGCGACACCCATTTGGGTCAGCGCCGTGGCCACCGCATTGGCGCGACGCTGCGACAGGTCCTGGTTATAGCTCGCGCTGCCGGTACTGTCGGTAAACCCTTCGACCAGCACGGTGCGGTTAGGGTTCTGCGTCATCACGTCGGCCAGTTTGCGCAAGGTCGAGGTTCCGTTCGGATTCAGGGTTGCCTGGTCGGTGGCGAACAGCACGTCGCCGATCGTCACCACATAACCGCGCTCGGTCTTGACGGCCTGGATATCGTTCAGCAGGCCTTCCAGCTGGGCGGCGCGCTCGGCCAGCACGGCGTTCTGCTGCTGGGCGGCCTGCGCCTGCGCCTGGGCTTGCTGGGCCGCGGCCTGGGCGGCTTCGGCGTCGCGCTTGGCGCGGTCGGCTTCCGCCGTACGCGCCTCAAGGCGAACCTGGTCGCGCTGGCGCGAGGCGTCGGCGATGTCGGCCTCGGCGGCCTTGGCCTTGGCGACTTCCTGGGCGGTGGCGATGCGCTGCTTGGCGACGTAGGCCAGACGATCGACATCATTCAGGCTTTCGCGGCGCGCCGCGGCCTGGTTGGCCTGGTCGAGCGCTTCGCTGGCCTGCTTGAATTCCATCGGGGCATAGGTCGAGACCTGTGGATTGTTATTGGCGCTGACAAAGTCGGCGCGCGCCTGGTCCAGGGTCGGGGTGGTTACCGGTGCGCTGGCGCAGGCGGCGGCCAGCACGGCGGCGGCCAGTATCGAGACGGCTGATTTACGGTTTTTCATGTTCTTTTTCCTCTTCTTGTTGGAGCGCCGTTCGACGGCGCGGACTCATGCGTTCAGTGCGGGCGTCGCTGGTGCAATATCACTGGGTGTTGGCGCGATCGACTTCCTCACGCAGCACGCGCAGGTCTTCGTTCAGCTGGGTCGAGGCGGCGGTGGCCTTGGCCGAGACAGCCTTGCTCTGTGCCAGCTTGGCGTCGGCCTGGGCCTGCACCGCCAGTTCGCGCGCCAGCTTGTAGTCGCGCGCGGCCAGGGCCTGGTTGGCGCGGACCATCTTGTCGCGCGCGGCGGTGATCTCGGCCGGCGCCAGTTCAGCGGCGCCCGCCGACACGGCGTTTTCAACCGCATGGCGCGAGACCGCCACGTCGGCCGTGGCCGGGGCCTGGTCAGGGCTTGCGCAAGCGGTCAGTGCCAGCACGGCGGTGACGCAGCCAAGGCGGGCAAACCCGGTCATCGTTTGATGTTTATTCATCTCATATTCTCCTGGGGAAGTGTTGTAGAGAACGTTATAAACCTGTTATCGACTGGCCTCGGTACGTTGACGCACATTGTTCAGCCAAGTGCTTGGCTGAAACAACCTGTAACAACACTGCATGCCGATTGTGTGTTGCCGAACAGATCAAATTAGCAACGGTCTCTACGCTTGAGGCCAAGTCACCGAGAAAAGAATCACCTGAATGAACCGATCGAGCATCAAGCATTACGCACGCATCCCGGTCCTGCTGGCCTTGCTGGCCGGTGGACCACTGGCAGGCTGTACGTCCGGCATCCCTGGTTTCGGCGCCGTCGAAGCCGTCGACGACGACGCCATCAGCGCCAGTGTGCGCAGCGCGCTCCGGCTCGATCCGGAACTGACGGTCTCGGATCTCGATGTCAACACGTATCAAGGAATTGTCCGGCTTAGCGGCTTCGTAAGCTCGGCGGACAGCGTAGCCGCGGCGGCCTCGGTCGCGCGAACCGTCAAGGGCGTCAAATCGGTCAGGAATGACCTGCGCCTGAAGTAACCCCCATCAAAGGAGATCATCATGAAAACCATCAAAACCCTGGTAGTGACCGCAACCCTGGCAACCGCAGCGCTCGGCATGACCGGCTGCTCGAACATGTCGAAGCAGGACCGTAACACCGCGATCGGCGCCGGCGCCGGCGCCGTGCTGGGCGGCGCCGTGACCGGCGGCAGCGCGATCGGCACCGTGGGCGGCGCAGCCGTCGGCGGCGTGATCGGCAACCAGGTCAAGACCACCAACTGATCCAGGTAGTCCGCCAACAACAGCGCCCGGCTCGTCCGGGCGTTGTTGTTTTATCTCTTGTTGTTGTCGAATGCGCCAGAAGAAGCCGGCAGGACTGACTGCCGCGGCGCCGACGCACTCGACCAGCGCTGGAGTGACTCAGCTCGCCTGCGCCACCGCCAGCGATCCGGCCTCCCTGACAATCTGGTAGCAGGTACACGACGCCGCCACCAACCGCTCCGGGTCGAGGATCTCGATATTGCCGCGGCTGTAGTTAATCAATCCTTGTTGCTGCAGTGCACTAGCTGCCTTGGTGACACCGACGCGCCGCACTCCCAGTGCATGTGCAAGGAATTCATGGGTCAGATGAAACCGGTCCGATTGCAGCCGGTCGCGCGTGACCAGCAGCGAGCGCGCCAGTCTTGCCTCGAGCACATGGAAGCGGCTGCAGACGGCGATCTGGATCGCCTGTGCCAGCAGCGCATCGGTGTAGCGGTACAGTAAGCGCTGCAGCGCCGGATTGCGCTCGACCTCGGTACGAAAACGCGCTCCTTCCATGCGGCTGGCGCTGCCGGCGCGCTGAACCACGGCCCGCACCTGGGTGGTGTCGTGACCGAGCGCGGTAGTCGCGCCCAGCATGCCTTCGCGTCCGACCTGGCCGACCTCGAGCGTCATGCGTCCGTCGACCACGCCCAGCAGCGACACCAGGCAGTCATGTGGAAAATAAATGTGCTCGATTGGGTCACCGGCCTCGCTAAGCACTTGTCCAGCCTCTACCTTGACCATCTCCAACAACGGCAGGACCCGCGCCAGGTCTTGCGGTGGTAGCGCGGCCAATAGCTGGTTGCTGTTGTGCTCGGCGACGGGCGGGGGGACCGCAGAGTTCATTCTTTTCCTCATGAGACAGCACATGGCGCAAGCCGGAGTCGCCGTGTTGCAGATACATTTGCAAACAATTTCAGCCAGCGTAACCGGCGCCCTTGAGCGAGTATGTACGGTGACGCACGGAACCTTAGGTTGTTCCTAGGGACAATTGTTGAACCTAGGGCGTCACCGCCATACGAAAGGAATCACGATGAATACGCCACCAATCAATCCCGCCAAGAACCGCACGCATCCCTTGCTGCTGCTGGCGGCCGCCGCCGTTGTGCTGTTCTGCATGGTCGGCACCGCCGCCATCATGGGCTGGCTGCCCTCGTCGGTCGGGGGCACCGCCAACCGCCAGCTGACCGAGGCCGACCGCCTGGCCCTGGCCTCGACCCTGCCGCAGGACGTGCCGCCAACGGCGCCCGGCCATGCCGTGGCGCCTGGCACGGCCTACCCTGGCGCGCCGCTGGCGCCAGCCGCGCAACAAGCTTATGCGCCGGCACCCGCCGCCTTACCAGCCGCGGCCCCGGTGCAGCAAGTGGCGCCGGTCGCCGCCCCGGCGAAGGAAACCAAGCCCACCCAGCTCGCCGCCAACGAGCGCGATTGGTGCTCGAACTGTGGCAATGTCGAATCGGTCCGCACCATCACCCAGCGCGCCGAAGGCAGCGGGCTGGGCGCGGCCGGCGGCGCCGTCATCGGTGGCCTGCTGGGCAACCAGGTCGGCGGCGGCACCGGGCGCACCCTGGCCACCGCGGCCGGCGCCATCGGCGGTGCCGTGGTCGGCAACCAGGTCGAAGGCAATATGAAGGCCACCACCAGCTACGAGATCCGCGTGCGCCTGGACGACGGCACGCTGCGCACTTTCCGCCAGAACAGCCAGCCGCAATGGCGCAGCGGCGACCGTGTGCGCATCGTCAAGGGACGCCTGCGTTCGGTCGCCTGATTACGCAGCACGCATGACTGCAGGATGGCCGGGAACGCGCAAGCGTCCCGGCCAAAGTTTTTCCTGAACGCAATGTGCGCCAACGCACGGAATTATGGATGAGCTGACCCGACAATCGATTCACGCTGAAACGAATGGCGGCACACCATCAACCGTGGGAGAAGCGCATGAACAGCATGGCTTGGATCGGTATCATTGTCTGGGGAATCGTACTGACTCTGTTCGGCTTGCTGTCGGCCGGTCCGGCGCCCGACGGGAACGCTCACCTGCAGCCGCAGGACATCGTGTTCCTGATCGCGGGCGGCCTGCTGACCTGCCTGATCGGTTTCACCGGCCTGGTCGGCATGATGGGATGGATCCCTGGCCTGCATAAGCAAAAAAGGTGTGCTTAATGTACGCCATCGAACGGTAGTCAACAGTAAGCAAGTACATACTGGATTCACAGCGCAACCGGCGCAAACAGTAGAGGAGAAACCATTATGTTATATACCATCGCTGTCGTTCTCGTAATCCTGTGGCTGCTCGGCCTGGTGACCTCGTACACCATCGGCGGCTTCATCCATATCCTGCTCGTCGTCGCCGTCATCATGATCCTGGTTCGCCTGATCAGCGGACGCGGTATATAGCAGTAAGCTGCGCTCACCAAGATGCGCGGTAAAATGACAAGTCATACTTGTCGCACCACCCAATCCGTTTCGCGGTCGCGCCTGTACCGGGTGTGACGACGAAACGGATTTTTACTTTAAGGAGTTCCACCATGCATAAAAACTTCATCAAAACGACCGCCGCCATCGCCATCGTCGCCATGACCGCTTCCGGTTGCGCCGACATGTCCGCTACCCAGCGCGGCACCGCGACCGGCGCCGGCATCGGCGCCGGCCTGGGCGGCCTGATCGGCGGCACGACCAGCGGCGGCGGCGGTGGCCGCGTCGCCGGTGGCGCAGCCATCGGCGCGGCAGCGGGCGCCGTGATCGGCAATATCTGGTCCAAGCGCATGGAAGCGCAGAAGCAGCAGATGGAACAGGCTACCCAGGGCACCGGCGTGCAAGTGACGCAGACCCAGGATAACCGCCTGAAGCTGGAAATCCCGAGCGACATCTCGTTCGACACGGGCCGCTCTGACATCAAGGGCAACTTCCAGCCGATCCTGCAGCGCTTCGCGCAGACCCTGCAAGAGAACCCGAACACCAACGTGGTCATCATCGGCCACACCGACAGCACCGGCAGCGATTCGATCAACCAGCCGCTGTCGGTCGACCGCGCCTCGCGCACCCGCGACTACCTGGCCGGACGCGGCGTGAACCCGAACCGCATCACCATCGAAGGCCGCGGCTCGCGCGAACCGATCGCGTCGAACAACGACAATGCGGGCAAGGCGCGCAACCGCCGCGTCGAGATCTACGTCGCAGAACCAGCACGCGGCTGATCTCGATGTGACATGACGAAGGCCGGCGATGCCGGCCTTTTTTGTTGACCCGACGACGTCGCTACCGGGCCGGCGTGAACCCAGGACTGGTGCGCAGCCACCACGTTCGACGTCGCCGCCGCGCTGGCAAACCTGGCTACCCGCCCCCAAGGGGACGACGATGGCGGGTGATCAACCAGCCTCGGTGAACGCCAGATACAGCTCACGTGCCTGGCGCGCTATCGGGCCGGCGTCGAGCGTGCGGTCTTCGTAGCGCGTGCACGGCGTGACCTTGCCGTAGTTACCGGTACTGAAGATCTCGCGCGCGGTATTGAGCTCGGTCGCCCTGACGGTACGTTCCTCCACCTGCACGCCGGCCTCGCCCAGCAGCGCCATCACGCGCGCACGGGTAATCCCGGCCAGGAAGGTGCCATTCAGCGCCGGCGTCACCACCTTGCCGTCCTCGGTCACCAGGAACAGGTTCGACGCCGCGAACTCCGCCACATGGCCTTCGGCGTCAAGCATGATCGCCTGGTCGAAGCCGCGCTCCTTCGCCTCGCGCATGGCACGGGTCGAGTTGGCGTACAGCGCCGAGGCCTTGGCGTCGGTCGGCGCCATGTTCGGCTGCGGGCGGCGCATGGTCGACAGGCAGCTCGAAAAACCCGTGAACGGCGGCAGCGGCGCATCGAACAGCGTCAGCGCGAACTGGCTTTTCTCGGCCACCGGGATCAGGAAACCCTCCGAACCAAATACCAGCGGGCGGATATACAGCTCGGCGTCGGCCGGGAACCTGGCCACCCCTTCGCGCACCAGCGCTTCCATCTCGTCCACGCTCAAGGGGCAGCGCAGGCCCAGTTTTTCGGCCGATGCGATGACGCGCTCGAGGTGCGGACGCAGGTCGGGCAGCTTGCCGCGGATCGCGCGCGCGCCGTCGAAGACGGACGAACCGAGCCACAGGCTGTGGTCCATCGCGCCGTACAGCGGGGTGTTTCCTTCGGCCCACTGGCCGTTGTAAAAGGTGAGGTACATGGTTGCCTTCTCGAACATAAACCGGACCAGTGTAGCGGCGACCGCCCCTTCCCGTCCAGTTGCCCTGGCGGCCGCGACCGGCGGCTTACTGTTCGTTGCCACACCATATTTACTGCCCGCCTCGCGTACACTACGGCTTTCCAGTAAAAATTGTTTTCATGCTTGCTACTCTCGAACGGATCGATCCGTACAGCGACAACATCGACCTTCTGGTCGAGTTGGTCTGCCATTTGCGCCCGCGCCAGCGCTGGGTGTGGCAGACGGTCGACGATCCGGCCCAGTCGGTACGTACGCTGACCCAGCTCCTGAAGGGCAATCCATCCCAGGCCTGGGCGCTGCGCCGCTACATCACGACCCTGCTCGAGAAGCGGCGGCACACCAGTCTCTACAGCGATATCGGCATCCTGTCGAACGACGGCTTCGTCACGGAACTCAAGAGCCGCGTCACCTACCGCTTCCTGCCGCCGGCGCTCGACGACCTGTACCTGTCGGACGCGCTCGACCAGGTGCTGTACCGCGAAGACGACTACGAGTGGATCCGCGCGGTGCCCGACGCCGACTGGATGCAGTTGTTCGACGTGATCGCCAACGCTCCGTCGCCAGACGACAGCGCGCCCGGCCGCGCGCGCGTGGTCACGCTCAAGGGCCTGCTGGACGCGATCCGCACCCTGTCCTGCCGCATCTGCGCGCTCGGCCTCGAGCCGCGCCTGGTGCACAGCTACAGCCAGATCGAGAACTTCGATTCGCCGTTCCTGATGCAGAACATCGAGGCCAACCGCTACCTCGACGAATACGCGCACTACCTCGCCGGCGAGCGCGAACGCCCGGACGACGCGCGCCACCTGCTGGTGATGCTCGACCAATGCGAGGACGTGGTGCTCAAGATCCGGCGCCTGGCGCTGTCAACCGGCACCAGCGTCGCCCTGACCTACCTGCTGGTGGCAATCCAGCAAAGTATCGACCGCCTGCAAAAACTGCTGTTTTTGGTCGACGTCACCGACGAAAAAGGTTCCACGCCGGCGCCCGCGCTGGAGGTGATGGACGAGCTGGTGATCGACGGCGAAACCCTGCCGCCCGTCGTGCCGCAGCCCGACAAGCCGGGCCAGCTGGCGCCGCTCGACGCGCCGCTGCTCACGCCACGCCAGCGCGCCGCGATTTCTCTGGCCGAAGAACTGATCGAGGCCCACAACACCAAATACCAGGTCAGCGGCCTGGTGCGCGACAACGTCCATCTGCTGGCGCGCAACGTCACCGAGAACGCCAGCCGCACCGGCGAGCACTATATCGCCGAAGACCGCAAGGACTTGCGCAAGATGCTGTGGTCGTCCTCGGGCGCCGGCGTCATCGTCGGCTTCATGGCGCTGTTCAAGATCCTGCTGGGTTATCTGCGGACGCCGCCACTGGTCGAGGCCTTCCTGTTCAGCATGAACTATTCGCTCGGCTTCGTGCTGATCCACATGCTGCACTTCACCGTCGCGACCAAGCAGCCGGCCATGACGGCCCAGCGCATCGCCGCCTCGCTGCACCGCTCCGCCAGCGGGCGCGGGATCGACGTCGACAGGCTGGCCGAACTGGTCAACAAGGTGTTCCGCACCCAGATGGTGGCCGTGCTCGGCAACGTGCTGCTGGCGTTCCCGGTGGCCTGGGCCATCGCCGAAGGCGTGCGCTGGTACACCGGACGCCACCTGGTCGACCCGATCAAGGCGCTGCACATCCTCAACGATATCGACCCATTGCACAGCCCGGCCCTGTTCTACGCCGCCGTGGCCGGCGTCTGGCTGTTCGTGGCCGGCCTGATCTCGGGCTATTACGACAACAAGGCGCTGTACACCCGCATGGGCCAGCGCGTGCAGCAGATCCGCGGCCTGCGCCGCCTGCTCGGCGCCGAGCGCCTGGCGCGCCTGGGCGGCTATATCGAGGACAATCTCGGCGGCCTGATGGGTAACTTCTTCTTCGGCATCCTGCTCGGGACCACCGGCACGGTCGGCTTCCTGCTCGGCCTGCCGATCGACATCCGCCACATCACCTTCTCGGCCGCGAACTTCGCCACCGCGCTGGTGGCGCTGGACTACGGCATGACCTGGGCCCAGATCGCCAACGCTGCCTCCGGCGTGCTCCTGATCGGCACCATCAACCTCCTGGTGAGCTTCGGGCTGGCGCTGTGGGTCGCGCTGCGCGCACGCAAGATCGTCTTCAAGCGCTGGATCCTGCTGGTGCAGGCGCTGGGCCGGCGCTTCGCCTATTCGCCGGTCGAATTCTTCCTGGGTCCGCGGCACCGCCAGCTGCCGCCGCCCGATACCCTGTCCTCGAGGGGAACAAAATGAACAAGAAGCGCTTCGCCGCCTGGTTCGGCCTCATCGGTTTCGTCTGCGTGGTGGCCTCGTGCAAGGCCCTTCCCGACCGCAGCACCATCGCCGGAGCGCCCGAGAAGGCCGTGCCGACCGTCGCCACCCAGCGCGGCGAAATGAAGGATGGCCAGGCGGCTGCGCTGCTCAAGCGGCGCTGGGCGCGCGCCTCGCCCGACCTCAAGCAGCTGGCGGTGCTCGAAGAACAAGCGACCGGCGTGCCGCTCATCGCCGGCAACCAGGTGTCGCTCCTGTTCGACGGCCCGGCCACCATGCGCGCCATGATGGAGGCGGCGAAGAACGCCAAGACCTCGATCAACCTCGAGACCTATATCTTCGACCATGACGAGATCGGCACGCAGTTCGCCGAGATCCTGATGCAAAAGCGCGCCGAGGGCGTGACCGTCAACATCATCGTCGATGGCGTCGGCACCCTGGCCACGCCCAAGGAATTCTTCGAGCGCTTGCAGCACGCCGGGATCAACGTGCTGGTGTTCAATCCGGTAAACCCGACCAAGCGGCCCGGCAAATGGGCGCTGAACAACCGCGACCACCGCAAGATCATGATCGTCGACGGCAAGGTGGCCTTCACCGGCGGCATCAATATCAGCAGCACCTATGCCAACAGCTCGCTGTTCCGCTCCAACAAGCGGCCCGGCAAGGTCAAGGAGGAAGACGTCGGCTGGCGCGACACCCACATCAAGATCGAGGGACCGGCCGTCGGTGCGCTGCAATGGGCCTTCATCGACAACTGGGTTCACCAGGACGCGGGCGAGTTGCCCGAAATCGAGTACTTCCCGAAACTCGCGCCCGTGGGCGAAAAAGTGGTGCGGGTGCTGGCCACCTCGCCCGACCGCGATTCGGAAATCTACAAATCGCTGGTGCTGGCGATCGGCGAAGCGAAGAAGTCGATCCACATGACGGCCGCCTACTTCGTGCCCGACCAGCAGATCGTCGACAGCCTGGTCGCCGCGTCGAAGCGCGGCGTCGATGTACAGCTGGTGCTGCCGGGCGTATCCGACCACGACTTCATCAAGTATGCGGGCGAATCGTTCTATCACGAGCTGCTCGAAGGCGGCGTGCGCATCTTCCAGCTGCAGGTGGCGGTGCTGCACGCCAAGACCACCGTGATCGACGGCATGTGGTCGTCGATCGGTTCGGCCAATATCGACCGCAGGAGCTTCATCCACAACTACGAAGTCAATGTGGTGGTGCTCGACCCGCAGTTCGGGCGCGACATGGAGGCGGCCTTCAGGGAAGATTTGCGGCACTCGAAGGAGATCAAGCTCGCCGAATGGAAGCGGCGGCCATGGAGCGATCGCTTGCGCGAGATGATGTCGCGCTTGACGGAATACTGGATCTGACGCCTGCGGTTCCCGTCGGGTGGGCGGCTATGCCGTCCATTCAACGGGTTACAGCCCCGCCGCCAGCATGCCGTCGCTATGCGGCGACCAGATACTTCCCGCCTGCACGAACTTTTCGGTCGTGACCAGTTCAAACCTGCCCCCCACCACATCCCAACCGTAGCGGTCGATCTCGACCCGCTGCTGCTCGACCCGCACCACATTGAATGAATTGACCTCGCCGCGCCCGCGCGTGGAGGTCGCGGTGCCGGCCTGGATCACCAGCGCCGCGTACTCGGCGATCTGGTAGCGCGCCGCCGTGCTGCCGGCGTGGCTGGCGTGCATATGGCCGGCCATCAGGATATCGACGCCGGTCTCGGCGAACACTTCCATCGCCAGCGGCGCGCGCACCACCAGGTCGCGCTTTTCGTAATGCTCGGGCAGATCGAAGGGATGGTGGGTGACGACGATGCGTGTGACCTGCGGCCCCAGGCCCGCCAGGCGCTCGCGCAGCGCCGCCACCTGTTCGTGGCTGACGCGGCCGTCCTTGATCGTCAGCGAGCGCGCCGTGTTGAGGCCCACCACGGCGATCTCGTCGTCGATGAATACCGGCTCCAGATTGTCGGTGATGTAGCGCTTGTAGCGCGCCAGCGGCCGCACGAAACGGCGCAGCACGTTATAGAGCGAGATATCGTGGTTGCCCGGCACGATGATCTGCGGCCCCGGCAGCGTGTCGAGGAAGGCGCGCGCCTGCTCGAATTCCTCGACCTTGGCGCGCTGGGTCAGGTCGCCCGAGATCACGACCACGTCGGCCGCGATGCGCTCGACCAGTTCGCGCAAGGGGTCGAGCAGCGCCTGGTCGACGCGGCCGAAATGCAGGTCGGACAGGTGAACGAGGGTGCGCATCGGGTCTCCTTGGGTGTGGTTTATATTTCTTGCGGCGGCGCCCCGCCCCGCTTGCCGCGTTCGCGCGCGGCGCGGGCATGACGCCGGTTGAGGGTCGCCGCGCCGCCGATGCAGATCGCCAGCCAGCCGCAGCCCTCGGCCAGCGCGGCCAGGATGTCGGTGAGGTAGTGGGCGCCCAGGTACATGCGCGAAAACGCGATCAGGCCGATCATCGCGCCCGCCAGCACGAAGGGCAGCACACGGCCGGGCCAGGACCCGGCGTAGCGCGCGACATGGCAGGCCAGCAGGCCATACAGCACGGTGGCCGCCATCGTGTGCCCGCTCGGGAAGCTGTAGGTGGTGAGCGTCAGGATCGGCTCCTCGAAATGGGGCCGTGCGCGCTCGAAGGCATGTTTGAGCGCGACGTTGAGCAGCATTCCCCCCGGCACGCTCGAAACCAGGGCGATGATCCAGTAGCGCTGCCGGCGCCGGTACAGCCAGACGCCGACGCCGAAGGCGATCGCCAGCACGCCCGGCGTGCTGTGGACGTGGGTCAGGACCAGCATCGCATCGCGCAGCAGGCCGCCCTGGCTGGCATGCGCGTGCAACCATTCGGCGACCATGACGTCGAGCCGGGTGATGGGGTCACCGGCCACCACGGCGCCGGCCAGGTGGGCAAACAGCGCCATCGCGAGCAGCAGCAGCGCCACGCCGATGGTGAGATGCAAGCCATATTCGCCCTCGGGCGAGAAACGGGCGGCGGCAAAACGGTGGCAGCGCTGGATGAGGGGCGGGCTCTTGTTCATGGTGGAGGGATTATGACTGACTTGGCGAAAAAACCACACACGCGAAAAATTACTGTATAGGCGAACAGTAACTGTGGATTTGTACAGTAGTTGTGTTATTCTTTCCTCACTGCACAACCACTTCGATTAAAGGAAACGAACATGACGACTCTGAACAGCTCCTTCGGCCTGGAACACGCACCTGTCCCCTTCCTGGCCCGCATCGGCCGCCGCGAAATCCTGGTCACCCGCGATTTCCGCAAGCGCTTCTATGCGGTCAATCCGATCATCGAGTGCGACACCGGTGTCGAAGCCGGCCACGTCGAGATCCTGCTGTTCCGCCGCTGGCTGCTCATCCTGTCCAAGGCGCATTGATCGAGCGCAGTAGAGCTCAGCTGAGCTACGCTGGAAAAATGTATATGGATGCGTGAATTTATTCGTTTTCTTTCTGTGGGCTGAGACCGTACGCTACGGCTTCCCACCCTCCCAGAAAGATAATAAATGCTTCGCAAAACCTTCATCCGTTCGCTGGCAGCCCTGACCCTGCTGGTGCAGACCTCGGCGTTCGCTGCCGACGTCAACCTGCTCAACGTGTCGTATGACCCGACGCGCGAGCTGTACCACGAGTTCGACGCCGCCTTCGCCAAGCACTGGAAAGCCAGGACCGGCGACAACGTCAACGTGAAGCAGTCGCACGGCGGTTCGGGCAAGCAGGCGCGTTCGGTGATCGACGGCCTGCAGGCCGACGTCGTCACCCTGGCGCTGGCCTATGACATCGATGCGATCCGCGACAGGGGCCTGATCAACGCCGGCTGGGAACAGAAACTGCAATACCGCAGCGCCCCCTATACCTCGACCATCGTGTTCCTGGTGCGCAAAGGTAATCCGAAGAAGATCAGGGACTGGAACGACCTGGTCAAGCCGGGCGTCTCGGTGATCACGCCGAATCCGAAGACGTCGGGCGGCGCGCGCTGGAATCACCTCGCGGCCTATGGCTACGCGCTGCGCCAGCCGGGCGGCAATCCGCAGAAGGCGGCCGAATTCCTGGGCGCCCTGTACAAGAACGTGCCGGTGCTCGACTCGGGCGCCCGCGGTTCGACCACCACCTTCGTCGAACGCGGCATCGGCGACGTGCTGCTGGCCTGGGAAAACGAAGCGCTGCTGGCGCTGCGCGAACTCGGTCCCGACAAATTCGAGATCGTCGCGCCGTCGCTGAGCATCCTGGCCGAGCCGCCAGTGGCCGTGGTCGACAAGAACGTCGACAAGAAAGGTACCCGCAAGGTGGCCCAGGCCTACCTCGAATACCTGTACAGCGACGAAGGCCAGGACATCATCGCCAAGAACTACTACCGTCCTGCGGTGGACAAGTTCGCCAAGAAATACGCTTCGCAGTTCCCGCAGATCAAGCTGTTCCAGATCAGCGAGCTCGGCGGCTGGACCGCGGCCCAGAAGGCGCACTTCGCCGATGGCGGCGTGTTCGACCAGATCTATACCAAAAAGTAAGCGCAGCACGCAGCTGCGCTTCGGGCCGGCCAGTAAGCATAACCTCCCCGCCCTCGCCGGGCGGGAACGACGCTTCCGGGCTCGAGCCCGCACCAGCGGCACGCCTGGCAGTCTCCCGCGCGCCAAAAAATCCCTTGAAATAGCAAACTGGGTCACGAAGTGAACATTTCACTAACTCGTGGCCTGCCGCGCTTCGCTGTCGCGAACGCGGCGGTCCTTCCCGCCTACGCAACAAGGAAAGGATACCCAATGTCAGTCAAACTTCGCAGGATCAACGAGCAAGTCATGGTCATCACCGGCGCCACCAGCGGCATCGGCCTGTCGACCGCGCGCATGGCCGCCGAGCGCGGCGCCCGCCTGGTACTGGCGGCGCGCGCTGACGATGCGCTCGACGAGCTCGCCCACGAGCTGCGCGCCTACGGCACCGACGTCGTCACCGTCACCGCCGATGTCGGCAAGGCTGCCGACGTCGAGCGCATCGGCGACGCCGCCATGCGCGAATTCGGCCGCATCGACACCTGGGTCAACAATGCCGGCATCTCGATCTTCGGCCGCATCGAAGACATCTCGCCCGAAGACCATCACCGCCTGTTCCAGACCAATTTCTGGGGCGTGGTGAACGGTTCGCTGGAAGCGGTCAAGCGCATGAAGCTGCGCGGCGGCGGCGCCCTGATCAACCTGGGCAGCGAACTGTCCGACCACGGCATCCCGCTGCAGGGCATGTATGCGGCCTCCAAGCATGCGGTGAAGGGCTTCACCGATTCGCTGCGCATGGAACTTGAAAAAGAAGGCGCGCCGATGTCGGTTACCCTGGTCAAGCCGTCGGGCATCGACACCATGTTCGCGGTGCACGCCAAGAACTATATGGAGAAGGAGCCGAAGCTGCCGGCTCCGGTGTATGCGCCGGAGCTGGTGGCCGACGCCATCCTGTACGCGGCCCAGCATCCGAAACGCGACGTGTTCGTCGGCGGCGCGGCCAAGATGAATTCGTCGGGCGCCCGCTTCTTGCCGCGCGCCTTCGACAAATACCTGACCGCGACCATGTTCAAGAACCAGAAGAGCGAAGCCCCGGCCGATCCTGGCCGCCGCGACGCGCTGCACAAGCCCGACCACACGCGCGAACTGCGCGAGCGCCAGGGTATCTACCAGACCCATGAGCGCAGCCCGTACACCGCGGCCCAGCTGCGCTCGAAGCAGATCACCACGGCCCTCTTGGGCGGCGGCGCCCTGCTAGCGGCCTTCGCCCTCAGTCGGCGGACGGCTCGCTAGGAAATCGGTGTCCTCCTCGGTCAGCGGCAGATCGGGGATGGACTCGATGCGGTCGGTATCGATGTCGGCGCCATCCTTGGCTACCGCATCGCGGCCGGCCGCGGCGCGTTCGCCGGTGCCACCCATGTCGCTGTCGCCCGAGAAATCGGCGTCGCCGACGTCGGGGCCGGCGGTGTCGCCGGCGTGGCTCGCCTCCAGGTCGGAGGTCGTGCCTTCGTCGAAATCGAGCACCTGGTCGGGATCGAGATTGCCGGCAAAGCCGGGGCCGCCGACGACGTCGCTGCCGGTATCCGAAATATCGCTCGGGCCGAGTGCATCGATGCCATGCCCCCTGCCCAGGCTGCGGTCAGGGCGTTCCGGGAAGTTATCGGGATCGAGTGTGCTGGTGCCAGTCATAATGCCTCCTCATGTGTTGATGAACCATGGAGACAGGGTACTGAATTTTGCAACTTGCTGTCGCCGCGCAGGGTCGGCCGATGCGGCATCAGAACGCGCGCCGCATCCCCACGTTGAGCGATGAACCATTCCCCGGCTTGACGCCCAGATGGGCGCCCGCCAGGTGCTGGATGCGCGAGTAGGCGGCATAGAAATCCATGCTGCGCGACACCGCGTAGGTGGCGCCGACGGCCAGCTGGCGCGCATCGTTGTTGGCCGGATCGCGATCGTTGCGGCGCACGTACGACGCCAGCACCGTGGTCTGGCGCGAGACCGGCATCGCCACCCCCATCAGCACGTCGCGGCTGTCGGTCGAGCGCGTGGCGGCGACGCTGGCGCCATACGGATTGTCGGGATTGAACAGCGGCGAGTTGCCCCAGCCGCGGTTGGCGCTGTAGGCGGTATAGGCCGTGCCCCAGTCGAAGCGCATATTGGCGGCCACGATGGAATTACGCGCCGCCATGGTGATGTCGACCTGGTCGTAGCGCGTGACCTTCGCGACGTTGCGGTTCTGGTGGGCGGCGCGGATATTCAGCGGGCCGAGGTTGATCCCGACCGT
Source organism: Telluria sp. RT2P19 (assembly GCF_059685725.1). Classification (NCBI taxonomy): domain Bacteria; kingdom Pseudomonadati; phylum Pseudomonadota; class Betaproteobacteria; order Burkholderiales; family Oxalobacteraceae; genus Telluria; species Telluria sp. RT2P19. Next base: position 222,914 of record NZ_JCASIL010000007.1, read on the forward strand.
CATGCCCCAGGCGCGGCCCGACGGCGAGCCGTCGACGTCGCCCTTGCGCCATTTGGCGCCGGCGCTGAGACCGCCGAAGCGGCCTTCGAAGCCCTCGCTGTCGTCGGCGCGCATGCCGCGCGGCGCGGACTGGGCTGCCAGGCCACCCTGGAAGGGATCGCCGACCTCGTTCAGGGTGCTGTAGTCGAAGTTGTACTGGCGGCCGGGGGCAAGCATGGCGCCCTGACCGCGCGCGCTCGCGCGGTCGATGTCGGCCACCGGCTCGGCCATGAAGATGGACGATTCCGCCGGCACCGCTTCGACGCGCGCGGCCAGCTGTAGCTGCGCCAGGCAATCCGGCCCGCAGACCGCTTCCTGGATCGCTCCAGCGCCGGCACCATCCGCGTGCAGGGATGCCGGTTCGTTCTGCGCCGAAGCGCACGCCGCGCTCGCTCCAAGCACGGCCAATGCGACGATGGACATTCTCATGGCGTCAATCTCTCCCTGGCACCTACTATCGGCCAGTCTTGGCAACCTGATCTGTCTAATACCTCACATAACCGGGAGTTTCATCACGAATGGTAGATAAAGCATCGCATTCGCGTGTTTCCTTGATCTGCAGCCCTCTTCCGTAACGTACACCGAAGTGTTGCCCGAGGCAACCCTTACGAACCAACTGGAAACATCGGACTCAGCGACGCAGGGCGGCGAAGGCCGCCGGTTCCCATTCGCGCAGCGCCAAGAGAAGGCCGCTGCCGCGCCGTTGCGCCAGTGGTGCGGCCAGGCTTTCCTCGTGCAGTTGGGCAAAGCGCGCGCGCATCAGGCGCAGTTCGTGCTGCAGCTTGGCGCGCGCGCTTTCGGTCAGCATGCCATGGGCGAAATCGAGTGTCCCGCCTTCGCCATCGAAGCCGCCAGCCACGAACTCGGGCATGCCCTGGCCATTGAAATAGCGCCGGATGGGACCGTCGGCCAGCCAGTCGAAGTCGCGCGCCACGTTGACGCGGATCCGGTTGCCGGGCAGGAGCGTGATCAGTTGCAGGCGGTCCAGGCGCAGCAGGTATTGCAGGCATTCCGATTCGCTCAGCCGGTAGACTGCCAGCATGTCGAGCATGCGCCACTGGTTCAGTGCGCATACCGCGATCAGCAGCAGCTTGTCGTCCTGCACCAGTTCGGCCTCCTGCTCCGCGCTCAGGGTGCGCAGGCGGCGCTGTCCATTCTGGGCTTCCTGCGCGATCTCGGCCAGGGTGAAGCCGAGCAGGCTGCAAATTTCCACGATCCGGTCGAACGTGAACTGCTCGCTGGCGAACAGGCGCTTGATGCTCGGCTCGGACAGGTCGAGCGCGACGGCGACGTCGCGGTAGGTCAGGCCTTGCAGCTTGAGCTGGCGCTTGATGGTGGCAATGATCTGGCTGATTTGGGTCATGATGGAAAGTCGACGAACTATCTAGAATCGGTACCGGATGCGGTGATACGCGATACCGGCACGGCGGCCAGTTTCACGGCGTTCTTGCCGCCGCGCTTGGCGCTGTACATGGCGTGGTCGGCGCGCGCCAGCCAGCCGTCCAGGTCGGGCTTGTCGCCCGGGAAAAATACCGCCACGCCGATGCTGGCGCCGACAGTGACCGTGGTGGTGCGCAGGGTGTAGGGCGTGCGCACGCAGGCGAGCAGCTTGCGCGCGAAATCTTCGGCGTCGTCCGGCCTGGCCAGCATCTCGAGCACCACCACGAATTCGTCGCCTGCCAGGCGCGCCACCGTATCGGTCTTGCGCACGGCCCCGGCCAGGCGTTCGCCGAACTGGCGCAGCAATTCGTCGCCCTCTTCATGGCCATGGGTATCGTTGACGGCCTTGAAGCCATCCATGTCGATGAACAGCAGCGCCGCCGGCATGTCGCTGCGGCCGGTCCTGGCCATGGCCTCGGGCAGGGTGTCCATCAGCGCGCGCCGGTTCGGCAAGCCGGTCAGCACGTCGCGCAGCAGCAGCGCGTTGAGCTCGGCGGTACGCTCGGCCACCGCGATCTCGAGATGCTCATTCATCCGCTGCAGCGCGCGCCGGTACTGGGCTTCGCTGCTGACCAGATCACGCATCGTCCGCGACAGCATGTTCGCCTCATGGAAACCGCGGATCTGCGGGATCGGCGGCAGATCCTGTCCGCCGGCGGTGGCTTCGGTAACCCGTTCGATCGCCTCTCCCAACTGAGTCATCGGGCGCGCCAGGCGGCGCGCCAGCAGCGCGGCCACGATCCCCAGTATCCCCCCCAGCAGCGTGCTCCAGGCCAGCATGCGGTGTTTGAGTTCGGTCGCGCCCTGCAAGGCCTTCGCTTCGTCCTGGCGCACCAGCACCGACCATTGCAGCGTGGCCGGATTGCCGGCCAGGCCGGTCTGGCTGAATCCGATGAGATAGGTGCGCCCGTCCGACCATTGCTCGCGCAGCGCGCCGGTATCGCCCACCTGGGCACGGCGCAGGCTGGCGGTATCGATCTTTTGCTCGACCAGCTCCTGCGGACCGAGCAAGACGGTGCCGTCGCCACGCACGACCAGGATCTCGGCGCCGTATTCACGCAGCGCCGGCGTCAGCAGCATGCGCGCCTGGCGCCTGGCCCAGTCCCAGCTCAAGTGCAGGCCCAGCACCGCGACCAACTCGCCCTCCTGGCTGAACACGGGCGTCGACACATCGACGAAGCGCCACGGATCGCTCCCGTGCGGCATCAGCTTCTCGAGCAAGAGCGCCGGGTGGTAATCGGTGGCGCGCACGCCTTGCTGGCCGACCTGGAACCAGGGCCGCGCACTGACATCGTTGCCTTCCAACAGCCCTCGCGTGGACGCGATCACCTTGCCGTTGACGTCGGCCAGGCCGATCCAGGCGTAATCGGGGAAGGTCTGCTGCAGTGTTTCGAGCGTGGTACGCGCCGCGCCCGCGCTGCGCGCCTGGCGCACCGAGGGTAGCGCGGCCAGCAGGCGAGCGTCGCCGATCGCTTGCTGCACCACGCGGTTGAGGCCATCGCGCATCTGCCACGACAGCTGTTGCAGGCGCAGCTCGGCTTCGGCATTGGCCTGGCGCACCGCGAAATGGTTCACCACCGTCAGCTGCAGGGCCACGGTCAACGCAACAGTAATGCACACTGCCAACGTCATCAGCGTGGACAGGCGGAATTTGCAGAGCAAGCCTTGCATAACGATTTTGCTAGAAAGTAATAGCCCGTCATGATAGCGCTGAAACTAGCGGTGAGTTCACCACTGCAACAATGCGTTCAGGAAATTTTTCTGTTACTGGAAATTTTTGAAAGAATGCAACACTCTAACGCAAGGACTCTGCAATGTCGTCGTTCTTTTGGCAAAGAATTGTATCCATTTGCCGCCAAATCTAGGACAGGCATTTCGGAAAAAACCAGTAGATAGGACAAGACACTTGGCGGTATCGATTCTCTGCGGCGTGGTTGACGACTTCCGCCATGTGATTGAGTTACCATAGAGACACGATAACGCTCTGACCAGACAGGAGACCCCGATGCCGCGTTCCCCCTTCTTGCCCCTGTTCGCCGCAGCGCTGGCGCTGACCACACTGCCCGTGCTGGCGGCGCCCGCAGGTCCGGTGGCAACGATTGACAGCGGCAAGGTGGAGGGCACGATCGACGGCGGCATCGCGAGCTGGAAGGGCATTCCCTTCGCCGCCCCACCAGTGGGCCAGCTGCGCTGGCGTGCGCCGCAACCCGTGCAGCCATGGTCCGACCTGCGCCAGGCGGCCAGCTACGCGGCCGACTGCATGCAACTGCCCTTCCCCAGCGACGCCGCGCCGCTCGGCACCGAGCCCAATGAAGACTGCCTGTACCTGAACGTCTGGAAGCCGTCCAACGCCAAGGGCAAACTTCCGGTGCTGGTCTGGATCTACGGCGGCGGCTTCGTCAACGGCGGCTCATCGCCGCCGACGTATTCCGGGGCGCAACTGGCACAACAGGGCGTCATGGTCATCAGCTTCAATTACCGCATCGGCCGCTTCGGCTTCTTCGCCCACCCGCAGTTGACGCGCGAAGCGGGCGACCAACCGCTCGGCAACTATGGCTTCATGGACCAGATCGCCGCGCTGCAATGGATCAAGCGCAACGCAGCAGCGTTCGGCGGCGACCCGGCCAACGTGACCATCAGCGGCGAATCGGCCGGCGGCATGTCGGTCAATTTCTTGCTGACGTCACCACGGAGCCAGGGGCTGTTCGCCAAGGCGGTCGTGATGTCGGGCGGCGACGGCGGTGCGGCGCCGACGCCGCTGGCCGGCGCCGAGAAGATCGGCCAGGACTTCGCGGCCCGCAAGGGCATCGCCCGCAACGATCCGAAGGCGCTCGAGAAGCTGCGCGCGCTGCCGGCCGAGCAGGTGGTCGATGGCATGAACCTGGCCACCTTCAGGCAGCCGACCGCGGCCGCGACCTATCACGGTCCTTTCGTCGACGGCAAGGTGGCGCTCGATTCAGGCGCCGCCTTCGCCGCGGGCCGCGTGCACGAGGTGCCGGTGATGATTGGCGCCACCAGCGCCGACATCGGCGGCAAGACGGGCTATATGGTCGCCGGCGCGCGCAGCCTGGCCGCGACCCTGGCCGACCACGGTGTGCCGGTGTACGCCTACCGCTTCTCGTATGTGGCCGACTCGGTGGCCAAGCCGGGCGCCGGCGCCGGCCATGCGACCGACATCCCCTTCTTCTTCGATACGGTGGCCGTCAAGTACGGCGCGCAGGCGACGGCCAAGGATATCGCCATGGGCAAGGCGATGGGCACGTATATGGTCAATTTCGCCAAGCGCGGCGATCCGAATGACGGCGCGCTGCCGGCGTGGCCGCGCTATACGCGCGCTGGCGACACGCTGATGGACTTCTCGTCGGCCGGCAAGGCGGTCGCGCAGAAGGACCCGTGGGCCGCCGCGATCGATGCGGCGCACGAGGCCCGCGCCGGCAGCCAGTAAGAAAGTGGTGGCGGGACGGGCGCGCGGCCGGTCTGCCCGCCCTGCGACAGGTCAGCGCAAACGCAGTTCGTACTTGGCCCGGATGTTCTGGCGCGCCGCGTTGCGCATCAGGTAGACCTTGATGCGATAAGTGCCGGTGACGGGCAATGCCGCATGATAGGTATTGCCGTCCACCGAGCCGACGAAGACGGCTTCGGGCCTGCCATCCTGGACCAGGTTGAAGAAAGTCGAGCGGTTATCCGCCTTCATGTCGATCCGCAGTTTCTGTCCCGCCGCACCCTGGAACACATACTCGGCACTTTCATGTCCGCGGATCGTGCCTTTGTAGGCGCCCGGTTTGCCGGCGGCCGGCAAGTCGATTTGGGTCGACGTGGTTTCCTTGCCCTGCGCCGGGACCACGAACGCCATCGCGGCAACCATAACGACCCCATACATTTTCGCCATCAGCATCAATGCTCTCCTCATGAATACCTGCCCATGTTTTTATTGGCCTGCTCATGGTGCACGTGCGGCTTGTACCCGGGATGAATAAGGGATCAGGCAACTCGACAGCGCACCTGGGCCGACTCTAGGGAAGCACTGATCAATTGACGATTTTCAGCGCGGCCCCAGTTTTTGGCGGCAAGACCGCCTCGACATTTTGAGATGCCCTTTTTTTGTTCGGGACGGCGGTTTTTCAGCGGAT
>NZ_JCASIL010000008.1:0-213747 GCF_059685725.1 Telluria sp. RT2P19
CTGAGACACTCGAGAAACTGCCTACCTGCCCGAACAGCCGAATCGATTCGCTGCTGCCATTTCCGGACTCTACGCCGACCTGATTCCGCTGTGAAGGTGGGGCGGTTGGACGCTTACTCATGTCGCCGTAGATGTGCATGAAAACCCATCGCGTGGCTCGATCGATCGCGACGAACAGATAGCGACGCGAGGTTTCGTCAGGCATCTGGGGCAAGTATTTGATATCGATGTGAACGAAGCCTGGTTCGTAATCCTTGAACGTCTTTTTCGGCGCGATCGTTTCGCCTTCGGCCTTCGGGATGACATCTTCAAGACGTGACATGCCTTCCCGCTTCAGAAGACGGGCAAGACCGGAGCGAGAGACGTCAGGATTGATGTACTGCCTGGTGACGAAGAGAAGGTCATCCAATGGCAAATAAAGCGACTGGCGCAGTGCAAGCACGATTGCTTCCTGAGCTGCGCTTAGGGTGGTCTTGAGAACATGGGCACGGTGGGAACGGTCCTGTACATCATCACGCTTGAGCCACTTCTTGGCGGTAGCCCGGCTGACATTGAAGACCTTGGCCGCCTGGCGATCTGACAGGCCTGAGTCCTTGATCTCTTGACGAATTTTCGGTGTAGTACGGGCTTGAGGGTGAATACGTGAACTCATGCTGCACGCTGCTCCTGATGTTGTGACATGCCGGGATTGCTGAACCCAGCAATCAACTCGTTCAGCATAGCCTTTGCTCGGAACAAAGGCCAGCTACGACGAGGAATATGATCGCACGGCACTAAACATATAATCACTCGATCGAGAACTTGCAGGGTTTAATTGATGGACATTTTGGATATTTGGAACACATCGAAGATCAAGGACATTTAAGAATTTTGGAGATCATAAAAAACTCTTGGAATAAAGACATTAACGATTTGATCTTGTCGCTTGAAGTTTTTGTGGATTTTGTTTCGCCATCAAACAATTTCCATTATCAGGACACGTCTGGCAATAAAACGGTTTACAGGCCATCTGCGCTTGCTTTACCGGATCAGCTGCCCTTGTATTCTATTGTGGAACAGGAGCAATAGCCTCCTACCTCAATTAGCGTGACTTTGATCAGGCATTAGTCTGTCTTTGCATGCTGTGCAAGTGTTAGCAATTTCGTTACCAGGTGCTATCACCGGGTATTGTGCGTACACTAGGAGTGGCAAGTGGAATTTAAGGTTGATAGGTTAAACGCAAGCAGCCCAAGTGGCGGAATTGGTGCCGCGTTTCTGGTCGAGGATAAATGGGACGACTGGGGAAAGTACCGAACGCAATTTTATTTGCGCGTCTATGATGAAAAAGGTCTTCTGCACGACGTTGGGAGCGTGAAGATCGGCCATATTGGACTTTTGCCTGGCGGCAGTATTGCTGAAAATACTCGGGCACCTAAACTTCCTGATCAGTTTAAAGCTCTACCAGAGAACTACTTCTCATTAGGCCAGAACGAGACCTATTATGAGACACTTCAGACTCTGCCGGAAGAGATCTGTTTGGCTGTACTCACAGGCCTTCGAGATATGGCATACAACCTCGATATCTTCGCGGCTGTTCGCAATGAGTACGTCGTAGGGGAGTCGCTGCTTCGCGGCGACTCGGCTGCGAACGTCACTAATCGACTCCATCGACTTGCACGTGGGGATGCTACGCTGACCCCGTTTCAATTCCAATACGTTCGCCCTGAGGCTCGGCCAGGTATCTTACCTCCGCCACCAATGGATTTTGTGGTGACGCCGCACTCCACTCCGCCAACAAACGTTCATGCGCTAATTGGCCGGAATGGCGTCGGGAAGACGTATTTCATGCAGCATCTTGCAAAGGCGTTATTAAAAGGTGATCAGCGTGATGTCTCATCAGGAACGTTGGCGCCAATCGGCAACAATTCGCAAGACTGGACATTTGCCGGTCTAATCGTTGTGTCATTTAGCGCATTTGATGATTTCGATCTGCCGCCATCTCAAAAAAACGAAGTCACTGCCAATACCATTGGACTCCGGGTTAAAGACCCCCGAACGCAAGAGGTCCGGATAAAGAGCCCAGCTGATTTGGCAAAAGACTTTACAGACAGCTTCGCTTTTTGCAGAAAGGGATTGCGTGCCGCTCGCTGGTATGAGGCGGTCATGTCGCTGGCTAGCGACCCTGTTTTTGATGATGCTAACGCTGCCGACTTGCTGCACTACTCTGACTCCGATTGGGAAGCCAATGCGTTTGAGTTTTTCCACAGGCGGCTGAGTTCTGGGCACAAGATTGTACTGCTTACCATTACACGTCTCGTTGAGCTAGTCGATGAAAGAACTCTGGTTTTAATGGATGAGCCTGAAGGACATTTACATCCACCCCTGTTATCAGCATTTATTCGGAGCCTGTCTAACCTACTTGTACGGCGTAACGGCGTCGCCATCCTGGCGACACACTCCCCGGTGGTGCTTCAGGAGGTACCCATGTCATGCGCATGGATTCTTCAGAGGGCTGGGCATAACACTCTTGCTGAGCGTCCGGAAATCGAAACCTTTGGAGAAAATTTAGGCGTGCTGACGCGGCAAGTATTCGGTTTCGAGGTGACGACTGCTGGCTTCTACAAATTAATCGAAGAGGCCGTGCAGAACCCGTTTACCGATTACGATCAAATCATAGCGAATTTTGGTGGCAACATAGGGGCAGAAGGAAGGGCGATTGCGCGCGCGCTATTGGCTGCCCGCGATTCTAAGCTCATTTCATGAGAAAGCTAAATCCGCCAATGCACAGCCTCACCGCAATTGTAACCCTATGCGCGAACAGCATCAGGGACAAGGAATTGGCTGGCCGTCTGCAAGGTGCAATTGCTTCTCTGTCTGCGGCAGAGGCGCACTACAGAGCACTTGGTCACGCGTCTGAACTCTACACAATTCCACCAACAGCTACAGTCAACGGCCAGGTCAGCCGCGCGGAAATGGAAGCCCTCTATACCAAAACGTTCATGCGAAAGGGGGGACCAACTAGATCGATATACGATGCTATTCGAGCCGGCGCGCCTGGTGGCATCTGCCCACTCTGCAACCAACGACCCGTGTCGACTTTAGATCATCATTTGGCTAAATCAGAACATGCGACTCTAACCGTCACTCCGATTAACTTGGTCCCTGCGTGCAAGGACTGCAATACCGACTCTAGCGTGCGTAGGCCGGCAAGTAGGAGTGAACAAACCCTGCATCCGTATTTTGATTCGGTGGATGGTGAAATATGGCTTACTGCGCAAGTCGTGGAAGGCTCCCCACCGATCTTAGTCTTTTCGCCTACGCCTCCTGCCCATTGGCCTCCAGATTTGCAGGCGATGGTGAAAAACCACTTCGATGTATTTGGTTTGGCCGAGCTGTACGGGGTACACGCAGCGAGTGAACTGGTAAATATTTACTTTGACATTGTTTCGAATCCGCTCCCAACGGCACAATTGCAAGCCCACTTGCGTGAGCAAGCCTCTAATCGTCGAAGAGTGGTCCGGAATTCCTGGCAAGCGGCGTTATATCAGGCGCTATCTCAGTCTGATTGGTTCTGTGGAGGAGGTTACAAACAAGTCGCACACAGCCCCCTTCTAGGCCCAGTGCCAGGTGGGAATGTTGTCTAGGTCACAAATGTATAGCGCCTTCACTAAACTTCGATCGCCTCAAGAAATTGTCACTGCGTCTTCCAATGAGTCACGTTGGCGACCCAAATCCAGGTCCACTTCTGTGACCCACAAAACCCTTGGCATCGCGGATCCAACGAAAATACAAACGGGCTGTTGCGGCAGTGTTTTCCGAAGGGATTGGACCTGTCGACCTACTTGCAGGCTAAACTGAATGAGGTAGCAAGGCGGTTAAACGAGCGCCCCAGGAAGACGCTCGACTATGAAACACCGGCTCAACGATTTCATCAAATTGTTGCGTCGACCGGTTGAATCCGCAGCCAACGGCGGACGTAATCTTCATCGAGCCGCTACTGCTACTCGGACGGGTCATGATAAAATCGTTGCGGTTCGCAATGGTAGCGTTGGTTGCCATAGTATCGCTCGCTGTCGTGTATTTTTCAGTCAGGACTGCGACTGCCGGAGTACCATTTACGCTCAGCAATTCAGCGACTGAAGCGCTCCGGTGAGTCAATGTTCAGGTTACTGGTAGATCGTATGAGCTTGGCGAAATTCCTCCAGGAGGCAGCAAAACAGTCAAGCTCAACCTTACTTCTTAATCGCATATCAAGCTTCTGTTCCCAACTGGTCGCAGTCTTACCATCGATTGCTATTTCGAACCTGACTACCGTGGACGCATCAACGCAAGCGTAACCTCAATGGCCATTGTCACAGTTACAGGCGAAGCGAGTGTAGCAACCTTTTTCTAAGAAATTGAACGGCTGTTTCGGGTCCATGCTTTGTAAAAACGCGAGAAAAAAATCCTCCCAAAAAAAATCGACCTCTCCGAACGGCCGTTACGCGATTTTCTCGAGCTCGGGAGGGGCCAACCCTACCCAAGAAAATTTCAAGTTTTTGCGTTTTTACACAGCTTGGGTCGATAGCGGAAATACATGCCTGTAGTTTGGCAGCTAAGATAACGTCCGTGTTCCTAGACCGACTGATGCTATGGCCCAATCACTTCTCCCGGAAGACCTTTAGTCGATTGTAGCAACTCATCTCCCGACCCATCGCAGATCGCCGAAAAGCGGACGGCCATGTCTCAACGATCGCGCGACCTAATCAGGATTCTGTTTGTACTGAAGCCTGGGATACCGTGGGAATATTTACCGCGTGAACTCGGCTGCGGCGGTGGCATGACTTGTTGACGCCGGCTCCACGAATGGATGAGATATGACGTTGGGCAGCGCGTCCACGCGGCAATGCTCCGACGCCTGCACGAGCACGACCAAATCATGTGGGATCGAGCATACCGGCTGAAATCCGACCGATCGCGGCAAGCTCGGCTGCGAACATCATCTGCTAGTGGATCAACTTGGGCTGCTTCTGGTACCCCCGATTTCGTGTACCCAGTTGCACGATTCGCGTTTTCTTCCACTCGTTGAAGCCATCCCAGCGGTTAAAGGGCTTACCGGTCGTGCGCGTAAGCGTCCAGGTAAACTGCACGCCGATCGAGCGTACGCTTCACGCGCACATCTTGTTTAGTTGCGCCGACGAGGTATCGCAGCACGGATCGCGCGATACGACGTTGAGTCGCGTGAAAGGCTTGGCCGATGGCGCTGGGTCGTTGAGCGCACCTTAGGACGTAAGCACCTGTCTTCTCGCTGGCAACGCTTGAGATTCATGGCGCCACGTTCAACCGTATGGTGGCATGATACAATTATAGGTTTTTTTATGACAGCCTAGCTGGACTCGCAGTCATACGAACTTAAAGACAATCTAAATTTCTGTTGCTTGATTGAATCATGGCATTTTGGTAACCTCAATAGTGGCCGGACGTCTTTCTGCCGTTGAGGCATGTCGGTTCGCTTCTCAACGTCGTTGCACTTTGGTGTTCGTATTTTCGAATACACCAGGATTACCGGAGTTTTCCCATGGCCCGTTCTGACCAAATGAAAGCGCTGCTGAAGGCGCATGCTAGCAACGATAACGACCATTTCTATGCCGTTGCAATGCAAGTGGCTGCGGACGAAGCGCTACGCGGGCATGTCAGGTTGGCGGCTGAGTTACGCGACCTGATTGACCGTGCCAAGATCGAGGCGACACCGGCGGCTGGCAAACCGATACCCTTGGCGCAACCAAAAGGCGAACTTTCGGAGTTGCTGACGGTTCAGTACCCCCATGAGCACTTTAACCAGATGGTGCTGTCCGAGGGAGTCTCAGGAAAATTGCAGCGGGTGCTCAAGGAGCAGCGACATGGCGCGCAACTGAAGGCGCATGGCCTGAGCCCGCGACGCAAGCTTCTCCTCGTAGGTCCACCCGGCACCGGTAAAACGATGACGGCGGCGGTATTGGCTGGAGAGCTGAGACTTCCCCTGTTTACAGCCCGATTCGACAGCTTGATCACCAAGTTCATGGGAGAGAGCGCCGCTAAACTTCGCCTCGTTTTCGACGCCCTCAAGTCGACCAAGGGCGTGTATTTTTTCGACGAGTTCGATTCGCTTGGCCTGCAGCGAGGAAGCCAGCATGACGTCGCTGAGATGCGTAGAACGCTCAACATGTTCCTCCAGTTGATCGAGCAAGACGGGTCCGACAGCCTGATTGTCGCAGCCACCAACCACGCGAAAGATCTGGACGTTGCCCTGTTCCGCCGTTTTGACGACATCATTCGCTACGATGCGCCTGATGAACGCCAGATCGAGGCTCTGTTACGGAATAAGCTCGCTTTATACGCGCCAGATACATTCGATTATCGCGAACTGGCCAAATACGGCCAGGGTGAGTCGCATGCGGACATCGTTCGCGCGTGCCAGGACGCGGTAAAGGACGCTGTCATCGCTGGTGACGAGCAAATATCGTTCGATAACGTCGTTCTACATCTGCAGGAAAGAGCCTCCAGCAAACCATTGTGATATCCACAAGGAAACCTGTAGAATTCTCGAAGAGATAATTCAAAAGGCCTTGCATGGCAGAACAGAGTCTTCCGCATATTGTGATTAATGGATTCGTTCAATCACAGGATTTTCAGTCCCCGCTTTCCGTTCGACGGCAAACCGCGCCGCAGCGTGATCGGGAAGAGCACGGGCGCCAGTTGCTTGCCAAAGTCGCCGCCCTAGAAGTTCATGAGCAGGACCTGAATGCGCAACGAGCGGAACTCGAACTCCCGCAGCAAAGCGGCCTGACGATTGCCGTCGACATTGTTCCGAAAAATTCGATCGATTATAAAACCTTCGAATGGAAGAAAGATGGTGTGGAGCTGCTTTCGGTAGTAGAAGGCAGCGTTGCAGATACGGTCACGCTTTTCGTCCCGGACGGAAAGCTGACGGCACTTGCCACCCGCATCCAAGACTACCAGTCGAAGAATTATCGCGACACCGACAAGCCAGCCAATGCCAACCTGGTCAACGCCATCCACGATATCCGCCGCGCCGCGTTTTCCCAGCTCTGGACGGACACGCTGGCTATGCCCGCCGACGAGCCGACCTGGTGCCAGGTATGGTTGAGAAAGTCGAAGCTGTCATCCAGCGCCGTCAGGGACAGGTTCGCGGACCTGGCGGGGCGTCTTGGAATTGAGGTCGATCCGGGCTTCGTCACCTTCCCAGGAAGGGTCGTGGTGGCGGCCAAGGGCAACCGGCCGATGTTCGAGAACGCCCTGCAGCTGTTGGATCTGGTGGCTGAGGTACGCGCGGTGCCGCCGACCGCAGCGTTCTTCTTGGCCGACCTCTGTCCAGAAGAACAAGCCGGCTGGATTAAGGATTTGGCGGATCGCACCAAGCATGAGAGAGAGGACGACGGACCTTTCGTGACGCTCCTCGACACCGGCGTGAACAACGGCCATCCTCTGTTACGGCGGGCGCTGCATACGGACGACTGTCACGCTGTCGAGCCGACTTGGGGTGTATCTGATCACCATGGCCACGGCACTGGCATGGCCGGTCTTGCTCTTTATGGAGACCTGACCGAGCCGCTCGCCTCTGGCGAGCCGGTAACGATTCCGCACGGTCTCGAGTCGGTGAAAATCCTTCCACCAGAGGGCGAAAACCCTGTGCACCTGTATGGCGCGGTCACCGCCGTGGCAACCAACCGGGTCGAGATCCAGGCGCCCGGCAGAAGGCGGACTTTCGCTATGATGACCACCTCGTCCGGCGACATATTCGGTGCCCCGTCCGAATGGTCTGCGACGATCGACCAGCTCTCGTTCGGCAGGACGGCCCCCGAGATTGGCAGCGAGGACGACGACGAGCTGGAAGTTCGGAAGCAGCGTCTGTTCGTGCTATCCGCCGGGAATGTGCCGTGGCAAGAGTGGAGTCAATACCCACACGTGAACGCAGTGCGTACCGTCGAGAATCCGGCGCAATCCTGGAATGCAATCACCGTCGGCGCCATGACTGACCTGACGCATGTGGATGCGTCGACCTATCCCAACTACGTGGCAATTGCCGCAGCCGGCGCCTTGAGTCCCTCGTCAAGGACGTCCACGGCATGGAGCGGCGCGTGGCCCTACAAGCCGGACGTCGTTGCAGAAGGAGGGAACGGCTGTCTGGAGCACGGCTTGCACGTGTCGGTCGGGCCGGAATCCGTGCGCCTGCTCACGACGTCGCCAGACCCGGTCGACGAGCCATTGACAGAATCCGGCGACACCAGTGCGGCCGCGGCGGAAGTAGCTCGCCTGTGCGCCCATATCAGCGCCGTATATCCGTCCTACTGGCCCGAGACGATCCGAGCACTTGTCGTTCACGGTGCACGGTATACGCCCGCCATGCGGGGGCTCCTGCCCGTTAACGTGCGAAAGCAAGACAAGATTAACCTGCTGCGCACGTTTGGTTATGGCTTGGTCAGCGCGGAGAAGTCCCGATCATCTACCCGGCGCCGCGCGACCATGGTCATCGAACGGGAATTTTATCCCTATCGTCTCGATGGCTCCAACGTCAAGCTCGGACAGATGCAGCTACATGACCTGCCTTGGCCCAGGGACGAGCTGCTCGCACTCGATGGCGAAGTAGCGATGCGAGTGACGCTGTCGTATTTCGTCGAGCCGAATCCGGCACGGCGGGGCTGGCAAAGCAAGTTTCGCTATCAGTCCTACGCCTTGCGCTTTGCCGTGCGCGGCGCCACCGAATCCGAAGAGATGTTCCTCAAACGTATCAACAAGCTTGAACGTGACGAGGATGACACGGATACGCATGGGGATCCCGACAGTGAGAACTGGACAATGGGCGCGCAACTTCGCGCAAAGGGCTCAGTTCACTCGGATGTTTGGGTTGGCACCGCCGCGCAACTGGCGGCCAAATCCCAGATTGCGGTCATCCCCGTCGGTGGCTGGTGGAAGGACTGGAAGGAGGCTGGTCAGTTCAGGAAGACCGCGCGCTATGCCCTTGTCGTCTCGCTGGAGGTGTCGGAAAGCATCACGACGGCCGTCGACGTGTATACGCCGATTACGGTGAAAGCGACGATCGCGGTGCCAGCGCAAGTGACGACGATTGATATTGTCTCCTAAAATCACACATTTACCTAAGTGAATCAAGAATTCACGGTTCAAGCCAGCGGCCTAGGCCACAGGAAAACGCATGCTCCTTTCTACGGCAGAAGACCTTTCAAAGTTCGTTGATGAACTCAAGCGCGAGACCGACCGTGGGCTGCCTTTGGTGGCCGCCGCACTGATCGATGATCGTCTCACTGAGACACTGCGATCATTTTTCTGCGAATTGTCGAGCGCTGCAAAACTACTTGATGATGGAAGTTCACCACTCAGCAGCTTCTCGTCAAGAATCGAAGCGTGCCATGCACTGGGCCTTATCGACGAATTTGAATACACTGAGATCGGGCTCATTCGCAAGGTGCGGAACGAGTTTGCTCACCAGAAGCACGGTATGTCTTTCTCAAGTCCCCGCATCCAAGGCTTGTGCTCTACGCTTAAATCTGATCTACCCCAAGGCGCTGGTTTTCCTCTTCAAGATCCACGATTTCGTTTCACTAACGCAGTGGTTGTTCTCGCCTTGCGCCTTTATCATCGCCCTGAATGGGTGGCATTGGAACGTAGAAAGCCAAAGGCTTGGGTCGAAGAAAGTGCGACGAAGTGGCGTTCAGTCGAAGATGGCTTACCTCCGCCTGGAATGCCCGTTATCGTTATGGCGAAGCTTGGGAGCTAAAGGATGCCGTTGCGTTGCGAAGGTCCGAAATGGGTCGGTTCAGCTGTTCGTCACATTTCGTGATTTTCCGGCGTACTGACCAGCTATGCTGACGCAAACGGCCGAGATCGGCCAGAAATGAACATCGGCCAGTGGTTTGCGAATGGCAGCAATGACCGAGCTTGTCTTCCATGGGCTCTAAGAACTATAGCCTTTGTACCTTGTTCACTAATGATTGAGTCGGGCCGGAATAGCTGCACCCTGAGACGGATGCTGACCCGCCATGTGCAGGGCGCTCTAAGCTAAACTAACCTGCGACGCAACCATTCGGGTGTGGTTCTCTGGTGAGAGGAGAGCATGAAAGATGAAGTGCAATCAGGCTATAAGCCTGTACAGGACGATGTGCTGAAGACATTGGGCATTGCAGTAATCGCGGGACAGGGTGTTGAACGCCTGATGAGCACTTGCCTGACGTTCCCGTTGCACGGCGAGCCACTGCAGACTGTGGAACAGCTTCAGGCCCTACTTGAGCGACATTCAAAAGCCACTTTGGGGCAACTGCTCAAGGCGCTGCGGCAGCGGACGGATCTGCATCCCATCTTTGACGACCAGTTGGATCGCTTCCTCCAATATCGCAACGTCATCGCGCATCGGCTACATGACGTCCCAGGCGGTTTTGACCTACATTCCGATGAGGGACGGACAACGCTAAAAGCCTTCCTGCTCCAGTACATGGATGACGGTCAAAACGTCAGCATGGTATTGCTGGGCGTATTGCGGGCATGGGCGCGTCAAGAGGGCATTGATCTTTCCAGCGAGCACCATCTGAGCCAGCGAATGCAGGACCACCTTGACACCAGTGTCGTACCGAACTTGGAAGTCTTGATTAGGTCCAAAGAACTTGGCGCGAAGCCAAAAGTCTTAAATGCGGATTAACGTGTCTCACCTTTTCTGGTGGAACGGGCAGACTGGCAGCAACCGGCCTTTTCCGTTGAAAAAACTCCGGGCAAAAATGACGCCAATGGACTCGCTTCCAAAATTAGGGACAAACTACACCTTCTGAAACTGAGCCAGATTTTCACCTGTTTTGGCATAACGTTTTGTTAAGGATGTGAAATCGCTCAACTTCGTTCTTCGGCCATGGGCGCCTGTCAAAACTTCGATTGATAGAGAAAGAGCAATGCAAAAAAAAGCCCATATGGCCAAATCATGCACACATGGGCCGCTACATCAGGTAACCGTTTAACGCCGTTTATTCCGCCAAGGTTTGACGAACTTAGTTCTTAGTTGACAAACATAATTTGCGGTTGACCGACATAATTCAGTCTATTCAACAAATGCGCCGCCCTCGACAGATTTACTCGACCGTCACCGACTTCGCCAGATTGCGTGGCTTGTCCACATCAGTCCCGCGCGCCAGCGCCGTGTGATACGCCAGCAATTGCAGCGCCGCCACGTGCAGGATCGGCGACAGCAGGCCATAGTGTTCCGGCAGGCGAATCACGTGCAGCCCATCGCCCGAGGTAATCCGGGAATCGACGTCGGCAAACACATACAGCTGACCGCCGCGCGCACGTACTTCTTGCATATTCGATTTCAGCTTTTCCAGCAGCGCATCGTTCGGCGCGATCGTCACGACCGGCATCTCTTCGGTCACCAGCGCCAGCGGGCCGTGCTTCAGTTCGCCGGCCGGGTAGGCCTCGGCGTGGATGTACGAAATCTCCTTGAGCTTCAGCGCGCCTTCCAGGGCGATCGGGTAATGGATGCCGCGGCCCAGGAACAGGGCATTTTCTTTACGCGCGAATTCCTCGGCCCAGGCGATGATCTGCGGCTCGAGGGCCAGCACCGACGACAGCGCAACCGGCAGGTGGCGCATCATCTTGAGGTGTTCGCTTTCCTCGGCATCCGTCAGGCGGCCATTAACCTGAGCAAGGGTCAGCGTCAGCAGGAACAGGGCGGCCAGCTGGGTGGTGAACGCCTTGGTCGAGGCCACGCCGACTTCGACGCCGGCGCGGGTGATGTAGGCCAGCTGGCATTCGCGCACCATGGCGCTGGTCGAGACGTTGCAGATGGTCAGCGTATGTTCCATGCCGAGGCTGCGTGCGTGCTTGAGCGCGGCCAGGGTGTCGGCTGTTTCGCCGCTTTGCGAGATGGTCACCACCAGGGTGCTTGGCGCCGGCACGCTGTCGCGGTAGCGGTATTCGCTGGCGATCTCGACGTTGACAGGCACCTTGGCCACCGATTCGATCCAGTACTTGGCAGTGAGACCCGCGTAGTAGCTGGTGCCGCAGGCCAGGATCAGCACGCGGTCGATCTTCTTGAACACCGCATAGGCGCCGTCGCCGAACAGCTCGGGCATCACGCCGGTCACGCCTTCGAGGGTGTCGCCGATCACGCGCGGCTGCTCGAAGATTTCCTTCTGCATGTAGTGGCGGTATGGGCCGAGCTCGGCCGCCCCGGTATGGGCGTGCACGGTTTTCACTTCGCGCTCGACCGGGCGGCCGTCGACGTCGACGATCCAGTAACGGGCCAGCTGCAGGTCGACCACGTCGCCTTCTTCGAGGTAGATGATCTGGTCGGTGGTGCCGGCCAGCGCCATCGCGTCGGAGGCGACGAAGTTCTCGTCCTTGCCCACGCCGACGATCAGCGGCGAACCCTGGCGCGCGGCGATCACGCGGTGCGGTTCTTCGCGGCAAAACACGGCGATCGCGTAGGCGCCGTGCAGGCGCTTGACGGCTTGCTGCACGGTCTCGAACAGGTCGCCGGTGTACAGGTGGTCGACCAGGTGGGCGATGACCTCGGTGTCGGTCTGGCTCGTGAACTTGTAGCCCAGGCCAGTCAGTTCGGCGCGCAGTTCGTCGTGGTTTTCGATGATGCCGTTGTGGACAAGTGCGATGCGCGCGTTGTCTTCGGTGGGCGAGAAGTGGGGGTGGGCATTGTGCGACGCAGGGGCGCCGTGGGTAGCCCAGCGGGTGTGGGCGATGCCGGTGAAGCCGTCGAGGCTGGCTTCTTTGACTTGCGATTCGAGGTCGGCCACGCGCGACGTGGAGCGCGAGCGGGTCAGGCGGCCGTCCAGGTGGATGGCGACGCCGCAGGAGTCATAGCCCCGGTATTCGAGGCGTTTCAGGCCTTCGATCAGGACGGGGGTGATATTACGTTTGGCGACTGCACCGACGATACCGCACATGGCTAACCTCACTTGTGATTAAACTGATGAGTCTTATCGTAGAGCAATTACAATGAAATATGCTTTCAGTGCGCAACCGAATTTGTTAGATTATTTCATTTCGAGAAGAGAACGAAATATTGTTTCATATTGCAGTAAATATTTATAGAATATTTCATCATGATCAACGAATCATCAGCACTGGACGACCTCGATCGTCGCATCCTGAACATTCTGCAGACTGACGCATCGCATACGAACGCCGAACTGGCGGCGCTGGTGCACGTCTCGCCACCTACCTGCCTGCGGCGTGTAAAACAGCTGACCGAGAATGGCGTCATCGAGCGCCAGGTGGCGATCGTGGCGCCCGACAAGGTCGGCAGCCGGCTGTCGGCCATCGTCGAGATCACGCTCGACGTGCAGGCTGCCGAGCGCATGGAAGCGTTTGAAAAGCTGGCCGCCAAGGAAGCGGCGGTGCTGCAGTGCTACCGGGTGTCGCCGGGGCCGGACTTCGTGCTGATCGTGCAGATCGCCGACATGCCGGCCTACCACGAACTCGCACACCGGCTATTCACGGCGCACGCGAACGTGCGCAATGTAAAAGCCTATTTCTCGACCCACCGCAGCAAATTCGACACCCGGGTAGACGTCTGAATTGCCGGCCCGGGCCTGTGGATAATATTGTGGGAAACCAAGTGAATGAACTGGGGGTAACCATGGGATGACCCTGTGTTTATCTTGTTCATTTCCTGTTATTACCCTGTCGATAGCCGGTGGATTACTTCTTCGCTTTCACCGGGCGGGTCCATCCTTCGACGGTCAATTGCTTGGGCCGCGAGATGGTCAGCTTGCCGGCCGGCGCATCCTTCGTCAGCGTGGTGCCGGCGCCAATGGTCGCGCCCTTGCCGATCGTGACCGGCGCCACCAGCTGGCTGTCGCTGCCCACGAACACCTCGTCCTCGATCACGGTACGGAACTTGTTCGCGCCGTCGTAGTTGCAGGTGATGACGCCCGCGCCGACGTTCACGCGCGAGCCGATCGTGGCGTCGCCGATATAGGCCAAATGGTTGGCCTTGCTGTGCGCGGCGACGGTGCTGTTCTTGACCTCGACGAAGTTACCCACATGAACGTCTTCGCCCAGCTCGGTACCGGGACGCAGGCGCGCATAGGGTCCGATTTGCGAGGCAGCACCGATCGTGGCGTCTTCGATATGGCAGAACGGCTTGATATTGGCGCCAGCGCCGACCGTGGCGCCCACCAGCACGCAGTTGGCGCCAACTTTAACGCCATCAGCCAGTTCGACACGGCCCTCGAACACGCAGCCGACGTCGATGACGACATCGCGGCCGCAAATGAGTTCGCCGCGCACGTCGATGCGCGCCGGATCCATCAAGGTCACGCCTTTTTCCAGCAGGGCGTGGGCGATATTCAGTTGATGACGGCGCTCGAGCTCGGCCAGCTGCACCTTGCTGTTGACGCCCGCCACTTCCCATTCGCCCGACGGTTGCGCCGACACGACCGGCACGCCGTCCGCGACGGCCTGGGCCACGATATCGGTCAGGTAGTACTCGCCCTGGGCATTGTTGTTGGACAGCGCCGCCAGCCACTTCTTGAGGTGGCGGGTCGGGATCGCCATGATGCCGCTGTTGATCTCGCGGATCGCGCGCTCGGCCTCGCTGGCATCCTTTTCTTCGACGATGCGCACGATATTGCCGTTTTCGCGCACGATGCGGCCCAGGCCGAAGGGGTTGGCCTGCTCGACAGTCAGGATGCCCAGCTTGTCGTTCCCGGCTGCCTCGACCAAGCGGCGCAGGGTATCGGCCGTGGTCAGCGGCACGTCGCCGTACAGCACCAGGGTGGCGTCCGCATCATCGAGTTGCGGCACCGCCTGCATCACCGCGTGGCCAGTGCCGAGCTGCGGCTGCTGCAGCGCCGTGTCGATCGCGGTACCGGTCTGTTGCGCCAGCGCGGACACCATCTCGGGCACCGCTGCGCCGCCGTGGCCGTAAATCACACATAATTTCTTTGGACTCAAGCTACGGGCCGCGTCGATAACGTGGCGCAACAGGGGCTTACCAGCCAGTGGATGCAGAACTTTCGGCAGTGCAGATTGCATGCGTTTGCCCATGCCGGCGGCGAGGATCACAACGTTCATAAGCCGTTCTCAAAAAGTTGAATATATGAAAAATTTTAGCATGCGAGATACTTTGTTCCGGCGCACCTTTGCGCTGTTGGCCATCGCCTTGATGGTCCTGGCCGCCGGGTGCAGCACCATTCGCTTTTCGTACAACCAGGGCGACACCTTACTGTACTGGTGGTTGAACTCCTATGTCGACCTCGAAGGACAGCAGGCCGACATCGCCAAACGCGACATCAATGGCTTGTTCCAGTGGCACCGCCAGACGCAGTTGCGCGATTATGCCGCCTTGCTCGGCACTTTCCAGCGCCAGGTAGCCGGCAACCCCAGCCAGGCCGACTTGCTGGGCGCCTACCGCGAGATCCGCGTGCGCGGCGAACGCCTGGCGCAGCGTGCGGTACCCGAGGTGACCACGCTGGCGATGTCCATCACGCCTGGGCAGATCAGCAATATCGAAAAGAAATTCAAGGACAAAAACGACGAATACCGCCGCAAGTTCATGAGCGGCAGCGTCGAGAAGCGCCAGCGCGCGCGCTTCAAGAAGTCGATGGAGCAGATGGAATTGTGGTTCGGCCGCTTCAGCAGCGAACAGGAGGCGACCCTGCGCCGCGCCTCCGACCTGCGTCCGCTCGACAACCAGCAGTGGCTCGAGGAGCGCCAGTACCGCCAGCGCCGTATCCTGACGCTGCTGCAAGAGGTGCAGCAGAAAAAGCTCAACCGCGAACAGACCACGGCCAAGGTGCAGGCCCTGATGCGCGAGCTGTTCACACGCATGGAGTCGCCCGAACGCAAGGCCTTCTATGACGCCAGCATCGACCACACCACCAAATACATCCTGACCGCGCTCAAGATCGCGACGCCCCAGCAGAAGGCGCATGCACAGCAGCGCATGCAGGGCTGGATCAACGATTTCGAGGCGCTGGCGGCCGGTAAATAAGCAGGGCAGGGCGGCCCCGGCAAGCGCGCAAACCTGCATGCTATAGTGCCGCCCATGCAAAGAAAGTCCACCAAATCAAGGCCGCAAGCCGCCAAGCCCCATGGCGCGCCGCGCATGGCCCAGCACCAGGTCCGCATCATTGGCGGCGCCTGGAAACGCACCTTGTTGCCAGTGGTCGACGCCCTCGGCCTGCGTCCAACCCCTGACCGCGTACGCGAAACCGTCTTCAACTGGATCAACCACCAGCTCGGCGGCGACTGGGACGAGGCCAGTTTCCTGGACCTGTACGCCGGTTCGGGCGTGCTCGGCTTCGAAGCAGCCAGCCGCGGCGCAGCGGTGGTCACCATGGTCGACAACCACGGTCCGGCCGTGCGTCAGCTGGAAGCCAACCGCGACAAGCTCAAGGCGACCAACATCACCATCCTGCGCGCCGACGCCTTGACGCTGGCGCGCGACATGGCCACGCGCGGCCAGCGCTTCGACGTGATCTTCCTCGATCCGCCTTATCAGCAGGACTTGCTGGCCAAGACCCTGCCGCTGTGCACGGCGCTGCTGGCGGAAGGCGGCATGGTGTATGCGGAAGCCGAGGCGCCGTTGCCGACCGAAGGCGACGATGTGCCGGAATGGCTGCTCGGCTGGGAAGCGGTACGCGCCGACAAGGCGGGCATGGTGTATTTCCATTTGCTGAAGCTGCAAGAAAAGACCATTTAGGTCCCGCCAGTGCGGTAGAAACTGCACAACCATTGGGCAAAACCCGCCCCCGCATGGGGCGGATGCCGTGTTTTCAGGCATAATGCGCGTTCCAACAGGGTGTCATATTTCAGGGAGCCGCAATGGTTGTAGCCGTTTATCCAGGTACGTTCGATCCGCTGACCCGCGGCCACGAGGATTTGGTACGTCGCGCATCCGGCCTGTTCGACCGACTGGTGGTCGGCGTCGCCGACAGCCGCAACAAGCGTCCGTTCTTCACGCTCGAGGAACGCCTGGATATTGCCAACGAAGTGCTTGGCCATTACCCCAATGTGCAGGTAGAGAGCTTTTCGGGCCTGCTCAAGGACTTCGTGCGCAAGCATGACGCCCGTGTCATCGTGCGCGGTCTGCGCGCGGTATCCGATTTCGAATACGAGTTCCAGATGGCGGGCATGAACCGCTACCTGCTGCCGGATGTCGAAACCATGTTCCTGACCCCGTCCGACCAATACCAGTTCATCTCGGGCACCATCGTGCGTGAGATCGCGATGCTGGGCGGCGACGTCTCCAAATTCGTTTTCCCATCGGTCGACCGCTGGCTGCAGCAAAAGATCGCCAGCATGGCGCAAACACCGAAGGCCTGATCTACTGGACCTACCATGGCTTTACTGATTACCGACGACTGCATCAACTGCGACGTCTGCGAACCTGAATGCCCGAACGATGCGATTTCGATGGGCGAAGAGTATTACCAGATCGATCCGCACAAATGCACCGAGTGCGTCGGACATTTCGATGAGCCGCAATGTGTGCAGCTGTGCCCGGTTGCCTGCATACCGCTCAATCCGGAATGGCGCGAGTCGCGCGAAGAACTCCTCATCAAGTACCAACGATTGACGGCCGATAAAGCCGTCGCCTGACCCTCCCAGCCGGCATTCTCGCCGGCTTTTTTATTTCCCTGCTCGGTTTCCCTGCCCTGTTTTCCTCGCCACGTACCGGCTCGCTCGGCATGCGGTCACCACGCACGCCGGCCCTCGCTCCTTCCCCTCGTCCAGACTGGTTTTCATACTTTCGCGCTTTTCGGTCGACTTTTTTCCTTCGGCTCGACTATTACCATAAGTAATATTTTTAATTAGTCGAAACGTAAATTATGTGAACTTCGTTCTTCATGCAGCCAATATTGATATATATAATAAGAAAATCCGGTATTTATCGATATTTTGGATTCCCCTTTCATCCGTTTGCCAGATGACGGATATGCACTCAATTTTTTCTCTTTATGTATCCAAGTTCACTCATTATGACGTTAATTTTCAATATAACGATTTTTTTAAATCTCGTCTTTTTTGACTCTTTGTGAACTTTGTTAAATAAGACGGCCGAGAAAACCTCGGTAACGCGAAGTCACCAGGCATGACGACACAACCGGGCGGTTTCCAGCCCGGAAGTACCGTACGGCCCTCGCAGGCTACGAAAGGGGGACGAAAAAAAACGCGGCGTCCGTTTCCGGAGGCCGCGTCAGGGGAGAAGTTCGGGAATAATCAGTGGCGGATGCCCATCGCGCGCACTTCGGCGGCGTCGACCGGGTCCAGGCTGGCCAGCTTGCGCTTGAGCGACAGCGCTTCGTCCAGGGCGCGGCGTGCAGCCATTTCGGCCTTGCTGCGGCGTGGGCGCACGGTCAGGTACAGGGCGCGGCCGATGCCGACCAGGAGCGGGCGGAAAAACAGGACGAAACCCGCCAGCAGGGCAAGGTAGACGGTAGTGCTGAACACCTGGGCGTAAGGCAGGGCGGCAGTGGCTTGGGCTAAGGCGGCGGTGGAAGACATGATAGGCTCGTTCTGTTATTGTTGAGAACTATAGTGCGTCGCAACATATAAATCTAATTCCGTTCGCTGATGGTGCTTATACTGTTTGTGAATGATTTGATGTACACTTGTATTCACAACAGTTTTCTCCTGAAATCCCATGAGCTTTCTGACGCTTGACCTGAACTTGCTGCGCGTATTCGATGCGGTGATGACCGAGCAGAACCTGACCCGCGCCGCCGGCCACCTGGCCATGACCCAGCCTGCAGTGTCGAACGCCATCAAGCGTTTGCGAGAAAGCCTGGGCGACGAGCTCTTGATCCGCACTGCCTACGGCGTGAAGCCGACACCGCGCGCCGAGGCGCTGTGGCCGGCCGTGCGCCAGGCCCTGGCCGCGCTGGAAGCGGCGGTGATGCCCGAAACCTTCGACGTCTCCAAGGCGCAAGCCACCTTCCGCATGGCGATGGCCGATGCGACCGCGGCGCTGTGGCTGCCGTCGCTGATGCGCTCGATCGAGCGCGAGGCCCCGGGCGTGAACATCCGCATGGTGCCGCTGACTACGCGCGAACCGCGTCCGATGCTGCTGCGTGGCGACATCGACCTGGCGGTCGGCTTCTTTCCTGGAGTTGCCGCCCAGCTCTCGTACGAGACCGGTTCGCCGATCCGCCACGAGCGCCTGTATTCGGGGGTCTATGTGTGCGTGATGCGCAAGGACCACCCGCTGGCCAAGGAAAAGCTCGACCTCGACACTTATTGCAAGGCGAACCACCTCCTGGTGAGCTTCTCGGGCCGCGCCCATGGCCTGGTCGACGAAGCGCTGGCCCAGCTCGGGCGCGAACGCCGCATCCTGCTAACGGTGAACCAGTTCTTTACGGCGGGCAGGGTAGTGGCCAACTCCGACCTGATCACCGTGCTGCCGAAGCACTTGATGGTCTCGACCGGCATGACCGATGTGCTGATCTGGAAAGAACTGCCACTGCAATTGCCGGCGGTCCACCTCGATATGCTGTGGCACGAACGCGATGGCCGCAGCCCGGCCCACCGCTGGCTGCGCAAGAACCTGGAATCGATGGCCGAAAGTGCATCCAAGACGGGTGTGCGCAAGATCGTCTGACAGCGCCAGCAAATCAAAATGTTTCACGTGAAACAAAAGGCCAGGCAAACATGCCTGGCCTTTTTCATGTCGAAACGCTGTGTCGTACTCAGCGAATCGGCAGCTTGGTCGTATTCTTGACTTCTTCCATCACGGCGTAGGTGTGCGTTTCACGCACGCCTTTTTGCAGCAGCGTCTTGCCCAGGAACTCGCGATAGGCAGCCATGTCCTTCACGCGCGCCTTGACCAGGTAGTCGAAGCCGCCAGCCACCATATGGCATTCCAGCACCTCGGGAATCATTTGCACGCTCTGTTTGAACGCATCGAAGACCTCGGGAGTGGTACGATCGAGCACCACCTCGATAAAGACCAGCAGCGACACATCGAGCAACTGCGGGTTGAGCTGGGCCGTGTAGCCCATGATATAGCCCGATTCGTGCAGCTTGCGCACACGCTCGAGGCAAGCCGCCGGCGACAGGTTCACGCGCGCCGCCAGTTCCACGTTACTGATGCGGCCGTCATTCTGTAGCTCCGCGAGGATCTTCTTGCTGATCTTGTCCAACATCGGGTGTCTCCCGTAAATATTATTCGGTCAGATTGTCGCATCAAAAACTATCTATTGCTAGTCTGGTTTAAAAACAGAATAAATCCAGAAGAAATCCTTCTACAATCGAATCATTTCCACCCACTTACAAACCGCGCCGACTGCCTTTTGCAGGACGGCGCTTTTGCTGTGCGGTGGCCTTCGTTGTGATTTTTTTCCTTTGACTAGATAGCCATGCAGATCGCTGCTTCCCCGGCCTCCACCTTCGTCCCTTTCGACGCCCTCCACGCTGAAACCAAGCGCGAGCAAACGCCCCTGCGCGCCGCCATCACCGCCGCCTACCGCCGCGATGAAGCCGAGGCCGTGCAATGGCTGCTGGCGCAGGGCGCAACGCCGAGCGCAGACGCCCAGCCGCTGGCGCATCGCCTCGTTTCGGCAGTGCGCGAAAAACGTACGCGCGCTTCCGGCGTGGACGCGCTGATGCATGAATTCTCGCTGTCGTCCGAAGAAGGCGTTGCGCTCATGTGCCTGGCCGAGGCGCTGCTGCGCATTCCGGACAGCGAGACCGCCGACCGCCTCATCGCCGACAAGATCAGCCGCGGCGACTGGCGCAAGCACCTGGGCGAATCGCCCTCGCTGTTCGTCAACGCGGCGACCTGGGGCCTGCTCATCACCGGTAAACTGGTCTCGACCAATAGCGAGCAAGGACTCGGCTCGGCGCTCACGCGCCTGATCGCCAAGGGCGGCGAACCGCTGATCCGCAAGGGCGTCGATATGGCGATGCGCATGCTGGGCAACCAGTTCGTCACCGGCCAGACCATCGACGAAGCCCTGAAGAACAGCCGCGACAACGAAGGCCGCGGCTATCGCTACTCCTATGACATGCTGGGCGAAGCGGCGCTGACCGAAACCGACGCGAAGAACTACTACGCTTCGTACGAGCAGGCCATCCATGCGATCGGCAAGGCCTCCAACGGCCGCGGCATCAAGGACGGCCCGGGCATCTCGATCAAGCTGTCGGCCCTGCACCCGCGCTACAGCCGCGCACAATATGCGCGCGTGATGGGCGAGCTGCTGCCGCGCGTGCGCAGCCTGGTCCTGCTGGCCAAGCGCTACAACATCGGCATCAATATCGATGCCGAGGAAGCCGACCGCCTCGAGATCTCGCTCGACCTGCTCGAAGCCCTCGCATTCGACCCAGAACTGGCCGGCTTCGAAGGCATCGGCCTGGTGGTGCAGGCGTATCAAAAACGCTGCCCGTTCGTGATCGATTACCTGGTCGACCTGGCCAAGCGGAGCGGGCGCAAATTCATGGTGCGCCTGGTCAAGGGCGCCTACTGGGACGCCGAGATCAAGCGCGCCCAGGTCGACGGCATGCCGGGCTATCCGGTCTATACGCGCAAGGTGTACACCGATGTGTCGTACCTGACCTGCGCGCGCAAGCTGCTGGCAGCGGCCGACCTGCTGTACCCGCAATTCGCGACCCACAACGCGCACTCGCTGTCGGTCATCTACACCTGGGCCAAGCTCGCCAACGTCAGCAATTACGAATTCCAGTGCCTGCACGGCATGGGCGAGACGCTGTACGACCAGGTCGTGGGCAGCAAGAACCTCGATAAAGCCTGCCGCATCTACGCGCCGGTCGGTTCCCACGAAACCCTGCTGGCCTACCTGGTGCGCCGCCTGCTCGAAAACGGCGCGAATTCCTCGTTCGTGAACCAGATCGTCGACGAGAACGTGGCGATCGACTCCCTGCTCACCGATCCGTTCGAGGTCGCGCGCGCCAGCGGCGGCAAGCCGCATCCAGCGATCGCGCTGCCGCTCGATATGTTCGGCGCAGAGCGCAAGAACTCGATTGGCATGGACCTGGTCAACGAAGACATCCTGGCCACGGTGGCGGTTGGCCTCGCGCAGCAGCGCCAGCACGTCGCCGGTCCCTTGACCGCAGGCGCGGTCGACGCCGGCCAGCCTGCCAATGTGGTCAATCCCGCGGTGTCGAGCGACATCGTCGGCCAGGTGAGCGAAGCCTCGCGGGCCGACGTCGAAACCGCCCTGGCGGCGGCCAGCGCCTTCGCCGGCGAATGGGCCGCCACCGCGACGCACGAACGCGCCGCCATCCTGGAGCGCAGCGCCGACCTGTTCGAGCGACACGGCGTCGAACTGATGGCCCTGGCCGTGCGCGAGGCCGGCAAATCGCTGCCGAACGCCATCGCGGAATTGCGCGAAGCGGTCGACTTCCTGCGCTACTACGCGGTGCAGGTGCGTGGCTCGTCCCAGGCAGAGGCGCTTGGTCCGGTCAGCTGCATCAGCCCCTGGAACTTCCCGCTGGCGATCTTCACCGGCCAGGTGGCGGCCGCTCTGGCCGCCGGCAACGTGGTGCTGGCCAAGCCGGCCGAGCAAACCCCGCTGATCGCCTACCGCGCGGTCGAGCTGTTCCTCGAGGCGGGCACGCCGCGTGCCGCGCTGCAGCTGCTGCCGGGCCGCGGCGAGGTGGTCGGCGCCGCCCTGACGGCGGACAGCCGCATCAAGGGGGTGATCTTCACCGGCTCGACCGAGGTCGCCCAGCTCATCAACCGCACGCTGGCCAAGCGTGCGGAGCAGGAAGGCATCGACATCCCGCTGGTGGCGGAGACCGGTGGCCAGAACGCGCTGATCGTCGATTCCTCGGCGCTGCCGGAGCAGGTGGTGCAGGACGTGCTTTCGTCGGCCTTCGACTCGGCCGGCCAGCGCTGTTCGGCGCTGCGCGTGCTGTTCCTGCAGGACGATATCGCCGACAAGACCATCAGGATGCTCAAGGGCGCGATGCAGGAACTGCGCGTCGGCAGCCCGGACCGCCTCGCGACCGATATCGGCCCGGTGATCGATGCAGAAGCCCAGCGCAATCTGCTGGCCCACATCGAGCGCACCAAGGCCACCGCGCGCAGCCACTTCGCACTCGAGCTGCCGGCGGCGTCGTGCAACGCCGGCACCTTCGTGCCGCCGACGGTGCTGGAGATCGCCTCATTGGCGGAACTCAAGCAGGAAGTCTTCGGCCCGGTGCTGCACATCGTGCGCTACCGCCGCGCCGATCTGCCGTCGGTGATCGATGCGATCAACGCCACCGGCTATGGCCTGACCCTGGGCGTGCATTCGCGCATCGATGAAACCATCGACTACATCGTCAACCGCGCCCACGTCGGCAATATCTACGTCAACCGCAATATCGTCGGCGCGGTGGTCGGCGTGCAGCCCTTTGGCGGCGAAGGCAAGTCGGGCACCGGTCCAAAAGCCGGCGGCCCGCTCTACCTGAAGCGCCTGCAGCGCGGCGCAGCGCCGTTGATGGACCATGTGCGCCAGCCGGAAGCGGCGCTGGAGGCCTTGATCGGCTGGCTGCGCGCCAACGGCCAGCAACCGGCGGCCGCGCTGGCCGAGGGGTATGCGCGCACCTCGCTCAATGGCGTGTCGATGGACTTGCCCGGCCCGACCGGTGAAAGCAATCGCCTGTCGTTCACGCCGCGTGGCACGGTGCTGTGCGCGCCGGGCACGGCGGCCGGCCTGCTCAACCAATTGGCT
This sequence comes from Telluria sp. RT2P19, assembly GCF_059685725.1. NCBI lineage: Bacteria > Pseudomonadati > Pseudomonadota > Betaproteobacteria > Burkholderiales > Oxalobacteraceae > Telluria > Telluria sp. RT2P19. The sequence goes on from NZ_JCASIL010000008.1 coordinate 23,655, forward strand.
GCCAGCCTCGCCACCGGCAACCGCGCGCTGGTGCTGGCGCCGACGCCGGACGCGATTCCGACCAACCTGCCTGCAGCGGTGAAGGACCGTGTGCGCTTCGTCGGCAAGGAAGAGATCGATGCGGCCGACATCGCGATCGCACTGGTCGAATCCGGCCTTGCCGGATCGCTGCGTACGCAACTGGCGGCGCGTCCCGGCGCGATCGTCGGCATCGTCGATACCGACGCCCTGGTCCCGGTGGACCTGTGGCGCCTGGTCGCCGAACGCGCCGTCTGTGTCAACACGACGGCCGCTGGCGGCAACGCAAGCCTGATGACGCTGGGCCTGTAAAGATCGTTATCAAATAATCGTGAGGTCGGCGGCAATGCCGCCGACGTCCACCCATCCAACCAACGGCAAACCAGCAGGAGAAGCACCGCAAGAACACATCCACAACAGGAGACAACCATGCTTGTAGGCGTTCCAAGAGAAATCAAGAACCACGAATACCGGGTAGGCCTCACGCCGCCTTCGGTACACGAACTGACGGCGCGCGGCCACGAGGTCATCGTGCAGCAGGGCGCGGGCCTCGACATCGGCCTGACGGATGCCGACTACACCGCCGCCGGCGCCACCATCGTCGACAGCGCGCAAGAAGTCTTCGCGCGCGCCGACATGATCGTCAAGGTCAAGGAGCCGCAACCTGCCGAATGCGCCATGCTGCGCGAAGGGCAAATCCTCTATACCTACCTCCACCTCGCCCCGGATCCAGAGCAAACCGCAGCCCTGGTCAAATCGGGCGCTGTCTGCATTGCCTACGAAACGATCACCGGCCCGGGCGGCGGCTTGCCCTTGCTTGCGCCAATGAGCGAAGTCGCGGGCCGCATGTCGATCCAGGCCGGCGCCGCCCACCTCGAGAAATCACGTGGCGGCATGGGCCTGCTGCTGGGCGGCGTGCCTGGGGTGGCGGCCGGCCATATCGTCATCATCGGCGCCGGCGTGGTTGGCGCCAATGCGCTGCAGATGGCGGTCGGCACCGGCGCCCGTGTCACGGTGCTCGACAAGAACGTCGATCGACTGCGCCAGCTCGACCTGGTATTCGGCAATCGCATCTCGACCCTGTATTCCACCTCCCATGCGCTCGAGGAAGCGGTTCTCTCGGCCGACCTGGTCATCGGCGGGGTACTGGTGCCGGGCGCCGCAGCGCCCAAGCTGGTCACGCGCGACATGGTCTCGCGCATGAAGAAAGGGTCGGTAATCGTCGACGTGGCGATCGACCAGGGCGGCTGCTTCGAGACCTCGCGCCCGACCACCCACGCCGATCCGACCTTCCTGGTCGACGGCGTAGTCCACTACTGCGTCGCGAACATGCCGGGCGCGGTGGCGCGCACGTCGACGTTCGCCCTGAACAACGCGACGATCGGGCATGCCCTGGCACTGGCCGACAAGGGCTGGCGGCGCGCACTGGCGGACGATATCCATTTGCGCCATGGCCTGAACGTCTGCCTGGGCAAGGTAACCTTCGAGGCCGTCGCCCAGGCGCTGGGCTACGACTACATTCGCGCCGACTCGCTACTGGACTAGAGGGTCTGACTTGCCATACTCCGGCACAGGCGCCGGGTAATGTGGAAAGCATAGTGCGCGGCCACCGACTTCACGAAGCGCATGAAGTCGTGGGCCGCGTTTTCATTGGCGTTGTCCGAGATCGCGCGGATCACGGCGAATGGCACGTCGAGTTCATGACAGACCTGCGCCACTGCGGCGCCTTCCATCTCCACCGCGACCAGCCCGGGCAGGGCATCGTTCAGTGCCTCGATGCGCAGGCGATCGTTGACGAACTGGTCTGCGCTGGCGACCAGCCCGCGGTGTACCCGTGGCTGGGCAAGGCCGAAGGCCTGTCTTTCGGATTCCGCGATCATGTCCACGAAGTCGCACTCCAGGAAAGCATGGGCGGCGCTGGACAGGCGCGATGACAGGTGCTGGTCGGGCTGGAAATATGCCTGCCCGGTCAGCGGGACCTCGAAACGCGGGAACAGGGGGCTCGCATCCATATCGTGCTGGACCAGCGATTCGGCCACGACGATGTCGCCAACACGGATCGTCTTGTCCCCCGCACCGGCGACGCCGGTGAAGAGGATGTGCGTAACTCCGAACTTTTCCACAAGCGTTGTCGCTGTCATGGCAGCGGCAACCTTGCCAATACGCGATAAAACGCACACAGCGTCGATTTCCCACAGCTGCCCGACCCGGAACTCGCGTTTGCCGTAGATGAGCGTGGCGGCCCCTTCCATGGCTTCCACGAGCCCTGCCTGTTCTTCGTGCAAGGCGCTGATGATCCCTAGACGCATGTTTTTCTGTTGATTGAAGGGTTTGGAGACATCCTGGGCTGCTCCAGGCCGTCCAGGGGGGTGCAGGCATTGACACGAGCTGCGATCGGCTACCAGCAGCTTCTCGACGTCCAGGAAGGTCGTTCAGCGATACGACTGTGCATAAGGACCGGATTGTACACAGCTTCCACCACATTCAGTTCCTCAATTGTGGTGATTCAGGCATTTGCTGGAAACAGTGAATGTCCTGTTCTGGAAGACGCTTTTCGTGCCTGCGCTGTGTTTGCTTATTTAATTAAGAGATATGTATACAAAGTTGGTAGTAGTAGGTAAACGCGACGTTCTCTGTGGATAAAGCTTGTTTACTCCACAGCATCAACGACTTACGACGTCGTATACGTGCTGGAAAAAGCCTGTGTCCGGCTTGCACGGTTCTTGGACAACAAATTCGCTTTCACAAAAACCGGCTGTTCTGCACATCTGCTCCTGTGGATATGCAGTGGCTTTTCCACAGCCGGTTCGGTTTTCCAGCGAACAGGATGTGTGTTTGCAGCGACCTTGCGTACGGCGAGCAAATCGGCGAGCGGAGCAAGCAGCTATCAGCCGCCAGTCGAATGCGTCGTCCTTCTTGCCGAGCTCTGCTGATTTGCCTGCGTCGCTTCGATGTCGGCAGGCGCGAATCCTTATATTGTTGTAGTTAAAAGCTTGTATACAAAATGATAGTAGTAGTAAACGCGCATCTGTTTGTGGATAAATCCAGTTTTTTCCACAACATCAGTATGTTACCGCGGCGTTAACCCGCTGGAAAACGCCTGTGCTGGCGCTGTAGGAAAGTTGGATAGAAATTCCGGACCAGGAAAAGACAGGGGTTTCTGCACATTCCATCCTGTGGATATTCATGGGGTTCTCCACAGACGTCTGAACCAGATCAGTTTTGGTCATGTCGGAAAACGCCGGTAGCTGGATCGCGATGGACGCGAGTGAGTCGTTCGACATCAGTGCCAGTGATGTTCCGATTTGCCACGGCCGGGCGATTTTTTTTTTCCGAAGCTTCGTCAGGTTTACAACCAGTATCTGTATACAACATTGATAGTAGTAGTTAACGGCTGCAAGCTTCTGTGGACAACCCGACTAAAGAACGCGAAATCATGGATTTACGCGACGGACAACTCAGTGCACTGCTGAGGAAACTTCCTGGTGGCAAATCTGAACAAGATTTTTGCCTGTGTAAAAAAGCCGAGTTTTGCACAAACGATACCTGTGGATATCAAGTAGCTTATCCACAGAGAGGGTCTGGACAGGCGTTTACGATCTGGTAAGCTGTGTTCCGTCGAGCTGCGGTACAGGAGAAACGAATGCACGTCGTCTCGGGGTACGCCAAGGTCAATGGCTTGAATATGCACTACGTGACTGCCGGTGAGGGTCCGCCAGTCCTGCTCCTGCATGGTTTTCCCGACACCCACGTCATTTGGCGCCATCAGATGCCGGCGCTGGCTGCGGCAGGCTTTCGCGTCATCGCCCCCGATTTGCGCGGTGTCGGCAAGACCGATATGCCGGGCGAGGTTGGCGCCTATGCGATCGACTTTCTGGCCGATGATGTGTTGCAATTGATGGATGCGCTCGGCATCGAGCAGGCAACCGTGGTCGGGCACGATTGGGGTGCGCTGATCGGCTGGCATCTCGCCATGCATGCGCCGCAACGTGTCAGCCGTTTTGCAGCGTTGTCGGTCGGGCATCCGAAGGCGATCGCCAAAGCGGGGCTCATGCAGAAACTGCGTTTCTGGTACATGGGCGTGTTCGTGACGCCGGTGCTCGCTGAAACGTTGCTGAAGGCTGGTGACTGGGCGGCCTTGCGATCGATGAACCGCAACCGCGAACAGCAGCAACTCTGGATCGATGCGCTGGCGCCGCCAGGTCGGCTGACCGCTGCGCTCAATTATTACCGGGCGAATCTCAAGGCTTCTGGCGCCAGGCGATGGAAGAAGGTCGATGTGCCCGTGCTGGGTGTATGGAGCCAACACGATCCGGCGCTCGGCGAGCAACAGATGCTCGGGACACGCGAGCAATGCAATGCCGGTTTCCAGTATGCGCGCATCGGTGGCGTCGGTCATTGGCTGCAGTTATCCGGCGCGGACCGGCTCAATACCCTGCTCATCGATTTCGCCAGGACGCCTGCTGTCTTGACACGTATGTAAGCCGTGCAGGGAAGGCGCTACCGTGTCAGTACGGCATGCTTGCCGTAAAATATCGGCTCTGCTTCTCCCCTGAAAGTTCCACATGATCGATGTAGTTTGGCTCGGCGGCGCCGCCTTCGCTGCCGGCCTGGTCGACGCCGTCGTTGGCGGCGGCGGCCTGATTCAGCTTCCCGCCATGTTCTCCCTGTTGCCGAAGGAAGCGCCGGCAACGATCCTCGGCACCAATAAACTTGCAGCGATTTTCGGCACCGGTTCTGCCGCCGTCAGTTATGCGCGGCGGGTGCGTGTCGCGTGGAGCACCGCAGCGCCGGCAGCGATCGCCGCGTTTGCCTTGTCGTTCGTCGGCGCCTGGACCGTGACGCAGGTGCCGGCCGACTTCGTACGCGCGCTGCTGCCGTTCGTCCTGGTCGCGGTAGCAGTCTATACCTTCATGAAAAAGGACCTGGGTTCAGTCCACGCCCCATTGCATAGCGGAATGGCCGAGCGCTACTGGGCGGTCGGTATTGGCGCTGCGATCGGTTTTTACGACGGCTTCTTCGGCCCGGGTACCGGCAGCTTCCTGCTATTCCTGTTCGTTCGTTTCTTCGGCTTTGACTTCCTGAGTGCGTCGGCGGCGGCCAAGGTCGTCAACGTTGCCTGCAACCTGTCGGCGCTGATCTGGTTCGGGTACAGCGGCCATTTGTTATTGCAGCTTGGCTTGTTGATGGCGTGTTGCCAGATTATTGGTTCCCTGATCGGGACCAGGCTCGCGTTGAAGCATGGCAGTGGCTTCGTGCGCAAACTGTTCCTGTTTGTCGTTACCGCTCTGATTGTAAAGACAGCGCACGATTCGTTCACAAAGCTGGGCTGGTAGACTTGATTGTTCCACGTGAAACATCGAAGCCGGGTTGATCCCGGCTTTTCTAACTTGTTCCACGTGAAACATTCACTAAGCAACTACAGAGTCAGGTTTCACGTGAAACAAAATCTGTCGATTTTCGAGGTGGCTCGGAGTCCGACAGGAAAAAAGAATCTATAATCGCGCATTAGTCTCCTCGCCTCACATCCCATCATGCTATTTCCTACTGAATTCGACGTCATCGTCGTCGGCGGCGGCCATGCCGGAACCGAGGCCGCACTTGCGTCCGCACGCACAGGTCAAAAGACGCTGCTGCTAACCCACAATATCGAAACCCTCGGCGCCATGTCCTGTAATCCGTCGATTGGCGGCATCGGTAAAGGTCACTTGGTCAAGGAAGTCGACGCCCTCGGCGGCGCCATGGCCATCGCGACCGACGAGGCGGGCATCCAGTTCCGCATCCTCAATTCGTCCAAGGGTCCGGCCGTGCGCGCGACGCGTGCCCAGGCCGACCGCGTCCTGTACAAGGCCGCGATTCGCTCGCGCCTGGAAAACCAGCCAAACCTGTGGCTGTTCCAGCAGGCAGTGGATGACCTGATGGTGGAGGGCGATCGCGTGGTCGGCGCCGTGACCCAAGTGGGTTTGAAGTTCCGCGCCGGCGCAGTAGTGCTGACTGCCGGTACTTTCCTTGACGGGAAGATCCACGTCGGCCTGCAGAATTACTCGGGCGGCCGTGCCGGCGATCCACCGGCGACCTCGCTGTCTGCGCGCCTGAAGGAACTCAAGCTGCCACAGGGCAGGTTGAAGACCGGTACGCCGCCACGTATCGATGGCCGCAGTATCGACTTCTCGGTATTGAGCGAACAGCCGGGCGACCTCGATCCGGTGCCGGTATTCTCGTACATGGGCAATGTGGCGATGCACCCGCGTCAAGTCCCGTGCTGGGTAACGCACACGAATGAGCGCACCCATGACATCATCCGCGCCGGCCTGGATCGCAGCCCGATGTATACGGGCGTGATCGAAGGGGTCGGTCCTCGTTACTGCCCGTCGATCGAAGACAAGATCCACCGTTTCGCTTCGAAGGAATCGCACCAGATCTTCCTCGAGCCCGAAGGCCTGACCACGAACGAGTTTTACCCGAACGGGATCTCCACCAGCCTGCCGTTCGACGTCCAGCTGGAACTGGTGCGCTCGATGCGCGGCATGGAGAATGCCTTCATCCTGCGTCCCGGCTACGCGATCGAATACGATTACTTCGACCCGCGCGGCCTGAAGGCGTCGCTCGAGACCAAGGTGATCAAGGGCCTGTTCTTCGCCGGCCAGATCAACGGCACCACCGGCTACGAAGAAGCCGCGGCCCAGGGCCTATTGGCCGGACTGAACGCCGCGCTGCAAACCCAGGGCAAGGACGCCTGGACGCCGGGCCGTTCGGAAGCCTATCTCGGCGTGCTGGTCGACGACCTGACCACGCAAGGCGTGGCCGAGCCGTACCGCATGTTTACCAGTCGCGCCGAGTACCGCCTGTCGCTGCGCGAAGATAATGCCGACATGCGCCTGACCGAGATCGGACGCCAGCTGGGCATCGTCGACGACGCGCGCTGGCAAGCGTTCGAGACCAAGCGCGAATCCGTCGCCCGCGAACTGGAACGCCTGAAGTCGACCTGGGTCAACCCGCGTATCCTGGGAGCGGCGGAGTCCGAGCGTGTGGTCGGCCAGGCGCTCGAGCGCGAGTACAACCTGGCGGATTTGCTGCGCAGACCTGGCGTCGGGTATGACACCTTGATGACGATGCAGGGCCTCGAGGCCCAGCCGCTCGCCGGCCCCGGCGTCGATGATCCCGCCGTGAAGGAACAGGTCGAGATCCAGCTGAAGTATTCCGGCTATATCGATCGCCAGGCGCGTGAAGTCGAACGCCACGATCACTATGAAAACCTGAAGCTGCCCGAGAACCTGAACTACCTCGAGATCGCGGCGCTGTCGTTCGAAGTGCGCCAGAAGCTGGACAAGCAGCGTCCCGAAACCCTGGGCCAGGCCTCGCGCATTTCGGGCGTGACGCCGGCTGCGATCTCCCTGCTGCTGGTACACCTGAAAAAACGCGGCGTCAAAGGCTTTGCTCCGGCCACGGAGGCGGCGCAATGAAGTATGCGTTCGACCGCGATGCGTTGGCGAAGGTGCTCGCCGACGGCGTCGCCGAGATGGGGCTGGAGGTCACGCTGGAGCAGCAATCCAGATTGATGGCTTACCTGCAGCTCATGCACAAATGGAACGCGGTGTACAACCTGACCTCGCTGCGCGACCCGATGCAGATGGTGACCCATCACCTGCTCGATTCGCTGGCGGCCGTGCCGGCGTTCGCTGGCGCGCGCAATGTGCTGGACGTGGGGGCAGGGGGCGGATTGCCCGGCATCGTACTGGCCATCACCCGGCCCGACATGAAAGTGGCGATGATCGACACCGTGCACAAGAAAACCGCCTTCCTCACGCAAGTGAAGGCGGAACTGGGCCTGGTCAACGTTACGGTGCACACGATGAAGGTGCAAGACCTGCAGGTGCGCGATAAATTCGACGTCATCACCTCGCGCGCTTTTGCCGACCTGTCCGATTTTGTCAACTGGTCCGGACACCTGCTGCAGGAAGGCGGCAGATTTATCGCCTTGAAAGGGGTGGCGCCGAGCGAAGAGCGCGAACGACTTCCCCAACAGTGGAAAGTGACAGGGCTGCAGCCGCTGCGGGTTCCGAGATTGGGGGCCGAGCGTCACCTGGTTTTCATCGATCGAACCGATCAGCAAATAAGCTAAACAATATTAACTGTATAAACCGTTTATATCGTTTATTCAGTATGAACCAATTAAATGGTTTGTACGGTATGAACGGTATGACGTCTTGTAGCCACTTCCAGGAAAGAGAATAGATGGCGAAGATTTTTTGCGTTGCGAACCAGAAGGGTGGAGTAGGCAAGACCACCACCTCCGTCAACCTGTCGGCGGGCCTGGCAAAACTGGACCAGCGCGTGCTGCTGGTCGACCTTGATCCGCAGGGCAATGCCACCATGGGTGCCGGCATCAACAAGGCCGAGCTGGAGTCATCGATCTACCAGGTGCTGCTGGGTGAGTCGGACGTGGCCAGTGCGCGCGTGCGCTCCGAAGCCGGCCGCTTCGACGTGCTGCCCGCCAACCGCGAGCTGGCCGGCGCCGAGGTCGAGATGGTGTCGCTCGAGAACCGCGAACGCCGCCTGAAGGAGGCGCTGGCCGCGGTCGATGCCGACTACGATTTCATCCTGGTCGATTGCCCGCCCGCGCTGTCGCTGCTCACGCTGAACGGCCTGTGCGCCGCGCACGGCGTGATCATCCCGATGCAGTGCGAGTACTACGCGCTCGAAGGCTTGTCCGACCTGGTCAACACGATCAAGAAGGTGCACGCCAACCTGAACACCGACCTCAAGATCATCGGCCTGCTGCGCGTGATGTTCGATCCGCGCATGACGCTGTCGCAGCAGGTGTCGAAGCAGCTCGAGCAGCACTTTGGCGACAAGGTGTTCCAGACCATCATTCCACGCAACGTCCGCCTGGCCGAAGCACCCTCATATGGCATCCCGGGCGTGACCTTCGATCCGTCATCGAAAGGCGCGCAGGCGTACATCGCCTTCGGCGCGGAAATGGTCAAGCGCATCAAGACCATGTAATCATCGAGAGAGCTAACTTAGAAATGGCAACCAAAAAACTCAAGGGACTGGGCCGTGGACTCGACGCCCTGCTCGGCGGCGACCTCGACGCGGCGCCGGCCGCACCCAACACCCCCTCGGTCCTCGCGGTCTCCCAGATCCAGGCCGGCAAATACCAACCACGCACCCGCATGGACGAAGTGAGCCTGTCCGAGCTGGCCGCCTCCATCAAGACCCAGGGCATCATGCAGCCAGTGCTGGTGCGCCCGCTGCCGGCGGGAGGTGGCACGCCGTACGAGATCATCGCCGGCGAACGACGCTTCAGGGCGGCGCAGATGGCGGGCCTGGAAGAGATCCCGGTGCTGGTGCGCGACGTCGACGACCAGGCCGCGGCGGCGATGGCGCTGATCGAGAACATGCAGCGCGAAGACCTGAACCCGCTGGAGGAAGCGCAGGGCATCCAGCGCCTGATCTCGGATTTCAATTTCACGCATGAGCAGGCGGCCGGCGCGGTCGGCCGTTCGCGCAGCGCGGTGTCGAACCTGCTGCGCCTGATCAACCTGGCGCAGCCGGTGCAGACCATGCTGATGGCAGGGGATATCGACATGGGCCATGCCAGGGCCCTGCTCGCGGTCGACAGCGCGAACCAGATCGCGCTGGCCAATCATGTGATCGCCAAGCGCCTGTCGGTGCGCGAGACCGAGAAGCTCGTCGCGCGCGCGCTCGAAGAGCAGAACGCGCCAGCGACCCAGGCGCGGGCCAAGGACAAGCCGGGCGACATCGTGCGACTCGAAGAAGAACTGTCTGACCGCCTGGCGACGCCGGTCGTGTTCAAGATGGGGCCGAAAGGCAAGGGGCAGATGATCATCGACTTCGCCGACCTCGATATTCTCGATGGCGTGCTGGCACGGCTACGCGCGTAACAAACGAAAAACGCAGGGATGCCACCCGGTTGGTCGCGGTAGCATCCCACATGTCCTGGCGAGCTCGAGGCGATAGCGCTACCACCATTTTTGCTACTATCGAGCAACGTCAGTACACGCTCACTCACCTGCAATTGTCACATACCCCGCAATACACCATTTCTCGTTAAGTTACTGAAAATATTGCTCATTCCGTCAGCAAGATGTCACATTTTCGTCATCCCGGCGGAGCAGTTATAAGTTGCGAATCGTTTGACTCACGTCCGTATAACCACTTATAATTCCGGCGTTTCATGTAATTACCACATCGTAGCTCGTCCAAATACGCTGGCGTCAGACCTAGAAAAATATGCTGCGTATCGTTTCCCTGCAGTTGATAGCAACGGTAGTCGTTGGCGCCATCGCCGCACTACTGGGGGGAAGGGCTGCGATGATTTCGGCGGTACTGGGCGGTTTGTGTTGTGTCGTGCCCAACGGGATCATGGCAGTGCGCTTGTTTGCCGCTTCCGCATCTGGAACGGCGACTCCCGCGACATTTTTCATCTGGGAATTTGTAAAGATTGCATTGACGCTGGCGCTCCTGGGCGTGACGGCGTGGCTGTACCGCGATCTCAACTGGCTGGCATTGGTCGCCGGGATCATCGTGGCACTGAAAAGTTACATCATCTTATTATTTAGGCAATGACGACATGGCGACTCCAGTAGACGGCGCAGCGCACGCGCCCACCGCATCAGAATACATCAAGCACCACCTGGGCCATCTGCAGAACCAGCACCAGGTCGGTCCGGTCGATTTTTCGGTCATCAACTACGACACCATGTTCTGGTCGATCGCCATGGGCCTGACCGGTTGCCTGCTGATGTGGGCCGCCGCGCGCAAGGCCACTGCCGGCGTTCCTGGCCGTTTCCAGGCGTTCGTCGAGATGCTGTTCGAGATGGTCGATGACCAGGCCAAGTCGATCGTGCATGGCGACCGCAGCTTCATCGCGCCTGCCGCGCTGACCGTGTTCGTCTGGGTCGCCCTGATGAACGCGCTGGACTTGCTGCCGGTCGACATGTGGTCGGCGCTGTTCGAAGCCTTTGGCGTGACCCATATCTTCCCGTACCATCGCGTGGTCCCGACCGCCGACATCAACGGTCCGATCGGCATTGCTCTCGGCGTGCTGGCACTGATGCTGTACTACGGCATCAAGATCAAGGGCCTGGGCGGCTGGCTGCACGAACTGTTCTCGGCACCGTTCGGTATCTGGATGGCGCCGTTCAACCTGCTCCTGAACATCATCGAATACGCAGCAAAAATGGTGTCGCTCGGTATGCGACTGTTCGGCAACATGTTTGCCGGCGAACTGCTGTTCCTCTTGATCGCACTGCTGGGTGGCTCGGCTACCATCTTTGGCTTCGTTGGCCACGTGATTGCAGGCTCCATCTGGGCGATCTTCCACATCCTGATCGTGCTCCTGCAGGCATTCATCTTCATGATGCTGACGCTGGTGTACCTCGGTCAGGCCCATGAAGGCCACTGATCGGCGCCGCAAGCATCGAACAAGATAGTGGTTGTAAAGAAGTTGTAGTTTTTAATCTGGTTTTTAATTTAACTTTTGGAGTTTTTCATGACTGACCTTTCTTTTGTTGCACTGGCTTGCGGTTTGATCATCGGTCTGGGCGCTATCGGTGCCTGTATCGGTATCGCTCTGATGGGCGGTAAATACCTCGAAGCTTCTGCACGTCAGCCAGAACTGATGAACACCCTGCAGACCAAGATGTTCCTGCTGGCTGGTCTGATCGACGCGGCGTTCCTGATCGGTGTTGGTATCGCCATGCTGTTCGCGTTCGCTAACCCGTTCGTTCCAGTCTAAGACTCGCTTCTCGACGTCTTGAAGGGCCGAACCAGTTCTGGTTCGGCATCCGTGTTTCTGTAAGAAGGATAAAACCGTGAACCTTAATGCAACCCTGATTGCTCAGTTCGTGGTCTTCTTCATCCTGGCGCTCTTCACGATGAAATTCGTGTGGCCGCCACTGATGAAGGCGCTCGACGAGCGCGCTGCGAAGATCGCGAGTGGCCTGGCCGCCGCCGATCGCGGCAAGGCCGACCTGGCTGCCGCCGAAAAGCGCGTCCAGACCGAACTGGCCGGCGCCCGTGACGAAGTCCAGAAGCGCATCACCGACGCTGAAAAGCGCGCTGCCGCGATCATCGAAGACGCCAAGCGCACCGCCAGCGAAGAAGCCGCACGCATCGTCGCTGCCGCCAAGGCCGACGCCGAACAGCAAGTGACCCGCGCGCGCGAAGAACTGCGTGGCCAGGTTGCAACCCTCGCGGTTGCCGGCGCCGAGCAGATCCTCAAGCGTGAAGTGAACGCAGCGGCCCACGCCGACCTGCTGTCGAAACTGTCGACCGAGCTCTGATCATGGCAGAACTCGCAACCGTCGCCCGCCCTTACGCCGAAGCGCTGTTCCGTGTCGCCCAGTCCGGCGACATGAACGCGTGGTCGGCCATCGCGTCGGAACTGGGCCAGATCGGCGCCATTCCCGATGTGCAGGCCTTCGCCAGCAACCCGAACGTCACGCAGGCACAACTGGCGGACACGATTGCGTCGCTGGTCAAGGCTCCTTTGACTGCTGAAGCGAAGAACTTCATCGCGATGCTGGCCGAAAACGGCCGCATCAACCTGCTGCCCGAGATCAGCACCCAGTTCGCGATCCTGAAGAACGCGAACGAAGGCGCTGCCGACGCGACGATCTTCAGCGCGTTCGACCTGTCGGCCGACCAGCTGTCGTCGCTGGTCGCCACGCTGGAAAAGAAATTTGGCCGCAAGCTGAACCCAACGGTAACAGTGGATAACTCGCTGATCGGTGGTGTGCGCGTGGTCGTCGGTGACGAAGTGCTCGATACCTCGGTACGCGCCAAGCTGCAACGGATGCACGTTGCGCTCGCGTCCTGAAACAATCGCACCGCCGGCGTCCCGCCCTTGCCCTACGCATCAAGAAACTATAATTGGAGTTAGCAAGCATGCAACTTAACCCATCTGAAATCAGCGAGCTGATCAAGAGCCGGATCCAGGGCCTGGAAGGCTCTGCAGACGTCCGCAACCAGGGCACCGTGATCTCGGTCGCCGACGGTATCTGCCGCATCCACGGTCTGTCGGACGTGATGCAGGGCGAGATGCTGGAATTCCCTGGCAACACCTTCGGCCTGGCGATGAACCTCGAGCGCGACTCGGTCGGCGCCGTCATCCTGGGCGCCTACGAGCACATCTCGGAAGGCGACACCGTCAAGACCACCGGCCGCATCCTGGAAGTGCCGATCGGTCCTGAACTGCGTGGCCGCGTGGTCAACGCACTGGGCCAGCCGATCGACGGCAAAGGTCCGATCGCCACCACGCTGACCGCCCCGATCGAAAAGATCGCGCCAGGCGTCATTGCCCGCGAATCGGTGTCGCAGCCTATGCAGACCGGCATCAAGTCGATCGACGCGATGGTGCCGATCGGCCGTGGCCAGCGTGAGCTGATCATTGGCGACCGCCAGACCGGTAAATCGGCTGTCGCTGTCGACGCGATCATCAACCAGAAAGGCCAGGGCGTCACCTGCGTGTACGTCGCGATCGGTCAAAAAGCATCGACCATCAAGAACATCGTGCGTTCGCTCGAACAGCACGGCGCGCTGGAATACACGATCGTCGTCGCCGCATCGGCGTCGGAATCGGCAGCCATGCAGTACATCTCGGCCTACTCGGGCTGCGCGATGGGCGAATACTTCCGCGACCGCGGCGAAGACGCGCTGATCGTCTATGATGACCTGTCGAAGCAGGCCGTGGCTTATCGTCAAATTTCGCTGCTGCTGCGCCGCCCACCAGGCCGCGAAGCGTACCCAGGCGACGTGTTCTACCTGCACAGCCGTCTGCTCGAGCGCGCAGCCCGCGTGAACGCCGACTACGTCGAGAAGTTCACCAACGGCGCCGTCACCGGCAAGACCGGTTCGCTGACCGCACTGCCGATCATCGAAACGCAAGCAGGCGACGTCTCGGCCTTCGTGCCGACCAACGTGATTTCGATTACCGACGGCCAGATCTTCCTGGAGACCTCGCTGTTCAACGCCGGTATCCGTCCTGCGATCAACGCCGGTATCTCGGTGTCGCGCGTCGGTGGCGCCGCCCAGACCAAGGTCATCAAGGGCCTGTCGGGCGGTATCCGTACCGACCTGGCGCAGTACCGTGAACTGGCTGCGTTCGCGCAGTTCGCATCGGACCTGGACGAATCGACCCGCAAGCAGCTGGACCGCGGCGCGCGCGTGACCGAGCTGCTCAAGCAGCCGCAGTTCTCGCCGCTGTCGACCTCGCTGATGGCCGCATCGCTGTTCGCCGTCAACAAGGGCTACCTGGACGATATCGAAGTCAAGAAAGTGCTGCCATTCGAACACGGCCTGCACGCCTTCCTGAAGTCGGGTCATGCGTCCCTGCTGTCGAAGATCGACGAAACCAAGCAACTGGACAAGGACAGCGAAGCACTGCTGGCCGCCGCTGTTGCTGATTTCAAGAAATCCGGCGCATATTAATTGATGGACCGGCGCCGCCCGCGGGTGGCGCCGGTGCCCGGAAGGAGTAAGGACTCATGGCAGCAGGCAAAGAGATTCGTGGCAAGATCAAGAGCGTAGAGAATACGAAGAAGATCACCAAGGCGATGGAAATGGTCGCCGCATCGAAAATGCGCAAGGCGCAGGATCGCATGCGCGCCGCCCGTCCCTACAGTGACAAGGTTCGTAACATCACCGCCAATCTGGCCAACGCAAACCCGGAGTACACGCACGCATTCATGGCGCAAGCCAAGGGCGTGTCGGCAAAGGCAGTGGGTTTCATCGTCATCACGACCGACAAGGGTCTGTGCGGCGGCATGAACACCAACATCCTGCGCCAGGTAACGCAGAAGGCGCGTGAGCAGGAGCAGTTGGGCAACCGTGTCGAGGCAGTCGCCATCGGCAACAAGGGCCTGGGCTTCCTGAACCGCGTCGGCATGAAACTGGTGTCGCAAGCGACCCAGCTGGGCGATGCACCGCAACTGGACAAGCTGATCGGACCGGTCAAAGTGATGCTGGACGCGTACCAGGAAGGCAGGCTCGATGCTGTCTACCTGTGCTACACCAAGTTCATCAACACGATGAAGCAGGAAACGATGGTCGAGCAACTGCTCCCGCTGCCGGCCAAGGCGCTGGAAGCCGATGCAGGCGCCCACGGCTGGGACTACATCTACGAACCGGAAGCGCAGGTCGTCATCGACGAACTGCTGGTGCGTTATGTGGAAGCGCTGGTGTACCAGGCAGTGGCAGAAAACCTGGCGTCCGAGCAATCGGCACGCATGGTCGCGATGAAGGCCGCGAGCGATAACGCCGGCAGTGTCATCAGCGACCTGAAGCTGGTCTACAACAAGACCCGCCAGGCTGCGATTACCAAAGAACTCTCCGAGATCGTGTCGGGCGCAGCCGCTGTTTAAATTGCGGGAAAGAGTTAAGTGAGCGAAGCGAACGGTACTCTGTCCCCAACTGACTATAGCTGACTAGCTTCTCACGATTCAAGCAAAAGAATCTAACTATATATATCTGAAGGAACGAACATGGCTGATGGCAAAATCGTTCAGTGTATCGGCGCCGTGGTTGACGTGGAATTCCCACGTAACGCCATGCCGAAAGTGTACGACGCACTGAAAATGGAAGGCTCCGAACTGACCCTCGAAGTCCAGCAACAGCTGGGCGACGGCGTGGTCCGTACCATTGCCCTGGGTAGCTCGGAAGGCCTGCGTCGCGGCATGATGATCCAGAACACCGGCAATCCAATCATGGTTCCGGTCGGCGTGCCGACCCTGGGCCGTATCATGGACGTGCTGGGCAACCCGATCGACGAATGCGGTCCGGTCAGCCACGAGCGCATGGCCTCGATCCACCGCGATGCACCGGCCTACGACGAACTGTCGCCGTCGACCGACCTGCTGGAAACCGGTATTAAAGTGATTGACCTGGTCTGCCCATTCGCCAAAGGCGGTAAAGTCGGCCTGTTCGGCGGCGCCGGCGTCGGCAAGACCGTCAACATGATGGAACTGATCAACAACATCGCCAAGGCACACTCGGGTCTGTCCGTGTTCGCCGGCGTGGGTGAGCGTACCCGTGAAGGTAACGACTTCTACCACGAGATGGCCGATGCGAAGGTCGTCGACCTGGAAAACCCAGCCAACTCGAAAGTGGCGATGGTCTACGGTCAGATGAACGAACCACCAGGCAACCGTCTGCGCGTCGCGCTGACCGGCCTGACCATGGCGGAAGCGTTCCGCGACGAAGGCAAGGACGTCCTGTTCTTCGTCGATAACATCTACCGTTACACCCTGGCCGGTACCGAAGTGTCGGCACTGCTGGGTCGTATGCCGTCGGCAGTGGGCTACCAGCCTACCCTGGCCGAAGAGATGGGCCGCCTGCAAGAGCGCATCACCTCGACCAAGACCGGTTCGATCACCTCGATCCAGGCCGTCTACGTCCCTGCGGATGACTTGACCGACCCGTCGCCTGCCACCACCTTCGCCCACCTGGACTCGACCGTCGTTCTGTCGCGTGACATCGCTTCGCTGGGTATCTACCCTGCGGTCGACCCACTCGATTCGACCTCGCGCCAGCTGGACCCGCTGGTCGTCGGCGAAGAGCACTACGCTACCGCGCGCGCCGTGCAGGGCACCCTGCAGCGCTACAAGGAACTGCGTGACATCATCGCGATTCTGGGCATGGACGAACTGGCGCCAGAAGACAAGCTGGTCGTCGCACGCGCTCGCAAGATGCAGCGTTTCCTGTCGCAGCCGTTCCACGTCGCTGAAGTCTTCACCGGCGCACCAGGCAAGTACGTTTCGCTGAAAGACACGATCAAGGGCTTCAAGATGATCGCATCGGGCGAACTGGATCACCTGCCGGAGCAAGCGTTCTACATGGTCGGCACGATCGAAGAGGCTATCGAGAAAGCCAAGAAACTGGCTGCCTAAGGGATTCTCGAAGAACCGTCGCGAGCGGCCGCAGTTTCGGGCGAGAAGCACGGCTGTACGTTAGTACAGCGAGCATCGCAGCCTGAAACTGCAACGCGCAGCAGGTTATTCCAGATATCCCGCAGTCGGGTTCTTCTAACTGAAGGAAACACATGGCAAACACATTTCTCGTTGACGTAGTCTCGGCCGAAGAGCAGATCTTCTCCGGCCAGGCCGAATTCGTCGCGTTGCCGGGTGAAGCGGGTGAGCTGGGTATCTATCCGAAGCACACCCCCTTGATCACGCGCATCCGCCCGGGCGCCGTGCGCATCCAGGTGGCCGGCGGCGGCGAAGAGTTCGTCTTCGTAGCCGGCGGTATCCTCGAAGTGCAGCCGAACGGCGTGACCGTGCTGGCCGACACCGCGATCCGCGGCGCCGACCTGGACGAGGCGAAAGCAACCGCGGCCAAGAAGCAGGCTGAAGAGCTGATGCTGAACAAGGAGTCGTCGATCGACTACGCGAAAGCCCAGGCCGAAATGGCCGCGGCGATCGCGCAGCTGGCGGCGATCCAGAAGCTGCGCTCGAAAGGCCGTTGAGCTTCTAGAGCCTCGCATCGACAAGGGCAGCCTGCGGGCTGCCCTTTTTTTTACCCCGTTTTCTGGCGGTTCATCGGATCGCATTACCGGTTCGTCGGATTTTTCACCGCTCCCCATAAGGCAGAGTTACAGTATCAATCATACAACTCGCCAAGAAGGGTAGTCGACCATGCTGAAACGCTCCGTCCTCGCTGTTGCTGTCATCCTGCTGTCGAATCCCGTACTCGCGCAAGCGCAGCAACCAGCCACCAGGGCCGTTACGGCGCAGTCCCTGGCCGGCAAGCTCGACGCGCTGTTCAAGCCCCAGTACAAGGCGGATGACCCCGGCGCCACGGTCATCGTGGTCAAGGACGGCAAGACGGTGTTCCGGAAAGCCTATGGCGCCGCCGACATCGCCGCGAAGACGCCGCTCACCGCCGGTACCGTGCTGCGCCTGGGCTCGATCACCAAGCAATTCACGGCCGTCGCGATCCTGATGCTGGCCGAGGAAGGCAAGCTGGCCCTGAACGATCCGATCACCCGTTTCTTCCCCGACTATCCGACCCAGGGCAAGGTCATCACGATCGAGCACCTGCTGACCCACACCTCGGGCATCGTCAGCTATACCAGCAAGCCGAACTATGTGGCGACGATGGCCAAAGACCTGACGGTCGCCCAGATGATCGACGGCTTCAAGAACGATCCGCTCGAGTTCGAGCCGGGCACGAAGTTCACTTACAACAACAGCGGCTACTTCCTGCTCGGCGCCATTATCGAAAAGGTGTCGGGACTGACGTACGCGAACTTCCTGGAACAGCGCATCTTCACGCCGCTCGGCATGAAGGACACCGCCTATGAGGGCGCGCGGCGCTCCAGCGCGCCGCGCGCGGCCGGCTACAGCGCGCAAGAGCAGGGCTTCGCCCCGGCGCAGCCGCTGTCCATGAGCCAGCCGTATGCGGCCGGCTCGCTGGTGTCCACCGTCGACGACCTGGCGAAATGGGATGCGGCCATCTCGGCCGGCAAGCTGCTCAAGCCCGCCAGCTGGAAGCTCGCTTTCACACCTTACAAGCTCAGTCCCGAGAAGTCGACCGACTACGGTTATGGCTGGAGCGTGGGCACCTTGCAGGGCACGCCGGTCGTCGACCACGGCGGCGGCATCAACGGCTTCCGCACGTATGCGCTGCGCCTGCCGGAGCAAAAGATCTTCGTGGCGGTGCTGGCCAACGCCGACAGCGGCAACGCGAACCCCGAGATGCTGGCCAAGAAGGCGGCGGCGCTGGCGATGGGCAAGCCATTCGTGGAGCCGAAAGAGATCGCGCTCGATGCCAAGTCCATCGATGCCTTCACCGGTACCTACGACATCGATGGCAAGGAAAAGCGCACCTTCACCAGCCGCGACGGCAAGCTCATGATGGCACGCGGCGACCGCTCGCCGGTCGCATTGGCGCCCTATGCGAAGAACGGCTTCTTCCTCCCGGGGACGCTGGCGCGTTTCGAGTTCGGGCGTGACGACGCAGGCAAGGTCACCCACGTCATGGTCGACAACCAGGGCAAGCAGACGCGCAACGAACGCACTGGCGATGCGCCGGTCGAACGGGCGGCGGTGAAGATCGCCAACGCCGGTTTCGATGCCCGCGCCGGCACCTACCAGCTGGCGCCGCAGTTTGCGATTACGCTGAGCCGCGAGGCCGACCGCTACTTCGCTCAGGCGACCGGACAGAAAAAAATCGAGATCTTCCCCGCCAGCGACGACGTGTTCTTCTCGCGCGACGTGAATGCCGAGCTGCGCTTCGAGAGGGCCGCGGATGGCGCGCCGCGGCTGGTGCTGCACCAGAACGGCCAGGCATCACCTGGCACGCGCGTGCAGTAAGCGCTAACTCAACCTTTAATTCAAGCGCTAAGGGAAGAAGGGGTAACCGAGCAGCCCCGCGTCACTTGGCGGCCTGCTCCCGGGCCAGGCGCAAGGCTACCTTGTGCCTGAAATAATCGTCCTTCACGTAGCGGTACAGGTTCTCGCCCGGGCACACGGTCTTGTCCGAATAATCGCGGTGGCTCTGGATATCGTCCAATGAGACTTGGTACCTGGCCGCCAGCATGGCCATCAGCTTGACCACCGCATCGAGCTGCTGCCGGTTCGGCTCCACTTCTTCGAAGTTGCCGACCACCTCGATCAGCGCGTGGCCCTTCGGATCGTAGTCGGTATTGGTGTCGCCGGCATAGGCGATGTCGCGCGCGCCGTAGATGCGGCCATCCAGGTCGATCACATAGTGGTAGGGGATGTCCAGCCAGCCCTTCTCGGCGCGCGACCAGGACTGCAGGCGGCGCAGGTAGGCTTGCGGATCAGTGCCCGGCTTGAACGGCTCGCCCTGGTGGTGCAGCGTGATGTGGGTGATCTGGTGGCGGTGCGCCTTGGCCGCGTCGGACGGCGTGCCGCCCCAGCCGGCGACCGGCACGATGGCGCGTTCGACATCCAGCAGGGACTCGGCGCCGTGCGCACCGCCAATCGAAAAGGCCAGCGCAAGGGCGCCGGCGAAACGTGAAACAGGTCCAGGGCGCATGTCGGAATACTCGGGAAGGTAGGCAGGATGGATGAGCCGTCATCTTTCCATGTTTGACCGTGCAGCGCCAGTGCTTACAAACTGATAAGCTGGCCGCGACGATAACGACATCGAGACGCCAGCATGCGAACCATCACCCAGATCCTCCGCGACAGCAAGACCGTCGCCATCGTCGGCATGTCCGACAAGGCCGACCGCGCCAGCAACGAAGTGGGCGCCTACTTGCAGCAACACGGCTACCGCATCCTGCCCGTCAACCCCAGCTATGCCGGCCAGACCATCCACGGCGAAATGGCGTACGCCACCTTGCAGGATGCGGCCGACGCCCTCGCCAGCAGCGGCCAGCGCATCGATATCGTCGACTGCTTTCGCAAGTCCGAAGACATCGGACCGATCGCGCGCGACGCCATCGCCGTGCGCGCCAGCTGCCTGTGGATGCAGCTCGACATCGAAAACCAGGCCGCCGCCGACCTGGCGCGCGCCGCGGGGCTCGATGTCGTCATGAACCACTGCATCAAGATCGAGCACCGCAGCCTGCAAGGATAAAAAACGGATCGTTGCCGGGGTTGCCGCTTGCGCTACAATCGTCGCACTCCAATCCCGTCAATACCACGCCATGATCAAGACCATCGCCCTGCTGCTCGCCGCCACGGCCGCCGCCAGCTTCACCCAGCCAGCAAGCGCGCAGGCCGCGCCGGTCGCCGCGCTGACCAAGAGCCCGGCCGCATGCCCGGCGGTGCTCAAGCACAGCTTCAAGCGCCTGCAGGACGAAGCGCCGCAAGACCTTTGCCAGTACAGCGGCAAGGTGGTGCTGGTGGTGAACACGGCCAGCTACTGCGGCTTCACCAAGCAGTACGAAGGTCTCGAGAAAATCTACGCCAAGTACGGCGGCCGCGGCCTCGTGATCCTGGGCTTCCCGTCGAACGACTTCGGCCAGCAGGAGCCGGGCAGCGCAAAGGAAATCGCCGACCTGTGCTTCAACACCTATGGCGTCAAGTTCCCGATGTTCGCCAAGAGTTCGGTGAAGGGCCCGCAAGCCAATCCGCTGCATGCGCAGCTGATCAAGGCCACCGGCCAGGAACCGAAGTGGAACTTCACCAAGTACCTGATCGGCCGAGACGGCAAGGTGCTCGACTACTTCCCGAGCAAGGTCACGCCGGAAGATCCGCAGCTGACCGGGAAGATCGAAGCGGCGCTGTAAGCGCCGGGTGCAGGATCGGAGAGGGTGTTCCCGAACGGGTCCTGCCCGGAACGTCCTTGCACCGCGGATCGCATGTGCTCATAGAAGCCGAGCGCCTGTCCACTCTGTTCTTTGACGTCCACCGCGTGGCGTTCGGCTGCGCGAGCGCGAACGCCATCAGGGCCCGACCGGCGATGCTGCGCATGGGGCGTTCTGTCGAATGCGTATGCTCGCTCACAGATATAACCTGGGAGATAGACGTTTTATAAACCATACTAATAGCATGGTCATTTTGATGTAGATCATAGTTTGTTTTACTTCACATCAATAAGCTTACCTTCGTCGCAGATGACATGAAAACGAAGAAAGGTAAGAAAAAGATGAAAACGACGATGAAAACCATGCTGCTGGCCCTGATCGCCATGAGCGCTGCGCAAGCGATGGCCCAGGAAACCCCATGGCTGGTGCGCGCCCGCGCCGTGCACGTCGACCCGGACAACAAGTCGACGCCGATCGGTGGCGTCGGCGCGGCGGACCGCCTCGAAGTCAGCAGCAAGACCATTCCCGAACTGGACATCAGCTACTTCTTCACCCCGCACATCGCGGCCGAACTGGTCCTGACGTATCCACAGAAGCACAAGGCGCGCCTGGATGGCGCCGAGATCGGCACCTTCAAGCACCTGCCGCCGACCCTCAGCCTGCAATACCACTTCGCCCCCGGCGCGGCCATCAGTCCGTACCTCGGCGCCGGCGTGAACTACACCCGCATGTCGAGCATCAAGCTGCTCGATGGCGCCGGCGACCTGGAAAACGACAGCTGGGGCCTGGCGCTGCAGGCCGGCGTCAATCTTCGCCTGAATGAACGCTGGTCGATCAATGCCGACGTCAAGAAGCTCAACCTGCGCAGCGATGTGTATGTCGGCGGCGCCAAGGCCAGCCACCTGAAGGTCGATCCGGTCCTGGTGGGACTGGGCGTGGGCTACCGCTTCTAGGCCGATCACCCAAGCCGATCACCCAAGCCGATCACGTCCCCCGTCTTCCTGCGCGAGCTTCCAGCAAAAGCAGCGGGCAGGCAGACGGGCAGGGCGTGAACCAGGCTTCAGATCATGTTCGGCGCCAGCCGCAGCAAGACAGTGTGCAGCGCATGCGCCGGCATTGGCGCGACGACGGCGCGCTGCCGGTCGGACTCATGCAGCCGCGAGGACGGCGCGCAGCGGTCCGCGCAAGGCGTTGCAGACCACGATGTCGTCGGCTTGCTCAAGCATGGCGCGCGTGATCACGGCTTCGCGCGCATGCCATGCCGGCGCGGCGAGCATCACGGCGCGCATCACGCCCGGCAGCACGCCGGCCGATAGTGGCGGCGTGAGCCAGACGTCCTCGAAGCGCACGAACACGGTGCTGCGTCCTCCTTCGGTCAACTCGCCCCGCTCGTTGAAGAACAGCGCATCGAAGGCGCCTTGCGCCTCGGCCGCCTTCCACGCCGCGTCGTAGCGGCTGCGGATGCTGGTCTTGTGGCGCAGGAAGACGTCGCCGCTGTGTGTGAGCTCGTCGGCCAGCAGCAGCGTCACCGGTTCGTGCAAGGGCGCCAGCTCGCCCGCGGCGAGGGTCATGTCGCCGGTATGCGACACGGCCAGGCGCAAGCGGTGCAGCGCATCGGAAGGCAGCGCTTCGCTGGCTTGCAGCAGCGCCATGTGCGCCGCGCCGCGGTCGAACGCAAAACCGAAATAGGCGCACGATGCGGCCAGGCGGTCGAGATGCTGTTCGAGGTGGCGACAGCCATGCTCGCGCGAGGCGCGGACGGTTTCGAAGATCTCGAATTCGTTGTGCAGGCCGGTCAGGAAGCGCGCCTTCAACAGACACTCGGCGAATTCGGACTGCGCATCGCTGTCGTGCACGATGCCGGCGCCCACGCCCAGCTCGCCGGTTCGCAGGCCGTCTTGCACGCTGCCGTGCGGCGCGCCGCCTTGCGCGGGGCCGAGCGACAGGGTCCGGATTGGCACCGACAGGCAGAAGTCGCCATAGCCGCGGCCCGGCGGCGCCGGATCGAACCAGCCGATCGCGCCGGTATAGATGCCGCGCGCGTCCGGCTCGAGTTCATGGATGATCTCCATCGCGCGCCGCTTGGGGGCGCCGGTGATCGAACCGCAGGGGTACAGCGCGTCGAAGATCTCGTCCAGCTGCACGTCGTCGCGCAGGCGCGCCTGCACGGTCGACGTCATCTGCAGCACGGCGCCGTAGCGCTGGACCTCGAACAGGGCGGGCACCTCGACGCTGCCCGTCTGCGCCACGCGACCGAGGTCGTTGCGCAGCAGGTCGACGATCATCAGGTTCTCGGCGCGGTTCTTGGCATCCTGCGCCAGGGCCGCGGCGCGCGCCTCGTCGGTTTTTGCATCGGCGCTGGCCGGGGCCGTGCCCTTCATGGGCCGCGCCTGCAGCAAGCCCGCTTCATGGCGCACGAACAGCTCGGGCGAGAACGACAGCAGCGCGCCGCCGCCGGGCAGCGTGACCAGCGCGCCATACGGCACCGGCTGGCGCGCGCGCAGGCGCGCGTACAAGGCCAGCGGCGGCCCGAAGGCGTCGAAGCGCAGGCGGTAGGTGTAGTTGACCTGGTAGGTGTCGCCGGCCGCGATGTAGTCGCGGATACGGTCGATCGCGTCGGTAAACCGCGCTTCGTCGACATTGGCGGCGATGCCGGCCACGCCGGCGAGCGCCGTGTCCATGCTGCGTGTGGCGAGCCAGGATGCGACCTGCTCGCCCGTCATCCGCTCGCAGTGCGTGAACAGCAGCACCCGGGCCAGTGGCCCATCCAGGGGCCGTGCGGGCAAGCCTTGCAGGTGCGCGCCCAGCTCGTAGCTCAGGAGCGGCACCGCGTGCAGGCCGTCCTGCAGGGCTTGCGACAGTCCCGCCAGCACGCGTGGCCAACCGGCGGCGTCCTTGCACGCCAGGGTGCCCGCATGCCCGCTGTACAGGCGCGAGCGCGCCTCCTGCGTGGCGCGGGCATCGTCCAGCAGCGCGAAAACTTCGCCGGTATCCATGCCGGGGATTTTACGCTGCCAGCAGCAATGACAGCTGGAGCGACGTGCCTTCCATTGGATTGAGCTTGAAGCCCGTCTTTGCGAAGCGGTGCCAGCGGCCGGTGACATAGTTCACCAGCAAGCTGGCGCGCGCGGCGACGTCGGCTTCCTGGCCGTGGCCTTGCGTGACGGCCAGGCGCAGAGCCTGCTTGAACGCCAGTTCGACCTTGTCGTAGAACCCGTTCATGCGCAGCTGCAGGCGCTCGTCTTCACCGACGAGCGCATCGCCGATCAGCACGCGTGTCATGCCCGGGTTGCTGGCCGCGAAGCCGAGCAGCATCTGCAGTATCGCGTGCGCCTGTTCAAGGCCGCCTTCTTCCTTGTCGCTGATCTGGTTGATGACGCCGAACACCGACGATTCGATGAACTCGATCAGGCCCTCGTACATCTGCGCCTTGCTGGCGAAGTGACGGTACAGCGCCGCTTCGGACACCGACAGGCGCGCCGCGAGCGCGGCGGTGGTGATTTTCTCGCCCTTGGGCTGCTCGAGCATCGAGGCCAGGGCCTGGAGGATTTGCAGCTTGCGCTGGCCTGGCTTCGTGCTTGCCATGGGATCCCTAGGAATTGTTATTGGAGCGACGCAGCCTGGAAAGCCGCATCGGAAGTTGCCGCACGGATTTTACTTTGACATTGACGTAACCGGGGCATTTCAGGGTCCTCGGCAGGGGAGCTTTTCCAATTGGATCGCTCATGCGCGCATCGTGGCGAAGATATTGGGTGACCCAGACCGTGCGCAGGCCGAGCTGGCGCGCCGTGCGCAGGTTGGCCAGCGTGTCTTCGACCAGGATGCAGCGCTGGGCCGCGATGCCGTGCTTGCGCAGCAGGCGCCGCAGCATGAGCTTCGATGGTTTGGGTCGCAGTTGCCCATGCACGTGCATGTGCTCGATCGCCACGTGGTGCGAGAAATGGTTGTGCAGCTTCAGGCGGCGCACGATCTCGGTCGAATAGCTGTTCGGCGCATTGGTCAGCAGGATCTTGCGGCCGGGCAGGCGGCGCAGCAGGCGCGCGAGGCCGCGTTCGGAGCGCAGCAGGGCGTCCAGCGGGCCGATATCGTGGGTCTGGTGCAGGAAGTCCGTGGCGCACACCTGGTGGTGGCGCATCATGCCGAGCAGGGTCGCGCCGTAGCGCTTCCAGTAGCCCAGGCGCGCGGCGTCGACCATCTCTTGCGTGGCCTCGACGCCACCGACGCTCAGCACGCGCGCGATATACGTGTTCATATTGGCGCTGATCGCCGGGAAGATCGCGTGCGACGCGTCGTGCAGGGTGTTATCGAGGTCGAACAGCCAGACCGGGGCTTGGATGGAAGAAGTGGACACGGGTAATCGGATCGCAAAGGTTGCAACACGCGATTATGCCAGCGGCACATGACAACGTCATGGATCGGGAGAAAACAGGGGGAGGAGAATGGTGCCCTTGACGTGGATTGAACACGTGGCCTCTCCCTTACCAAGGGAGTGCTCTACCACTGAGCTACAAGGGCTGTAGATGCGGTGGGCAATGCCCACCGTAACGACATTTTCTGTGAGGGTTGCCCCGTCACAAAAAATTAGTGAGACCGGATCATAGTGCCAAAAGCCTGTTCGGTCAAGACTTCCAGCAACAGTGAGTGCTCGATGCGGCCATCGATGATGTGTACGGTGTTCACGCCCGACTTGGCGGCGTCCAGCGCCGACGAAATTTTTGGCAGCATGCCGCCCGAAATCGTGCCGTCGGCGAACATCTCGTCGATCTCGCGCGCCGACAGGTCGGTCACCAGATTGCCCGCCTTGTCTTGCACGCCGGCGATGTTGGTCATCATGATCAGCTTTTCGGCTTTCAGGATTTCCGCGATCTTGCCGGCGACGACGTCGGCGTTGATATTGTAGGCCTGGCCGTCCTGGCCGAAGCCGATCGGCGAGATGATCGGGATGAAGGCGTCGTCCTGCAGCGCTTTCACGACGGCCGGGTTGATCGCTTCGATCTCGCCGACGAAACCGATGTCGAGGAACTCGCCTGGTTTTTCCTTGTCAGGCATCGCCATGCGGCGTGCGCGGATCAGGCCGCCGTCCTTGCCGGTCAGACCGACCGCCTGGCCACCGTAGTGGTTGATCAGCATCACGATGTCTTGCTGAACCTCGCCGCCGAGCACCCACTCCACCACTTCCATGGTTTCTTCGTCGGTAATACGCATGCCTTGCACGAAAGTACCCTGCTTGCCGATTTTTTTCAGCGCATTGTCGATCTGCGGGCCGCCGCCGTGGACCACGACCGGATTCATGCCCACCAGCTTGAGCAGGATGACGTCGCGCGCGAAGCCGTGTTTCAGGCGTTCGTCGGTCATGGCATTGCCGCCGTATTTGATGACAATGGTCTTGCCGTGGAAGTTGCGAATATAGGGAAGCGCTTCGGCCAGGATCTGAGCCTTCAAAGCCGTCGAAACGGCGGTCAAGTCGTCAGGTTGGTCGTCGGTCTTCAGGCTGGTCACTTGAGCGTTCATGGAGGGTCCGAAATAAATGTCGGCAGATTTTACAGGCAATGATGTAAAACCAGCGTAAACCTTGTGGGGAAAGGGCGGCGTCCTGTTGTATTTTATGGCAGCAATCGGTACTTTATCAGGTATGAGTATTTGCATGCGCTGCGGCGCCGATTTCGGGTGCGCGATGAAGGATGGTGCGCAGGAACCCTGCTGGTGCACCAGCTTGCCGCCGGCAGTGGCCGTACCGCAAGAGGCAGCCGGCTGCTGGTGCCCGGCCTGCCTGCGCGCGCACATTGCCGCCCACTCCTTGCCGGCAGCGCCGAAGGCGCCGTAACAATCTAGCGCCGCGTGCGGAAGAAGCGCATCATCTCGCGGCTCGCGTCCGGTCCCTTTCCATCGGTATAGCTGCCGCGCGCATTGCCGCCGAACCAGGCGTGGCCGGCGCCATGCACCAGCCAGTGTTCCGCATGCACGGTGCCGCCTTCATCCGGATACAGGGTGCGCGTGTAGGCGTGCCCATCGGGCACGCGGCCGGGTTCGGCCATGCCCGGTTGCGCCAGGTGGCGGGCGCCTTGCGCGACCAGTTCATCGCCGTTGGCCGGATGCACGGTGGTGTCGCGGTCGCCATGGAAGACGATGATCGGCAAGGGTTGGCCGCCGCCTTCCTGGCTGCGTCGAAAGTCTCCCTTCATGGCCGCCAGCGCCGACGACAAATCGTTGGCTGAGGCAAACGGCAGCCCGGAATGCACGCCCACCGCCGCATACAGGTCCGGATACAGCGTGCCCATGATGGTCGCCATCGCCCCGCCGGCGGACAGGCCGGCGATATAGACCTGGTCTGGATCGACGGCATTGCTGGCCATGATCGCCTGCGTCATGCCGGCGATGATCGAAGGCTCGCCCTCGTCGCGGCGCTGGTCGACCGCATTGAACCAGTTCCAGCAGCGCGAGGCGTTCGCACCCGTGCTCTGGGCCGGATACAGCACCAGGCAGCCGACCTCTTCGGCCAGCGCGTTCATCTGGGTGCCGGTGGCAAAATCTTCCGGATCCTGGGTGCAGCCGTGCAGCATCACCACCAAGGGCGCCGGCGCGTCGCTGCCGGCGATGCTGCCGGGGACGTACAGCTTGTATTCGCGGCGCCCTGCGGCGTTCACATGGGAGCCGTCGAGGAAGCTGCCGGACACGCGCTCGGGCGCCGGTGGCACCGCCACCGCCACCGGTGCCGGTATGGGTGTGGGTGTGGGGGGCGCGGCGAAGTCGCGCAGCTGGCGCTGGGCCACGCGCTGCACGGCGGCCGCGTTCTTCATGGCCTGCTGCACGGCGGCGCCGGGCGCGGCCGGCCCGGTACGCCACAGCGCCCGGGTGGCGGAGCGCATCTGCGCCAGCAATAGTCGGTTGAGTTTCATGGCAATCCTTTTTGTGCACTGCACCAATTTCAGGCCACGAGCTTACACCAACCTGTCAAACGTTGCCGAACGGTTGTCGGTACAGCGTTTTCTCGGCGTTGTTACCCGCACATCTCGACGTAATCGACGGCCGGCTTGACGCCGGCGCGCATGCGGGTGATTTTTCCCTTGCTCGCTTCGAAGATCAGCGCCCTGTTCTCTCCTTTCGGCAGCACCAGGTAGGCGCCGTTCTTGTCGTATTTATGCAGTTCGCTGCGCATGGCCGGCGCGTGGCGCAGGGCTTCCCTGGCCGACATGCGGGTCGTGACGCCCGCACTGTTGCGCACGACGCCCTTGGCGTCGGCGCGCACGATCAATCCCTTCTCGACCATGAAGCTCACCTGTGGATAACGCTTGAAGCGGACGATGGGACAGGACGGATCGAGCGGTCGCGGCGTGGCGCGCTGGCCCAGCGTGCGCTCGGCCTGGTCGAGCCGCTGCCCGAACTGGATCTTGCCGTAGCCGTCGGGCGACAGGACCTGGCTCGATGCGGTGGCGGATAGGCCCAGCAGGGCGGTCATTACGATGAAACGGATGTTCATGGGTCACCTCGTGCAACAATTAATCGATGCGCACTGCTCCAAAGGCAGTGTGTATTGACGAGTATAGTGACTCACAATCAAAAACGGCGCTGGACTGCGGAACACGCGATAATGCCGCCTCCGGTAAAAGTCCTCCAGGTTTCAAGCAATGGCTCCAGAACTGCAAACACCCGTCCCTTCGCCCTGCATCAATATCTGCCAGTTGGTGCCTGACACCGGCTTGTGCCAGGGCTGCATGCGCACGATCGACGAGATCCGCGCCTGGCGCAATGCGAGCGACGACGAGAAGCGCGCGATCTGGGCCGAGATCCGGCGCCGCGAAGCCGCGCTCTTCGGCGACGACTGAGCAAGGGCCATGGACCTGCGCCTGCCGCCGTCGGTTCATGTATTGGAGCGCAACTGGCTGTCGTCGAATAACGTCCTGCTGACCGGGCCCGACGCCACGGCGCTGATCGACAGCGGCTACGTCACCCAAGCGCCGCAGACGCTGGCGCTGGTGCGCCACCTGCTCGGCGGCCGGCCGCTCGAGCGCCTGCTCAACACCCATCTGCATTCCGACCACTGCGGCGGCAACGCCGCCCTGCAGGCGGCCTATGGCTGCCGGACCGCGATCCCCGCGCTCGAGGCCGACAAGGTCGCGCGCTGGGACGAAGACGCATTGAGCTTTCGCGCCACCGGCCAGCAATGTCCGCGCTTCGGCTTCGATGAGGTGCTGTCCCCAGGGGACGTGCTGCGGCTGGGCGGCTTGCGCTGGCAGGTACTGGCGGCGCCCGGCCACGACCCGCATGCGCTGCTCATCTTTTGTGCAGAAGAAGGCGTGCTGGTATCGGGCGATGCGTTGTGGCAGGACGGCTTCGGCGTGATCTTTCCCGAGCTGGCCGGCGAGCCAGGTTTCGAGGAGGCCGGCGCCACGCTCGACCTGATCGCCAGCCTGGCGCCGCGCGTGGTCATTCCCGGCCATGGGCCGGTGTTCGGCGACGTCGATGCAGCGCTGGGACGGGCCAGGCAGCGCCTCGCTTACCTGGCGGCCGATCCAGCGCGCAATGCGCGCAATGCGGTCAAGGTGTTGCTCAAGTTCCTGTTGCTCGAACGTGGGACGATTGCATTGGCAACGTTGCCGGGCCTGCTCTCATCCATTCCGCTGGTCGAACGGGTGCGCAAGGCCGTGCTGGGACTGGATACGGACGAGCTGGCGCAATGGGCCGCCACTGCGCTGGTAGGCGCCGGCGCCGCGCGAATCGAGGGAACACGCCTGCTTGATCTTTAGAAGGAGAAATCTAGCACGACCGTTCTTTTTTCGCGGCTATAATAATCCCCGTCCACCAACCCCCGCAACCACCGAGAGCTGCCCATGACGATGCCCGCTGCGCTGCAACACCTGACCCTTCCCGTGATCGCTTCGCCGATGTTCATTGCCAGCGGTCCCGCCCTGGTGGCGGCCCAGTGCAAGGCCGGCATCGTCGGCTCGTTTCCTGCCCTGAATGCCCGTCCGGCCGAGCTGCTCGACACCTGGCTGACCGACCTGCAGCGCGAACTGGGCGAGTATGCGGCCGCCAATCCGGGCGCCAGGGTCGGCCCGATCGCGGTCAACCAGATCGTCCACCAGTCGAACGACCGCCTCGCGCACGACGTCGAGGTGTGCGTGAAGCACCAGGTGCCGATCATCATCTCGTCGCTGCGCGCGCCGCCGCGCGAGATGATGGATGCGGTGCATTCCTATGGCGGCATCGTGCTGCACGACGTGGTCTCCATCCGTCACGCCGAAAAAGCGCTGGAAGCGGGCGTGGATGGCCTGATCCTGGTGGCGGCCGGCGCCGGCGGCCATGCCGGCGCGCTGTCGCCGTTCGCGCTGGTGGGCGAGGTGCGCAAGTTCTTCAAGGGGCCGATCGCCCTGTCCGGATCGATCGCGACCGGCGACGCGATCCTGGCGGCGCAGGCGATGGGGGCCGATTTTGCCTACATCGGCTCGCGCTGGCTGGCGACGCAAGAGGCGAACGTCAGCGACAGCTACCGCGATGCGATCGTCGAATCGAGCGCGGCGGACGTGGTGTACACCAACCTGTTCACCGGCGTGCACGGCAACTACCTGAAAAAATCGATCGTGGCGGCCGGGCTGGATCCGGACAACCTGCCGGAATCGGACAAGAGCAAGATGAGCTTCGGCGCGGGCGCGGCCAAGGCCTGGCGCGATATCTGGGGCGCCGGGCAGGGCGTGGGGCTGATGGACGATGTGCCGACGGTGGCCGAGATGGTCGAGCGGCTCAAGCGCGAATACGACGCCGCGCGGGAACGGCTCGCCCTGTAAGCTATTCCGGCTGTTTCAGGTCTTCGGGCCGGATCGTCCACAGCCCCGGCAAGTTGCGCCAGTAGCCATACACATCCATGCCGAAGCCGACCACGAACTTGTTCGGCAGCGTCAGGCCCACCAGGTCGGCCTGGATCGGCTTGGCGCGCCCCAGGTCCTTGTCGGCAAATACCGCAATGATCACCTCGGCCGCGCCCATGTCGAGCAGGCGCTGCTTGACGTGGGCCAGGGTCTCGCCTTCGTCCAGGATGTCGTCCACCACCACGATCTTGCGGCCGGCCACGTTCTGGCGCGGGATCACCTTCCACACGATCTCGCCGCCGCGGTCTTCGTCGCCGTAGCGGCTGACGTGGATGTAGTCGAAGTCGAGCGGGAAGGTCAGTTGCGGCAGCAGGTGGCCGGTGAACACCACCGCGCCGCCCATCACGCCCAGCACCAGCGGGAATTCGGCGGCGCCCTCGGCGCCAAAACGGGCATTGAGTTCGTCGGCGACGCGCCGCACGGCGGCATTCACTTCGACGGGTTCGACGATCTGGGTGGCATTCGCCAGTAGCGCTTGCGCGCGCTCATGGTGGAAATCGTGCATGGTCATCAAGGTCAATTAAACGCCGTGCCATTATGCGCCATCCTGGTGCGGGGGGGCGTTCCCGTTGGCATGCATGCGTAGTAGAGATGGCCCTGGGCATAACGATGTCATGGCGCGAGCCCGGGAAATGCCGTTCGGGGGCATTGCGGCGTATCATACGTGGCTTGGAAAACAAACAGACGCATCAGCCATGTCCCATAACGAATTCCAGGCCGCACGAGCAGGCCGCCTCGTGCAACTGCGCGCCGCCATGGCGCGCCACGGCATCGACGCCTTTATCGTCCCGTCGAGCGATCCACATCTGTCGGAATACCTGCCCGGCTACTGGAAGGGCCGCGAATGGCTGTCCGGTTTCACCGGCTCGGTCGGCACCTTCATCGCCACCGCCGACTTCGCCGGCGTCTGGACCGACGGCCGCTATTTCACGCAGGCCGAGACCGAACTGGCCGGCTCCGGGATCGCGCTGATGAAGATCCCGGGCGCCGCGAGCCAGCTGCACGTCGATTGGCTGGCCGCCAACCTGGGCGCGGGCCAGACCGCCGCCGTCGATGCGCGCGTGCTGGGCCTGGCCGGCGCGCGCCTGCTGGGCGACGCCCTGAAGGCCAAAGGCATCAAGCTGCGTACCGATATCGACCTGCTCGACGAGGTCTGGAGCGAGCGCCCATCGCTGCCGCTCGATCCCGTATTCGAACACCTGGCGCCATACGCGACCGTCAGCCGCGCCGACAAGCTGCACGCCACGCGCGCCGCGATGGAAGCGCATGGCGCCGGCTTCCATTTCATCTCGACCCTGGATGACATCGCCTACCTGTTCAACCTGCGCGGCGCCGACGTGAGCTTCAACCCGGTGTTCCTGGCGCATGCGCTGATCGGCCGCGGCGATGCGACCCTGTTTGTCCTCGAAGGCAAAGTGCCTCAGGATGTGCGCGCCCGCCTCGAAGCCGACGACGTCCACCTGGCGCCGTACGCCAACGCCGTGCATGCCTTGGCGTCGCTGCCGGAAGGCGCGACATTGCTGCTCGATCCGCGCCGCGTCACCGCCGGCATGCGCGCCGCGGTGGCGCCGGGCGTCAACGTGGTCGAGGCGATCAACCCGACCACCTTCGCCAAGTCGCGCAAGCTCGACAGCGAGGCGGTCAACGTGCGCGCCGCGATGGAGCAGGACGGCGCCGCGCTGTGCGAATTCTTCGCCGCGCTCGAGCCGCTGCTGGCGGACACGAACCGCGCGCCGGAGTGCCGGACCACACTGAACGAAGTCGACATCGACACCCGTATCACCGCCGCCCGTGCGCGCCGTCCAAACTTCGTCAGCGCCAGCTTCTCGACCATCGCCGGCTTCAACAGCAATGGCGCGATCATGCACTACCGCGCCGACAGCGCGAGCTGCGCGGTCATCGAGGGCGACGGCCTGCTGCTGATCGACTCGGGCGGCCAGTACCTGGGCGGCACCACCGACATCACGCGCGTGGTCCCGGTCGGCACCCCGAGCGCCGCGCAGATGCGCGACTACACGCTGGTGCTGAAGGGCCTGATCAACCTGTCGGCCACGCGCTTCCCGCGCGGCACCCGCGCGCCGATGCTGGACGCGATCGCGCGTGCCCCGATCTGGGCCGCCGGCATCGACTACGGCCACGGCACCGGCCACGGCGTCGGCTACTTCCTGAACGTGCACGAAGGACCGCAGACGATTTCGCCAGCGGTGCCGCCGGAGCCGCACACCGCGATGGAGGCGGGCATGATCACCTCGATCGAGCCGGGCATCTATCGTCCGGGACGCTGGGGCATCCGTATCGAGAACCTGGTGCTGAACGAGCACGTCGAGACGTCCGAGTTCGGCGACTACCTCGGTTTCGAGACCTTGACCCTGTGCCCGATCGATACGCGCTGCCTCGATAGATCGCTGCTGCGTGCGGACGAAATCGCGTGGCTGAACGACTACCATGCGACCGTGCGCACGCGCCTGACGCCATACGTCGAGGGTCCGGCATTCGAATGGCTGATGCTGCGCACGGAGGCGATCTGATGGCCAGCTCACGCTCCACCCGCGCCAGCACCGCCGTCGAGCGCCTCAAGCAGCGCACCGGGAACAACCTGTACTCGATGGCGCGCACCGGCGACGGCCATTTCTACCTGTCCGAAGCGCCCGGCAGCCCGCCGCTGTGTCCACCGATGGAGCTCGACGACTTCGTCGCTTTCGTCAAGGGCCTGGGCCCGCAGGAGCAGCCGCGCATCAGCAAGAACGACCTGGCTTTTGAAAAACAGCTGGTCAAGAAGAAGCCTTGAGTCTCTACGCATAAGCGCATGACGGAATACAACCTGATCGCGGCCTATTGGTCGAAGAACGAGCTGTTCACCAATGGCCTGATCCTGTTGCACCTGGTCGGGGCCTTGCTGCTTGGCCTCCTGGTCGGCTACGAGCGCGCCTATCATGGCCGCGCGGCCGGCATGCGCACCTATGGCCTGGTGTGCATGGCCTCGGCGGCGCTGACCATCCTGGCCGGCTATCCGGACTTCTGGTACGGCGGCCACTCGGGCATCCTGGCGCCGATCGATCCGACCCGCATCATCCAGGGCGTGGTCACCGGCATCGGCTTCCTCGGCGCCGGCGTGATCATGCGCGACGGCTTCAATATCAGCGGCCTGACCACGGCCGCGTCGATCTGGGCCTCGTCGGCGATCGGCATCCTGATCGGCGTCGGCTTCTATCTCGCCGCGATGGGACTGGCCTTCCTGTCGGCGATGATCATGATCTACCTGAACCGCCTGGAGACCTTCCTGCCGTCGCGCCATGCGGTGGCGGTGCGCATGCGCTTCAAGCCTGAATTCATGCCGCGCGAGGACGCGATCCGCAAGGTGGCGCTGGAGCGCGGCTACGAGATCGCCGGCAGCTCGCTGACCATCAGCAGCGACGAAGGCCGCCAGGAATGGCGCTTCGTGGCACTGGCGTTGTCGCGCAAGACCGGCGCGCCGCTGTCGGAGCTGGCGCGCGAGCTGGCCGCCTTCGATGGCGTCGATTCCTTCCAGCTATCGCACGCGCGTAACTGATTCTTCGCACACGCAAGACCAAGAACAATTCCAGACAGGGTTTTCCAATGGACGCACAAGAAGTTCTCGATTTCTGGTTCCTGCCATCTTCAGAGGCAGGCCACGGCAGGCAGCGCGCCGAATGGTTTCGCAAGGACGACGGGTTCGACGCCGTCATCCGTGAGCGCTTCGGCGCGGCGATCGACCACGCGATCGCTGGCGGCCTGCGTGAATGGGACGCGCAGGGACCGCGCGGCGTGCTGGCGCGCATCCTGGTGCTCGACCAGTTCACACGCAATGCGTATCGCGACACGCCCGAATCCTTCGCCGGCGACGCCCTGGCGCTGAGCGCCGCGCGCCAGCTGGTGGAGTCCGGCGCGCACCTGGCGTTGAGCCCCTGGGAGCGCTCTTTTGCCTACATGCCGTTCGAACACGCGGAAGACGCGCGCATGCAAGAGCAAGCGGTCGAACTGTTCACCGGGCTGGCCGCCGCGCACGAAGGTTTTGGTGCATCGCTCGACTACGCGCACCGCCACCGCGGCGTGATCGCGCGCTTCGGCCGCTTCCCGCACCGTAACCCGATCCTGGGCCGCGCATCGACGCCGGAAGAACTCGACTACCTGGCCCAACCGGGTTCGGGGTTCTGAAGTGGCGTCGACCCTGAACCTGGTCGGCGCCGGCCATGTCGGCAAGGTACTGGGCCGGCTGCTGTCGGACAGCGGCGCGGTCGTGGTGCAGGACGTGATGACCCGGTCCCCGGCAAGCGCGCGGGCGGCGGTCGATTTCATCGGGGCGGGCAAAGCCTGCGCGGACATCGCGGCACTGCGCGCCGCCGATATCTGGCTGCTGGCCGTGAACGACGACCAGATCGCGCCGACGGCTGCGGCACTGGCACAGGCGCAGCGCACCAGGCTGCGCGATGCGGTCGTGTTCCACTGCAGCGGCGCCAAGGCATCGAACGAATTGCAGGCCCTGGCAGAGCAGGGCGCGCTCGTCGCCAGCGCGCACCCGATCCGCAGCTTCGCCGATCCCGACGCCGTCGCGCGCGACTTTGGCGGCACCTTTTGCGGGATCGAAGGCGACGCGGCGGCGCTGGCGCTGTTGACCCCCGCCT
This sequence comes from Telluria sp. RT2P19, assembly GCF_059685725.1. Classification (NCBI taxonomy): domain Bacteria; kingdom Pseudomonadati; phylum Pseudomonadota; class Betaproteobacteria; order Burkholderiales; family Oxalobacteraceae; genus Telluria; species Telluria sp. RT2P19. Next base: position 59,423 of record NZ_JCASIL010000008.1, read on the forward strand.
TCGAGGCGATCGGCGCACGCCTGGTGCCGATCGACGCCGCGGCCAAGACGGTCTATCACGCGGCGGCGGTGTTTGCCTCGAACTACCTGACCACGGTCCTGGATGCCGCCTTGCGCGCTTACCAGGCGGCTGGCGTGCCGGAGACGATCGCGCGCGAGCTGGCGCGTCCGCTGGCCAGCGAGACCATGGCCAATGTGTTCCGCCTCGGTCCTGCCGCGGCCCTGAGTGGGCCGGTGGCGCGCGGCGACCATGCGACCGTGGCGCGCCAGCAGCAGGCCTTGCTCGACTGGGACGAGGCGACCGGGACGCTGTACGAGGCGCTCATACCCTTGACGGCCGACCTGGCGCGGCGCAAGCGCGCCGGAGGCTGAGCGTCCGGCCCTTGATTTGCCAATAACAAGGAAAACATGATGTTCTTCACCGCTTGGGCCACGCTGGCTATTCTCGGCGTCTATTTCTGGACCTGGGGTGTCGCCGGCTATGCCCGCGTGCGCTACAAGGTGCCGGCGCCATCGATGGAAGGCCCGGAGGCGTTCCAGCGCGCCCACCGCGTCCAGATGAACACGCTGGAAATGCTGCCACTGGTGCTGGTGCCCTTGTGGCTGTGCGCCACCTTCCTGGGCGATGTGTGGGCGGCGGCAGGCGGCTTGCTGTGGTGCCTGGGCCGTATCCTGTATGCGCTGGGCTATTACCGTGATCCAGCCAAGCGCGAAGCCGGCTTTATTGTGGGCATGCTCGCTTGCGCCGCGTTAGTCGTTGCCACAGTTGTTGGTTTATTGATGCGCTAACGGCAAGAATCCAGACATCGATCGACAAAGTTCCCATATGGAAATATGCTTGAGCACTGACCAACTAACAAGCATTGCGCGTCCTGTCCTCTAGGTCACCGGCGCGCCAGGAGAACAGATATGTTGTTTCTGAAGAGCACGAGTGCCACCAGGGCGCCAGGAATCTATGAGGTCGATATCGCTGCCAAGCCGCCAGGCAAGACTTTTGGCGTATTCCTGGCCACCGATCCGGAAAATCCTCCACACACCGTGCTTGCCGGCCTTGCCGAACTGGGTTTCCACAACGTCCACCAGCAAAACTACGTGCACCGCGACAAGGGCAAGGTGCTCGACCTGCACTTCCAGAAGGACGGCACCGATATGTTCAAGGGCTGGAAGGCCGAAGAGTGCAGCGCCAACCTGGCCGCCATCGATTCCCTGTTCGGCAATGTCGGCATCACGGTGGCGCCGCGCGTGATGAGCCTGGCCGAAGCCTACGCCTGATTTCTACGCCATCACTTCCAGGTGATACAGGGCCCAAGGGCAAGCACCAAAACGCTGCGCTACCGGGAGCGCCGCCATCTCCGGCACCCGGTCGGCGTCGTACACGGCCCATAGCGGGCCCAGGCCGCCCAGTGCCATCGGCCTGCCATCCAAGTGGGTGGCAACGATAAATTTCCAAGTTTTTAACTGCTGCATCTCGAGCACGGCGGCATAGCCGTCGACCCCCCGCATCAGAACCTTGGCCGTATCGCGCGGCCTGGCGCCGGCCTGGGCCAGTACATCGGCCAGCAAGGGTCCGCGCAAGGTATGCGGCTTGCCATCGTATTCCAGCGTCGGACGGATGGTGCGTGCCGGCAGGGCGGCCAGGGCCGCGAAATCCAGGGCATGGGCCCGGTCGAATGCCAGCTTGTGCTTGGCCATCATCTGGTCGAGGGCCGGGTCGAGGGCGCCGCGGTTGTGGCGCGTGATCGCGCCGGTGATGGTCAGCAGGGTCGGTCCGGCGGCGCGCCCCGCGGTCGGGCCCGTGGCCTGTGGCGCGGGACGGCTGGCAAATGCCGGCGCTGCGCCCGTGATGACGGCGGCGCCGAGGAAATGGCGTTTGTCCATGCGAGAATGCCTGTGGTGGAAGATTCACCATCATAGCCTTGAATATTGCCCATGGATTTGTTTGCTGCCGACTCCGTGTTGAGTCCGATTCCGTTCGAAGACGGATACCTTGCCTGGATGCCCCAGTTGCCGCTGCGCTGGACCAATGCCGAGGTCATGGCGCGCCTGCTCGCCGAGACTGCCTGGCGCGAGGAGACCGTGGTGGTCCATGGCAAACGCCACCTGCAGCCACGCCTGAGCGCCTGGCATGGCGACGCCGCATATACCTATTCCGGCCTGCGGCTCGATCCCTTGCCTTTTACACCCCTGCTCGATACTCTACGCGGCGCGGTCGAAGCGGCGACCGGGCATGTCTTCAATAGCGTCCTGCTGAATTACTACCGCAATGAGCGCGACAGCATGGGCATGCATAGCGACGACGAACCGGAATTAGGGCCACAACCGGCCATTGCATCGCTCAGTTTTGGCGCGGCCCGTACCTTTATCCTTAGGCATAAATACAACAAAAAGACTGTTCGTTTGGAATTGACAGATGGCAGCCTGCTACTGATGTGCGGTGAAACACAGAAATATTGGTTGCATGGCGTTAATAAGATAACGCGCATATTACAACCGCGGGTCAATCTAACTTTCAGGAAAATCGTTTAAGTTGACGGCAACCTCGTCGATCCATACAGAAATATTAATAACCGGCTGGTCAGTAAGTTACACTTTCTTACAGTTCTTACGGAAACGCGACGGACTTGACGTTTCGACAGTGCTATCTTGGTCACATCGCGATTCGTTGGGAATCGCGAGCCAGATGAACAAGAAGAGGAATTGAGATGAAAAAGCTGATCGTTGCACTGCTCGCTACCACCGCCGCTGTTTCGGCAGCCCAGGCACAAGAATTCACCCCACGCGCCTATGTCGGCGCCGGTGCGGTGGCTACCGATTATGAAGCCCGTGTGCCAGGTGCGACCAGCGCCGACATCGATACCATCAAGGCATCGGCCAAGCTGTTCGGCGGCTATGAGTTCACCCCGAACTGGGCGGTCGAAGTCGGCCACACCGACTTCCGCAGCGCCGACATCTATTACACCCTGGGTCCAGTGAACGCCAGCGGTGTCGTCGATGGCCGTTCGACCTATGTCGCTGCCAAGTTCAGCTCGCCGCTGACCGAAAAGCTGGTCGGTTATGCCAAGCTGGGCGTGTCGCATGACGTGAACGAATTGTCGGCGGTCAATGCATCGCTGAACCGTCGCGACAGCGACAACAACGCCTATGGCGCCCTGGGTGTGCAGTACAACATCAACCAGGACGTGGCCGTGATCGCCGAATACGAACGCTTCGGTGGCACCCGTGACTTCGGCGTGCGTCCGAACGCACTGACCATCGGCGCGAAATATTCGTTCTAAGTAAGCACGTGGCGCCGTAGCGCCAAAAAACTAATGCCGTTCAGTTTGCACTGAGCGGCATTTTTTTTTGGCCGGCCATACTGACCGCTGCTGGCTAGCATATCGGTCCCTGAAGGGCTCTTCCAGCAGAGGCCTGTCAATTATGTCCGCCAGCTACGATACCAGTCGCGATAGCGGGTTAAACCAGATTCGAGCGATGTCGATGGCTCAAAGCCAACCCATTCCTTCAACAGCGTCGTATCTGCATGCGTCGCAGGTACATCCCCGGCTTGCATCGGCTGAAAGTCCAGCAAGGCATTGACACCCAACACACGTTCGAGTGTGCGGATGAAATCGATGACCACTACCGGCTGGTTATTACCTATGTTGAATACCGCGTGACGCGCCTTACCCCTCTCTGGTTGTGGTTTGAATAGCAAGCGCACGACACCCTCGACAATGTCATCGATATAGGTGAAATCGCGCGTCAGCTTTCCCTCCGCAAAGACGGGAATCGACTCACCACGCATCATCTTCTCAGTAAAACTGAAATAAGCCATATCGGGTCTTCCCCACGGTCCATACACCGTAAAGAAACGCAGGCCAGTAGCCGGGAAACCGTAAAGATGGCTGTAGGAGTGCGCCATCAATTCATTGGATTTCTTGGTGGCGGCGTACAGCGACACCGGCTCGTCTACTTGGTCCGATTCGCTGAACGGTACTTTGGCATTGTTTCCGTACACACTGCTACTGCTGGCATACAGCAAATGCGCGATCTGATGCTGACGACAGGCTTCCAGGATATTGCCGAAGCCGACAAGATTCGATTGTATATAGGCAGTGGGATTCTGTAGCGAATAGCGCACACCAGCTTGCGCCGCCAGGTGGACCACCAGGTCAGGACGAACGCGTTCGAACAGCGCGTTCAGTGCCGTACCATCAGCGATATCAACGCGCTCGCATTCGACACCGGCAGGCGTCAGCAGCGATGCAACGCGGTCGTTCTTCAACTGTGGATCATAGTAGTCGTTGAAATTATCGCAACCGGTCACGCGATGTCCCATCGCCGCGAGGCGTGCGGCCACGAAGCTGCCGACGAAGCCGGCGGCACCCGTGACCAGGATGCATTTACCACTCACAGTGACCTCGCCTGTACCACGCGACCGATTCCCTCGTACACCAGGCCAGCATCAGCCACGATCTTGGGATCATAGATGTTGCGCCCGTCAAATACCGCACGTCGAGCCAGCGATTGCGCCAGGAACTGCCAGTCCGGAGAGCGGAATTCCTTCCATTCGGTGACAAGTACCAGTACATCGGCCCCACGTACCGCGTCTTCGGCCGAGTCCGCAATAGTCAACAATTCGGCGCAGGTCGATGCACCGTGTTCGGCCTTCAGTACGCGCAAGCCTTCGGCCCCAGCAACAGGATCGTAAGCCACGACGCGACAACCGGCTGCGAAGAGCGAACGAATCAGTATCAGGCTGGGAGCCTCACGCATATCGTCTGTATCGGGCTTGAATGACAAGCCCCATAAGGCTACGGTGCGCCCTTGCAGGTTGGCTTCGCCATCGAAAAAGCGGGATATCTTTTGATACAGAACATTTTTCTGCAACTCATTAACACGTTCAGTTGCTTCCAGAATATGCAACTGCTGATTCCTGTCGCCGGCCGTCTTGATCAATGCCTTGACATCTTTCGGGAAGCATGAACCACCGTAACCCATGCCCGCATACAAGAAGTGTGGGCCGATGCGCGGATCCAGACCAATACCCTGGCGGACTGCTTCGATATCGGCGCCGAGCACTTCGGCCAGGTTGGCCAGTTCGTTCATGAAACTGATGCGGGTGGCCAGCATGGCATTGGCGGCATATTTGGTCAGTTCGGCCGAGCGAACGTCCATGACGACCAGTTTTTCGTGGTTGCGGCTGAACGGCGCATACAGCTGGCGCATGAGCGCGGTCGCGTCGGACGCATCGCTGCCCACGATGATCCTGTCGGGCCGCATGAAGTCGCCAATCGCGGCACCTTCCTTCAAGAACTCTGGATTGCTGACTACGCTAAATGGAACTTGGACGCCACGCTTGTCGATTTCGTCCTGAACTGCTTGACGTACAAGCTCACCAGTGCCTACTGGCACGGTGGACTTGTCGACGATGACCATTGGTTTCACGATACGCCGGCCGAGTTGACGTGCAGCATCGAGGATATGCCGCAAATCGGCGCTGCCATCCTCATCTGGCGGAGTTCCTACTGCAAGGAAGACCACGTCGGCATGGGCCACGGCATCGTCATAACTAGTCGAAAAATGCAGCCGCTTGGCAGCGACGTTGCTCGCGACCATGGTGTCGAGTCCGGGCTCATGAATAGGAATCTGCCCGTCCTTGAGCATCTGGATCTTGGCAGCATTGATGTCGAGGCAGAGGACGTTATTGCCGACATCGGCGAAACATGCACCAGAAACTAAACCTACGTAACCGGTTCCGATAACTGAAATTTTCATGAGAAATATGGATGAGTTGAGACGCGCAGTCGTAGGAAGCAAGCACCGTCAGGCTGCATATTGAAGCAGAGCTGAATGGCTAGCGCTGATCGCGGCAACATTGAACGAAATAGGTGATGCTTGGAAATTATTATATTGTAAATCGCGCAAGAATCCGCTTGGATTCGATTGACTACTATCAAAAAATTAACAAAATTTCTTGCTTCTTAGCACCGTACCTGGTTTACAGGGCGCTGTCAGAATTGAGCGTCAGTGCATTGTTACGCGATTTCACTATCCACGGTGGGACGATGAGGGGTTGGGGTGAGTCGTATCCGGCCGAAATGAAACGGTGCAGCGACGACCATGGCCAGTCGCGCGCTTCGAGGCAATGGCCGTGACGTACGGGGTCGGTATGGACATAGTCGACCAGCGCCGCATAATCATCATCCGGGCCCACGCGGTAGTGACGGTAATGGCGTTCCCAGACCACGCCGTCGTCCATCTCGGGCCGGCCGGTCTTGCGCAAGGCCTTGGAAAAGGCGATCTTGACTGCGCGCCAGCGGCTCGAGCAGTCGTGGTCGCCGGGAGGCAGTGTCCAGATCGCGTGGGCATGGTCGGGCAGCACCGCCCACGCATCGACGTGAAAAGGACGGCGTGTACGCGCCATCCGCATGGCTTCGCCGAATGCGGAAATATGTTCTGTCAGCAGAGTGCTGCCGCGATCGAGCAGGCGCACCGTGAAAAAGAACGTCCCGCCAGGGACGCGGTTATAGCGGTAATCGAGCATGGTCTGGCCAGCACCGCGCGCACGAGGCGGCTACGGTCGACGAGCTTCCGAGAGTCTGATCGGCTAGAGTTTTACACAATTTACACTGCTACCCCGTTCCGTTTCCGCTAATAAAAAAGCCTGCCAATGGCAGGCTTCTAACGGAAACAGGCGATTACATCCTGTCCATGAACACGATCAGGTGGTCAGCGGCTTGTAGCGGATACGCTTCGGCTTGGCGCCTTCTTCACCCAGGCGTTTCTTTTTGTCGGCTTCATATTCCTGGTAGTTACCATCGAAGAAGGTGACTTGCGAATCGCCTTCGAAGGCGAGGATATGGGTGGCGATGCGGTCCAGGAACCAGCGATCGTGGGAGATCACCATCACGCTGCCGGCGAACTCGAGCAGTGCATCTTCGAGTGCACGCAGGGTTTCGACGTCGAGGTCGTTCGACGGCTCATCCAGCAGCAGGACGTTGCCGCCTTGCAGCAGGGTCTTGGCCAAGTGCAGGCGGCCGCGTTCACCGCCCGACAGGTTGCCCACGACCTTTTGTTGGTCGGAACCTTTGAAGTTGAAGCGGCCCAGGTAGGCGCGCGACGGCATTTCGAAGCGGCCGACGCTGAGCATGTCGGCGCCGCCAGAGACGTCTTCGAACACGGTCTTGGCATTGGCCAGTTCGTCGCGACTCTGGTCGACCAGCGACACCTTGGCGGTCTTGCCGATCGCGACTTCGCCGCTATCCGGCTGCTCTTTGCCGGCGATCATCTTGAACAGGGTCGACTTACCGGCGCCGTTGGGACCGATGATGCCGACGATGGCGCCAGGCGGCACCGTAAACGACAGGTTGTCGATCAGCAGGCGGTCACCGAAGGCTTTCGAGACGTTCTTGAATTCGATGACTTCATTGCCCAGGCGCTCGGCCACGGGAATGAAGATCTCTTGCGTCTCGTTGCGCTTCTGGTATTCGAACTCGGACAGCTCGTTGAAGCGGGCCAGACGGGCTTTCGACTTGGCCTGGCGCGCCTTTGGATTCTGGCGCGACCATTCGAGTTCTTTTTGCAGCGCCTTCTGGCGCGCCGATTCGGTCGATTCTTCCTGCTTCAGGCGGGCTTGTTTCTGGTCCAGCCACGACGAGTAATTGCCTTTCCATGGGATGCCATGGCCGCGGTCCAGTTCCAGGATCCATTCGGCGGCGTTGTCGAGGAAGTAGCGATCGTGGGTGATGCCGACCACGGTGCCCGGGAAGCGCAGCAGGAATTGCTCCAGCCACTCGACCGATTCGGCGTCCAGGTGGTTGGTGGGTTCGTCGAGCAGCAGCATGTCGGGTTTCGACAGCAGCAGCTTGCACAGTGCCACGCGGCGTTTCTCGCCGCCCGACAGCACGCCGATCTTCGCGTCCCATGGCGGCAGGCGCAGCGCGTCGGCGGCCATTTCGAGTTGCAGGTTCAGGTTGCCGCCGTCGGAGGACGAGATGATCGCTTCCAGGCGTTCCTGTTCCTTGGCCAGCGCATCGAAGTCGGCGTCTTCGTCGGCATAGGCGGCGTACACGGCTTCGAGTTTGGCCTGCGCCTCGAAGGCTTCGCCCAGGCCGGATTCCACTTCCTGGCGCACGGTTTTTTCTGGATCCAGCTGTGGTTCCTGCGGCAGGTAGCCGATGTTCAGGCCCGGCATCGGACGCGCTTCGCCCTGGATGTCGGTGTCGATGCCTGCCATGATCTTGAGCAGGGTCGACTTGCCCGAGCCGTTCAGGCCCAGCACGCCGATCTTGGCGCCCGGGAAGAAGGACAGCGAGATGTCCTTGAGAATTTGACGTTTCGGCGGGACGATCTTGCCCACGCGGTTCATCGTATAGACGTAATTGGCCATGCTTTGACTCTGGTGTTGTTTAAGGTGCACAGGATACGACAGAACCCCGGCCAGACACAGGATTTCTTGGCCGGCGCCGATGAAATCCTGTGCCGCGCTGTGCGCGATCAGGTTTTGGCGGAAGCCGCCGGCGCGCGGCGTAGCAAGCCTTCGCCGGCAAACAGCACCAGCGCGCTCCAGATCAGCGCGAAGCCAACCAGGCGATCGGCGGCAAACGCTTCCTTGAACAGCCAGATGCCGAGCAGGAATTGCATGGTCGGCGACAGGTATTGCAGCAATCCGAGGATCGACAGCGGAATCTTGCGCGCGCCGCTGGCGAACAGCAGCAGCGGGATCGCGGTGAGCGGACCGGCCATCACCAGCAGCACGCGCGTGGTGTCGGAATCGGTATTGATGAACACGTTCTGGCCCTGCAGGGTCAGCCAGATGACATAGGCGGCCGCCAGCGGGAACAGCACGATGGTCTCGAACGACAATCCCTCGAGCGCGCCCAGCGCCGCGGTCTTGCGCAGCAGGCCGTAGCCGCCGAACGAGAAGGCCAGGAACAGGGCGATCCACGGCACCGTGCCGGTCTGCCAGGTGAGCCAGGCCACGCCGAGCGCGGCAATCGCGATCGCCACCCACTGGACGGTGCGCAGGCGTTCCTTCAAGATCAGGTAGCCCAGCATGATGTTGACCAGCGGATTGATGAAATAGCCGAGGCTCGCGTCGATCACGTGGTGATTGGTGACCGACCAGATATAGACCAGCCAGTTGGCGCTGAGCAGCAGCGCCGACAGCACGAAGCTGAAGAACACCCGCGGCTGGCGCACGACGTTCAACCACTTCCACTGGCGCCGCAACAGCAGCACGATCAACAGGAAGCCAAGCGACCACAGCATGCGGTGCGCCAGGATCTGCAACGGCGGTACATCACCCAGGGCGTGGAAATAGATGGGGAACAGCCCCCAGCAGAGAAAGGCCAGGGCCGCGTAGATGATGCCGGAACGCATGGGGAATGGGATTGGATTGCAGGGATGACATTATCCCCGAAACCGTACACAGCTGCTGGAGAGGCCTGTATTTGCACCGGTGTATGATGCACCACGAAATGTTCTTGCTTTTTCCCAGCCACTATTCTATGGTGCGCCGCACCAATACAAAAGCGACGGTGTAATCTTGACATCAGATAGCAAGAAAAGCAGCCTGGCGGCACTCACCCTGGCTGCGGTCGGCATTGTCTATGGCGACATTGGCACCAGCCCTTTGTACACGCTACGCGCGGTGTTCGACGACACCCATGGCTTGCCCCTGAATACCCCCAATATCCTGGGCGTCATTTCGCTGATCTTCTGGGCGTTGACAGTCATCGTTTCGCTCAAGTACGTGACCCTCGTGCTGCGCGCGCACAACCGCGGCGAGGGCGGCATCATGGCGCTGATGGCGTTGGCCACCAACTCGGTGCCGCGCCACTCGCGCTGGGGCTTCCCGCTGCTGGCCCTTGGCGTCATCGGCGCTACCATGTTCTATGGCGACAGCGTGATCACGCCGGCGATCTCGGTGCTGGGCGCGATCGAGGGCCTGGAAGTGGCGGCGCCCGGCATGTCGCACTACGTGGTGCCGCTGGCGGTGGTGGTGCTGGTGCTGCTTTACAGCGTGCAGCGTCATGGCACGGCCGGCATCGGCCGCTTCTTCGGCCCGGTAATGCTGGTGTGGTTCCTGGCCCTGGCTGCGATGGGCATCGTCAATATCGCCGAATCGCCCGAGATCCTCGACGCGCTCAATCCCTGGCATGCGGCGCACTTTATGCTCGACAATAAACTGCTGGCCTTCATCGCGCTGGGCGCGGTGGTGCTGGCGATCACCGGCGCTGAAGCGCTGTATGCCGACATGGGCCATTTCGGCGCCAAGCCGATACGCATGGCCTGGTTCCTGATCGCCTATCCGGCGCTGACCCTGAACTACCTGGGCCAGGGCGGCCTGCTGATTGCCGACCCTGGCGCGGTGGAGAACCCGTTCTACCACCAGCTCGGCAGCTGGAGCGTGATCCCGCTGGTGATCCTGTCGACCATGGCGGCGGTGATCGCTTCGCAGGCGACCATCTCGGGCACCTATTCGATGACCAAGCAGGCGATCGCGCTCGGCCTGCTGCCGCGCATGCGCATCATGCACACCTCGGAAAGCGAGATCGGGCAGATCTATATTCCGGCCGTCAACTGGCTGCAACTGGCGGTGGTGCTGATCGCCGTGGTCGGTTTCGGCTCGTCGGACAACCTGGCCGGCGCCTACGGCATCGCGGTCACCGCGACCATGATGATGACCACCGTGCTGACCTTCTTTGTCACCCGCTACCGCTGGCGCCTGCCGCTGTGGGTGTGCTTGGGCGCGACCGGCTTCTTCCTGGTGATCGACGTCCTGCTGTTCTCGGCCACCAGCACCAAGTTGTTCCACGGCGGCTGGTTCCCGCTGCTGATGGGCGGCGTGCTGCTGACCCTGATGCTGACCTGGAAGCGCGGCCGCGCTCTGGTGTTCGAGAACCTGCAAAAACATGCGATCCCGCTGGAAGCGTTCATGGAATCGCTGTTCGTGGCGCCGCCGACGCGCGTGCCCGGCACCGCCATTTTCCTGCGTGGCGAAAGCGACGGCGTGCCGCACGCCATGCTGCACAACCTGTCGCACAACAAGGTGCTGCACGAGCGGGTCGTGTTCCTGACCGTGCACATGCGCGAGGAGCCATGGGTGCCATTCGACGAACAGATCGACATCGTCAATCTGGGCCACAACTGCTACCAGCTCAACATTCACTATGGCTTCAAGGACGAGGCCGATATCCCGGATGTTCTCGACCGCTGCGGTGCGCTTGGCCTGTCCTTCGAGATGATGGAAACCTCGTTCTTCATTGCGCGCCAGACCGTGATCTCGGCTCCCGGCGGCGGCATGGCCCCGTGGCGCGAGCACCTGTACGTGGCAATGTCGCGCAATGCGCGCAGCGCGGCCGACTATTACCAGATCCGCAGCAACCGGGTAATCGAACTGGGAACGCAGATCGAAATCTGAGGCGAGGACCGGAACGCCTGGGCCTTCCCCGGCAATGTTGTGCAAAACCGTCAGCTCCGCCGATATCCCTCATTGCTAAACTACAATTATTAGACAAATCACGGACAGTTTCATGTAACTGATTCGCTAAGGTACGAAGTTTCTCTATGCGAACTTTGTTTGCCTTTCCAGTCAAGGACCTACCATGAAGCTGAAGTTCCCCCTGATCGCCGCCTTTGCCGCCATGCTCGCCCTGACCGCCTGCGGCGGTGGCGGCAGCGATGACGATAACAAGCCCGTTGTCAGCAGCCCTGCCACGTTGACCTTCAAGGACGATACGGTCGGCACCGGCGCCGAAGCGGTCAAGGGCAAGCGTGTCACCACCCAATACACGCTGTGGCTATACAACGACAAGGCCGCCGACTTCAAGGGCACCCGCATGGAGTCGGGCAACCTGACCCCGTTCGTCGTCGGCGGCGGCGGCGTGATTCCGGGCTTCGACCAGGGCGTCACCGGCATGAAGGTCGGCGGCAAGCGCACCGTCCTGATCCCGTCCGGTCTCGGCTACGGCCCATCGGGCTGGGGTCCGATTCCGGGGAACTCGGGCCTGGTGTTCGAGATCGTCCTGACCAAGGTCGAGTAAGCCGGCGCCTGGCGCCACGATCGACGAACCGGGGCCTGGGCCCCGGTTTTTTTTCGCGCGCACGGCTGACCTGACGCACGAGCCGTCGGGCGGCGGCGGGCGATGCTCGGGGCTTTCATGTCGAGCCAATCATGCGATCTTTATTCTTGGTCATTGTCCTCTTGGTGCCGGCCTGGCCGCGTGCCGCGCCGCTCGGGCCGGCACCGGCTACGGCTACGGCTACGGCGCCGTCAGCCTGTATCGCCGTTATGCCCGCCCCGGCCGACAAACCGCCCGCCTGGCTGCTGCTGGCGGCGGCGGCGATGTTGGTGGGCGCTGGCCGGTTGGCTGCATCTTGACGGCGCGCCCTGCGTTGGCGGGCCGGTCGCCATGGTGCCGCAATGCGCAGCAGGTATGTTCGCCCGAGCAGCGCCATGCTGCGCGCGCCAGCTCATGGAAGATGCCCGATGAGCATTCTGCTCGTAGAGGACGAAACCGAATTCGCCGCTATGGTCCTTGGCGTGCCCGAAGACGAAATTCGTCGTCGATCATGTCGACAATCTGGCGCTGGCACTGGCGCTGGCGCGGGAAGCGCCGCCCGCATGTCTACGACCTGGTCCTGCTCGGTCGGACCCTGCCAGCCGCGCTTGATAAGCGATGAGTCCATGATCCTGCAATCCCGGACTGTTCTACTGTCTCCAGGGCGATGCCGTCGCCTCCGGCCGCGAAGGGCGTACACGCAATCCTGACAGGAGAATGAATATGAGCCGACCTGCTATCGCTGCGATGCGCCGGCCCGCCATGGCGCTGGCGCTGGCGACCATGCTCGGTGTCGGCCTGGGTGCATGCACCTCGCCGGGACCGCGGCGCCAGGCGAATCTGTACCAGGACAACACGACCTGCGGCGACTTTGGCGCACGCCAGGGTGCGCGCGACTACACCGGCTGCATGCTCGCGCAGCAAAACCGGCGCGACAACGAGAAGCTCGATGCGCTCGAGCGCCAGCGCATCTCGACCCGGAACAGCAAGGACAGCTTCGAGATGGGGCGCAAGATCGAGTGCGGCCGCGAAGCGAAAAAAGACCGCGAGGCCGGTCGCCGGCCGCGCGACTGCCACTTCGAACGATCAGCGCAGCATGTCGATGTGCATGATCCCGTCTTCGTCATAAGGCTCCGAGACAGTCTGGAAACCGAAGCTGCCGTAGAAGCGTTCCAGGTATTGCTGGGCGCCGATGCGGATGCGGTGGCCCGGATACAGCGCCTCGGCCTGGCGGATGCCTTCGTCGATCAGCGCGCGGCCGGCGCCGGTGCCGCGCGCGGCCGGGGTCGTGATCACGCGGCCGATCGACATCTCGTCGTACTTGGCGCCCGGCGCCAGCACGCGCAGGTAGGCAGCCAGGCTACGCTGGCCGTCGACCGTGCGCCAGCCCAGCAGGTGGTGGGCTTCGAGGTCGTGGCCGTCGATGTCGGGATACAGGCAGGTCTGCTCGAGGATGAAGACGTTCTGGCGCTGGGCCAATACTTCGTAGAGGTCGAACGGGGTCAGGTCGGCGAAGCGCGAGAATTGCCAGTCGATGAGGCTTGGGGTGGTCATGGGTGCGAAACGGTGGTGGTTGAATGTGAAGCGCAGGTCCGGATCATATCGCGGCGGTCTCGAAACCTTCCAGTACGTTGACGGTATGGATGCCGGGTTCGGGCCCGGCGTTGCCGCCTTCGAACATGAAGGCCGTCGGCAGGCCCAGGTGGGCGATGCGTTCGCCGATGCGCAGGAAGTCGCCGCCCTGCAGTCCGAAGCGCGGGTCGGGACCTTGCGCGACGGTGTCGACGCCGAGCGAGACCACCAGCGCCTGCGGCCGCGCCATCGCGATCTTGAGACAGGCCGTTTCCAGCGCCGCGAACCAGGCGCCGCTGCCGCAACCGGGCGCCAGCGGGATGTTCATGGTATAGCCGGCGCCGGCGCCGCTCCCGGTCTCGTCGGCGTGGCCCAGGTAGAACGGATACGCCAGGCGCGGGTCGGCGTGGATCGAGACGAACAGCACATCGTTGCGGTGGTAGAAAATGCCCTGGGTGCCGTTGCCGTGATGGTAGTCGATATCGAGGATGGCGACCCGTTCCAGGCCGTCGTCCAGCAAGTGCTGGGCCGCCAGCGCGGCGTTGTTCAAGAAGCAGGACCCGCCAAAGAAATCCGCACCCGCGTGGTGGCCGGGCGGGCGGGTGAGTGCAAAGGTGCCGCGCTCGCCGCGTCGCAGGGCGTGGGCCGCGTTGACCGCGCAGTCGGCGCCGGTCTTGGCCGCGACCCAGGTGCCGCTGGTGAGCGGCGTGCCGGCGTCCATCGAATACAGGCCGAGGCGGGCGCAGAAATCATCGGGTTCGACATCGGCGCGCAGGGTGCGCACGGGCCACACGGTTGGTACGGCGTCCTTGCCGGCATTGCGCGCATCGAGACCGATCCACTCGCGCCAGGCCTGGCGCAGGAAATGCAGGTAGCGCGGGCTGTGCACGCGCTCGAGCGTCATGAGCGGCACGCCGTGCGGCGTCACGATGGCGCCCAGGCCGCGCCGCTCGCACTCCTTGAGCACGACGGCGGCGCGCTCGGGTTGGTCGGAACACGGCGCCGGCGCGCTGCGATCGAGCCCGATGCGGCCGTCATGCTGGGCATGGTGTTCGTTGTAAAACGTCAGCAAGTGGTCCTCGCGGCTGCCGGTTCGGTAGGGTTGCCGCGCGCCTGGGCGGACGGGCTACGTCAGTTGTTCGAGCATAGCTTACTGCTGTTGTAGGCCGCAACAAAGGCGTCGAAGCTGCCAGTATCCGTCGCTTCGATGCTCGCCTGCTCGGCCTGCGAACTGGCGGCCATCTCGTCGAACAGCGCTTCCTCGGCCGGCATCAGGGGGCTGTCGCGGAACGTGGCCGCATGCAGGCGGCTCTGCTGCAGGCCGAAGGCTGCCGCCGAGCCGAGCGCGCGCACTTCTTCCAGCACCCGCGCCGATGGCGTGAGTGACGGATCCTCGATCTTCGCCTTCTGCTTGCCGAGCGAAGCCTGGTGCACGTCGCCTTCGTTGTGCTGGTCGTCGAGCAGCTGCGCCACCGGGCGGATGCGTTCGATGAGTTCCAGCGCCCATTCCTTCAGCGGCACCTCGATGCCGTCGCGGGTCAGGGTCAGGTCCGGACGGCGGCCTTCCTTCACCGTGCGCGCGAAGTTACGCGCGTGCAGCTGGCTGTCGTGGGCGCTGATCAAGGGGCTTTCTTCGAGCGCGCAGAACAGCAGGAAGGCGTCCAGGAAGCGGCCGGTGTCGAGGGCGATGCCGACCGGTTCGAATGGATCGACGTCGAGGCAACGCACCTCGATATATTGCACGCCGCGGTTGCACAGGGCCTGTACGGGCCGCTCGCCGGTGCGGATCACGCGCTTGGGACGGATGGTCGAGTAGTACTCGTTCTCGATTTGCAGCACATTGGTCGACAACTGGATCCATTCGCCGTCCTTCTGCGTGCCCAGCTTCGCATACGGCTCATAGGGACGGTTCACCGCATCCATCAGGCTCGTCACATAGCTTTCCAGGCTGTTCTCGTGCGGGCGCAGGCCGGACTGGGCGTCGTTCTGGTAGCCCAGGTCGCTCATGCGCAGGCTGGTCGCGTACGGCAGGTACAGGGTGTCGCTCGATAAGGTGTCGAGATTGTGCTCGCGGCCGCGCAGGAAGCTGGTGGTGAGCGCCGGAGTTGCGCCGAACAGATACATCAGCAGCCAGGAATAGCGACGGAAGTTGCGGATCATCGCGATATAGCTTTCGGACTGGAAGTCGCGCAGCGCGTGGCGGCGTTCCTCGGTGATCCCTTCGTCTTGCGCGAACAGCTGCCACAGCTGCTCGGGCAGCGAATAATTGTAGTGGATGCCGGCGATGCATTGCATCGCCTTGCCATAGCGCAGGGCCAGGCCGCGGCGGTACACGTGTTTCAGCATGCCGATGTTCGAGGTGCCATACCAGGCGATTTCGATCTGTTCCTCGGGCGGCAATTCGCCCGGCATCGACACGCCCCACAGCATCTCGTCGCCCAGCTTGGCGTAGGCGTAGCGGTGGATCGCATCGAGGCGGTGCAGCGCCAGCGCAATATCGTGCTCGGCCGGGGTGATGAACTCGAGCAGCGCCTCGGCGTAGTCGGTGGTGATGTGCGGGTGCGTCAGGGCCGAACCGAGAGCCGGGGAATGCGGGGTGCGCGCCAGCTGGCCCGCCGCGTCGACGCGCAGGGTTTCGCGCTCGATGCCGCGCAGGCCCTGGCCAAGCAGGGCGCGGTGGTCGTCGTCGTCGAGCAGTGCCAGGCGGCGGTTGAATTGGTTCGACACAGTGTTTCCTTTCTTATACTGCCATTTCCGTTGGAGCAGAGATTAACCGAAAAATGGACTGCGCGTTCGGGCGTCCCTTATTCAATCCAGGTTGGCGCGCGGAAGGACTTGCGGACGGGCGGCGGCGCGGACGGGGCCGGTGGCTCGAAATCTGGCGATGGGCCGGGGTCGTAGCCCGGTTCGAGCTCGCCGTCGAGCACGAAATCGAATTCGAAGGCGGGTTCCCAGGTGGACACGGGCACCGATTCGAATTCGGCATTGAACTCGGCGTCAGCGCCGTTGGCGTTGGCCCTGGCCTGCGCCTCGCCGACGCGCGTCGCCGGATCCTTCTCGGCCGCGATCCAGCGTCCCATGCGGCGCTCGAGCTCGGGCAGCGGCAGGGCGCCGCCGCCCAGCACGGCGTCGTGGAAGCGGCGCAGGTCGAATGCCTTGCCCAGCGCGGCGCGCGCCTGGGTGCGCAGCGCCAGGATGCGCAGCTGGCCGACCTGGTAGCCCAGCGCCTGGGCCGGGCGCGCGATATAGCGGTCGACCTCGGCCTCGTTGTCCGCCGGCGGGTTCGCGGTATGCGTGTTCAGGTAATCGATCGCCTGCTGGCGCGACCAGCCGAGCGCGTGGATGCCGGTGTCGACCACCAGGCGCGCGGCGCGGAACATCTCTTCGTTCAGGTGCCCGAACAGGGAGAACGGATCCTGGAACAGGCCGAGCTCGGGACCCAGGCTCTCGGCATAGGTGGCCCAGCCTTCGCCGAAGGCGTCGTACCAGCCGTGGCGGCGAAATGCCGGCAAGTCGAGTTCCTGGGCGCGCGCCACCTGCAGGTGGTGGCCGGGCACCGCCTCGTGCAGGGCCACGGTGTCCACCTGCCAGATCGGACGCGCATTCAGGCGCGTCGTGTCGACTACCAGCGCGGCGGTGCGCGCCGCGCTGCCGGCTTCGTAATAGGCGGCCGGCTGGCCGCCGCTGTCGCCATCACCGCCCATCGGTTTGACGACGATGCCGGCGGCCGGGGTCAAGGTGACCACGCGGCCGAGCCGCGCCTGGGCCAGCGCCAGCGTGCGCCGGTAGCGGTCGAGCAGGGCGGCCGGATCGGTGAAGAACAGGCGGCGGTCGCTGCGCGCGAAGACGATGAATTCGGGGAAGCCGCCGCGGAAACCCGTGCGCGGGATCAGGCGCTCGATGCCGGCGCGCAGGCGCACGACTTCCTGCAGGCCGAGTGCATGCACCTGGGCCGGTGTCATGGCGGTGGTGGTGCTGTGTTTGACCAGCTGGGCATACCATTCGGCCCCGTCCGGCAGCGCCGCGGCGCCGATGCTGGCGCGTGCGGCCGGCAGATAGTCCTGGCGCAGGTAGTCCTCGAGCTTGCGCAGGCTCGGCCCGACCTGGCCGCTCAGTGCGGCCTTGCCGGCCGCGCGGAATTGCGCGCGCACGTCAGGCGCGATGGTCGCGGGGATGCGCTGGAACGGCGCGCCGAGCGGGCCGTCGGCGAGCTTTTCGCGCAGCGCGCGCAAGGCGTCCGGTACCGGCGCGATGGCCGCTTTCGGGATCGTCCAGCCGGCTTGTTTGCCGGCGCGCAGCTGCTCGACCAGGCCGTCGACATGGGCCGGCAGCGCCTGCAGACGCGCCAGGTAGGTCAGGTAGTCGGCATCGTTCGCGAACGGCATCTGCGCGACCAGACGCGGCAGCCGCACCTGCAGGCCGTCGTAGGCGGTGATCGGCAGCGGATCGAAGGGCGTCAAGGCGCCGGCGGCGACCAGGCGCTCCTTGTCGGCCACGAACAGGTCGTAGGAGACCTGCTCTTCGCCGGCCAGTTGCAGACGGTCGATCTTCTGGGCCGCGGCCAGCATGGCGCGTTCGTGGGCGAGGGCGGCCGCGCGGCCGGCCAGCGAGGTGTCGGTGAGCCAGGCGTTGTAGCGGTGCTCGCCCAGCGATGTGGCTTTTTCTGGCGCATGGCGCAACTGCCACTGCCAGTCGCGTTCATACAGCTGCGCCGCCTGCACGGACGGCGTCTCGACGGCCGCCTGCGCGCTGGCGGCGGGCGGCGTCACGCCGGCGCCGCAGGCCAGCGGCGCGAGCAGGATGAACGAGGCGAATAGCGGGGAGGAGAACAGGATGCGCATGCAGGCTCCAGGATCAAGACTGGTCATTTTAACAAGCCCGTCCCGAAGGCGCGCCCCTTAGGAACCCGTTGCGCGGCGGCCTCCGCTCACGCGTTCGATGCCGGCCAGGTCACGCCAGCTCCGCACTTCGCCGAAGCCTTGCGCCTTCAGCATGGCGCGCACCGCTTCGGCCTGGTCGTAGCCATGCTCGAGCAGCAGCCAGCCGCCGTCTTCCAGGCGCGCCGCGGCGCCGTCGACGATGGTGCGCAGGTCGGACAGGCCGTCGGCATGGTCGGTCAGGGCGTCGACCGGTTCGAAGCGCAGGTCGCCTTCGCCCAGGTGGCGGTCGCCCGCCACGATGTAGGGGGGATTCGAGACGATCAGGTGAAAGCGCTCGTCAGCCACGGCCGCATACCAGTCGCTGTGCAGGAAGCGCACGCGCGCGCCATTGGCGGCGGCATTGTCACGCGCGATGGCCAGCGCATCATCGCTGACGTCGAGCGCCGTCACGTCGGCCTGTGGCCGGTTGCAGGCGATGGCGACAGCGATCGCGCCGCTGCCGGTGCCCATGTCGAGCACGCGCTGGCCAGCGGCCGCGCGCTCGAGCGCGAGTTCGACAATCAGTTCGGTGTCGGGACGGGGAATCAGCACCGCCGGACTCACCTTGAACGGCAGCCCGAAGAATTCACGCTCGCCCACGATGTAGGCGATCGGCTCGCCGTCCAGGCGCCGACGCACCAGCGCTTCAAGATGCACGGCTTCTTCCGCGCTCAGCACGCGTTCGGATTGCGTGATCAGCGCCACGCGCGGCAGGCGCAGCGCATGGCACAGCAGGATGCGGTTTTCGAGCGGATCGAGCGGCAGCGACAGCCGCACCTGCCCGAGGGTGGCGCCGGCCTCGATCATGCGCGCCTGGCGCGGGACTGGCGCAGCAGCACCCAGCCCAGCAGCACGGTCAGCACCACGAACCACACCGCTGCCCATTGCGGGATCGCGAGGCCCAGGATGGCGTCGGTCGCGCCTTCGCACAGGCCGTCGGCGCGGAACAGCCACGGCAGGTATTCGGCCGTGGGAATCTTGTTGAGCATGGTCTCCATCGGATCGATGCCACACGAGAAGCCGGGGTTCGCGATCACGTACAGGTGCTTGCCGACCGTGACCAGGCCGCCGATGGCGCCCAGCAGGGCCAGGATCGCGCCGGCGCGGATCTTGCCGCTGATGGCGCCGGCCAGGGAGCACGCGCCGATGGCGAAGAACATATAGCGCTGGATCACGCACAGCGGGCAGGGCCGCATTTCCATGCTGTGCTGCAAATACAGCGCGAACGCGATCAGCGCGAACGAGATCAATGAAATGGCGAACAGGACCTGGCGATTGGTGGGCATGCGTGTGGCTTTCTCAGACGGGTAGGGTGGACGGGTTTCCCTTCCACCCTGCATAGCAGGGGTACGGCAAGCACCCATTTTCGCATGAAGTCCACGCGCTTGCCGGGCTGTATTTTCAGTCTGACAACTTAACAATGACTTAAGTTAGCTGAGCGCCGGCTCAATCCCCCAGCGCCGCCAGCAACTCGGCCTGGTGTTCCTGCGCCAGCGCATCGGTCAGCTCCTTCAAGTCGCCGTCCATGATGAAGTCCAGCTTGTACAAGGTCAGGTTGATGCGATGATCGGTCAGGCGGCCCTGCGGGAAGTTGTAAGTGCGGATGCGCTCGCTGCGGTCGCCCGAGCCGATCAGGCTCTTGCGGGTGGCCGCTTCCTTCGACTGCTGCTCGCGCAGCTGGGCGTCCTTCAGGCGCGCCGCCAGCACCTTCATGGCCGAGGCCTTGTTCTTGTGCTGGCTGCGGTCGTCCTGGCATTCCACCACCAGGCCGGTCGGCAAGTGGGTGATGCGCACCGCGGAGTCGGTCTTGTTGATGTGCTGGCCACCGGCGCCGGAAGCGCGGTAGGTGTCGATGCGCAGGTCGGCCGGGTTGATGTCGACATCCTCGACCTCGTCGGCCTCGGGCATCACCGCCACCGTGCAGGCCGAGGTGTGGATGCGGCCCTGCGTCTCGGTGGCCGGCACGCGCTGCACGCGGTGGCCGCCCGATTCGAACTTGAGCTTCGAATAGGCGCCATTGCCGACCACGCGCACGATGACTTCGCGGTAGCCGCCCAGGTCCGAGCTCGATTCCGACACCATCTCGACCTGCCAGCGGTTGCGCTCGGCGAAACGGGTGTACATGCGCAGCAGGTCGCCGGCGAACAGGGCCGATTCGTCGCCGCCGGTGCCGGCGCGGATCTCGAGGAAGATATTGCGCTCGTCGTTGGCGTCCTTCGGCAGCAGCATTTTCTGCAGTTCCAGCTCCAGGCCCGCCATGCGCTCCTTTGCGGCCTCGATTTCTTCCTGGGCGAAGTCCTTCATGTCCGGATCCTGCAGCAGTTCCCGGGCCGCGTCGGTGTCCTGGAGCGCACCCTGGTACTGGCGGTAGACGGCCACCAGCGGCGTCAGCTCGGCGTGCTCGCGCGTCATCTTGCGGTAGCTGTCCATGTTCGCGGTGGCGCCTTCGCTCATTAACAGTTCATCCAGCTCGACGAGGCGGTTGGCGAGTTGGTCCAGCTTGAACAGCATGGAAGGTTTCATGGGCAGTCTCGGAAAAATAGCGGGATTCGGCATGGCCGCAGGGCGGCCGGGATGCGTCGACAAGGACGCGGGCGGGCAGGGCCGCCGGAAGAAGGGGCGCTAACGGCGGCCGCGGTACATTTGCGGCAGCAGATCGGCCAGGCGCGCGCGCTCGTCGCCCTGGGCCTGGTGCAGGGCCTGCTGCGGGCCGTGCAGGAACTTGGCGGTCAGGCCTTTCGACAGCGCTTCGAGCACCGTTTCGACGTCGTCACCGCGCGCCAGCATCTTGCGTGCGCGTTCGAGTTCGGCCTGGCGCAAGGCTTCGCCCGACTCTTGCAGGTCGCGGATCACTGGCACCACCGCGCGGTCGCCCACCCAATGCATGAACGACTGGACCCGGGTCTCGATGATGGCTTCGGCCTGGCGCACGGCGGCCTGGCGGCTCTCCATGCCGGTCTGCACCACCTGGGCCAGATCGTCGACCGTATACAGGAATACATCGTCCAGGCGCGCGACCTCGGGTTCGATATCGCGCGGGACGGCCAGGTCGACCATGAACATCGGGCGGTGGCGGCGCGCCTTGACGGCGCGCTCGACCAGGCCCTTGCCGATCAGCGGCAGGGTCGAGGCGGTGCACGAGATCACGATGTCGAACTGATGCAGGCTGTCCGGCAAGTCGGCCAGGCGGATCGCGCGCCCGTCGTAGCGGGTGGCCAGCGCTTCGCCGCGCTCCATCGTGCGGTTGGCAATGGTGACCGATGTCGGATTCTGGGCCGCGAAGTGGGCCGCGCACAGCTCGATCATCTCGCCGGCGCCGATGAACAGCACGTGCTGGTCGGCGATGCGGTCGAAGATGCGGTGCGCCAGGCGCACCGCGGCGGCGGCCATCGACACGCTGTGGGCGCCGATCTCGGTGGTCGTGCGTACTTCCTTCGCGACCGCGAAGGTGCGCTGGAACATCTGGTGCAGGTAGGTACCCAGGCCGCCGGCGGCGTCGGCGGTGCGCACCGCATCCTTCATCTGGCCCAGGATCTGCGGTTCGCCCAGCACCATCGAATCGAGGCCGGAAGCAACGCGGAAGGCGTGGCGCACGGCGTCGTCTTGCGGCAGCAGGTAAAGGTGGGGGCGCAGCTCGGCGTAGTTCAGGGCGTGGTAGTGCGCAAGGAACTGGGCCGAAGCGTCGAGCGGATCGGGGAGGCTACTGGCTGCATACAGCTCGGTGCGGTTGCAGGTCGACAGGATCGCCGCCTCATCGCCGCCATTCGCGCCGCCGTTCGACCCCTGGCGCGCGAACCAGCCGCGCGCCGACTGCACCGCCGTCCCGAGCTGGTCGGGGGCGAGCGCCAACTGCTCGCGCAGCGAGACCGGTGCTGTGGTGTGGTTCAGGCCGACGGCAAGCAGTTGCATTTCGGGGGGAGGGGCGAGAGTCAATGGACTGCGGCCATTATACCCTCTTGCTGTCAGGGTTTCAGGCGGGCCGCCTAGGCGCCCAGCTTTTCCAGCCGATAGCCATAACTATAGACCGGCACAAGACGGAAACCGTTCTCTGGCCGCAGATGGAGTTTGTTGCGGACACGCGAAACATGGGTGTCCATGGTGCGCGACGGCACGTCGTTTTCGCGGACCCACACCGATTCGTGGATGTAGGCGCGCGACAGTGGGCGGCCGATATTCCTGAAGAACAGCAGCGCCAGCGAGAACTCCTTCTGGGTCACGTCGATCACCGCACCGTCTTTCAATAGCCGGCCCGGGCGGGTCTCGAAGGTATACGGCCCGAATTGCAGCTGCTCGGCGCTGTTCTGCGACGGGTAGGCGCGGCGCAGCAAGGCCGAGGCGCGTGCCACCAGTTCGCCGCGGCGCAGCGGCTTGACCAGGTAGTCGTCGGCGCCGGCGGTGACGCCGGCGATGATGTCGTCTTCTGCGTTGTTGCCAACAAGAAACATAGTCGGCGCCGCCGATGCCAGCTTTTCCTTGGCGCGGCGTAGTACTTCGGCGCCATCCATATCGGGCACATTCCAGTCCATCACCAGCATGTCCGCACTGTCCTTGCGTAGCTGTCCCAGCAAATCCTTGGCGCTGTCATACGATTGGCAGCTGTGGCCAGCAGCGCTGAGGACCTGGCAAATCAGGTCAGCTTGGGGGCGGTCTTGCTCCAGGACGGCGATCTTCATGACGGGAGAAATGTTGTGTGGTTGCCTATGTAGGAAGATTCCTACAAAGTTAAACCAAATATATCAGACTTTCACAAAACGATGCTACTGATAAACATCGCTGAGTCACCGAAAGGTGACATTTGTACTATAGGACTGTTGTGTTAAAGGGACCACGCAGAAAATCCAGCCACTGGCGTAGACTGAATTTTATATGTCATTCAGATAATGTACAGGGGGAAATTATGTTGTTTTCACGCAAAAATGTGGCAGCTCCCGACGATCGCGTGCCCGTCAGCGGCGCCGCCGTCGACACCACCCGCAGCCGCTGCCTGGTCCTGGTCAAGAAACGCGCCGCCATGTCGGCGGCGGTCGCCGCGGTGCCGGTGCCGGGCCTCGACCTGCTGGCCGATATCACCGGTTTCGCCGCCCTGGTCGACCAGATCAATGCAGAATTCGGCCTGACCCAGCAGCAGATCGAACGTCTCAACCCGCGCATGCGTGTGATTGCTTACAAGGCGGCTGCCTCGGTGGGCGGAATGCTGGTCGGGAAACTGGTGACGCGCGGGGCGGTGGCGCGCCTGTTCAGGGTGGTGGCAGGGCGAATGTCGGTCAAGACCACGGCCAAGATGGTGCCGCTGGCCGGCCAGATCGCCTCGGCTGCGATCGGCTACACCCTGTTCAAGCGCATGGGGGCGCAGCACGTGGAAGCCTGCGTCAAGGTAGTGCGCGAACTGGAGCGGGCCGAGGCCGAAGGCGAGGCGCCGCGGCCGATGGAACCCGGTGACGACGATACCGCCACCGCGCTGGTGAATGGCGGGGCGGTCAGCGGGCCGGCGAAGGAGCCGGTGCTGGTCATGTGATCAAGCCACTTCCGGAAAATCGACCATCGTATCGTTGATCCGGTTGAACAGATTCGTCAGGGTAATCGCCGTGATCGCCAGCGTGACGTCGACGATCTGCGCATCGCTCACGCCGGCCGCCTTCACTGCCTCGACCACGTGCGCATCCACCGTACCGCGGGTTGTCACCAGATGGCGGGCGAAGTCGGCCAGCGCATCGTCGCGGCCATTGCCGGTGGTCTTGCCCTCGCGCACGGCGGCCAGCGCCGCGGGGTGCAGGCCGGCCATCTTGCCCATCAGGCTGTGGGCGGCCACGCAATAGTCGCAACCGTTGACGGCGCTCACCGCCAGCTTGATGACTTCGATATCGCGCGCCGACAACGCGGTTTTCTTCAGGCCGGCGTCGAGGGACAGCACCGCTTCCAGCACGACCGGGCTGTTACTGCCGATGTCGCGGTAGGCGTTCGGCACCTTGCCGATGGCGCCCTGGATCGCGTCGAACAGTTGGGCGGCGGCGCCGGTGGCGTCCGAAACAGGGTGGGAGGCGAGACGGGGCATGATGGGTTCCTTGTCAAAACAACGTTGGGTTCGGCTGGTTGCTGTGTTGCAACCGTGAATCCAGTATAGGCAGGCTCACCAATACTTTGAATGCTTGAAGTTACCTAAAAATTGCTTGATCGTCTCATCGCGCCCATGATCGCTCCAGAAAAGACAATGCCCGCACGCGGCGGGCATTGTGGGCGAACGGCAACGGCCGGATCAGGTATCCGGCAGCACCACGTTCACGTCCAGCACTTCGAGGTTGCCCTGGCGGTCGAGCGAGACCTTGATGTCGTCAGGATTGACCTTGACGTACTTGGAGATCACCGCGAGCAGTTCCTGGTGCAGTGCCGGCAGGAAATCCGGACCGGCGCGGTTGGTCCGTTCGCGCGCGATGATGATCTGCAGGCGTTCCTTGGCGGCGCTTGCGCTCTTCTTTTTTTCGGGGAAGAGGAATGAAAGCAATGCCATCTCACTTGGCTCCGAAAATGCGCTGGAACAGTCCCGGCTTTTCGTAATTGATAAAGCGCAGCGGACGTTCTTCGCCCAGGAAACGCGCGACGACGTCCTCGTAGGCATCGGCCACGTCGGTTCCCTTGAAGTGGATCGCCGGATTGCCCTGGTTCGAAGCGTGCAGCACCGATTCCGATTCCGGAATGATCCCGATCAGTGGAATGCGCAGGATTTCCTGAACGTCCTGGTAAGAGAGCATCTCGTCCGCTTCGACGCGTTTTGGCGAGTAGCGGGTGATGAGCAGGTGTTCCTTGACCGGCTCGCTGCCGCTCTGGGCGCGGCGCGACTTGGCCTGCAGGATGCCCAGGATGCGGTCCGAGTCGCGCACCGACGAGACTTCGGGATTGGTGACCACGATCGCCTCGTCGGCAAAGGTCAGCGCCATCAGCGCGCCATGCTCGATGCCGGCTGGCGAATCGCAGATGATGAACTCGAAATCCATCTTGACCAGATCGTTGAGCACGCGCTCCACGCCTTCCTCGGACAGCGCGTCCTTGTCGCGCGTCTGCGAGGCCGGCAGGATGAACAGGTTGTCGCAGTGCTTGTCCTTGATCAGCGCCTGGTTCAGGGTCGCTTCGCCGTTGACGACGTTGATCAGGTCGTAGACCACGCGGCGCTCGCAGCCCATGATCAGGTCGAGGTTACGCAGGCCGACGTCGAAGTCGATCACTGCCGTCTTGTGGCCGCGCATGGCCAGCCCGGTGGAGAAGCTAGCGCTCGAGGTCGTTTTGCCCACACCGCCCTTGCCGGACGTCACAACAATAATTCGTGCCACAAATAAGTCCTTTACAGTATCTGTTCAGTTCGGAGGATCAGGCGCGGGGTGCCGGAGCCAGCGATTGGAGTTCGATGCGGTCGCCGACCAGCCGGATCTGCGTCGGCTGGCGCGCCAGGTCGGACGGGAAACCTTCGTCGAACGTGCGATACACGCCGGCGATCGAGACCAGCTCTGGCTGCATCGACAGCGCGAAGATGCGCGCGTCGGGATTGCCGGAAGCGCCCGCCAGTGCGCGGCCGTTCAGCGGCGCATAGACATGGATGCTGCCGTCGGCGATCAGCTCGGCGCCGTTGTTCACCACCGCGGTGACGATCAGGTCGGTGCCGCGCGCATAGATGCGCTGGCCGGCGCGCACCGGGGTGTCGACGACCAGCGGCGCGGCGGCCGCGGCTGCGACCGGTTCCGGCATTGCCGCCGGCGCCGGCGCGGGCGTGGGTGCGGCAGCGGCGGGTTCGGCAGCGACCGGCGGGGCGGGCGGTGGAACTGCATGGCCGCCGGCGCGCACGCCGCTCGAACCGTCGTCCAGCGCCAGGCCCTGGGCCCGGATCGCGTCGATCATCGCCGGGCTGGCGCCGCGCACGGCGACCGCATTCAGGCGGTAGTTCTTGAGCAAGGCCACCAGTGCGGCCCAGTCGAGCTGCGGCGTTTCGGGCGTGATCGCGGCCACGTCGATTACCGCGAATTCGTCCTCGAAGAAGTCCGACACGCCGCCAGTCATTTGTTCCAGGGCGACGTCGATGACATCCAGATCGGCCGAGTGCAGGATCGTGGAGATGGCAACGACCGTGGAAATCTTGATTTCGATGGGAAGCGTGGTTTTAGGCATAGAACGGTCTGGTTGGCGTTGCGCTTGTGCATTCTACTGTGAAAATTGTAGAAAAGGACAGACGCGCACACATCATTCCTAACAGAAATTGAACGTTTGCTTGCAACCAAAAATCAAGTGATGAGCTAGATCAAGTCCTTACCATTGTCTTATTGTTTTTAATGAATAAACTGCTAAGATTGCTATTGCTTATACAGCAGCATGGGCTCCTCATTCTGTGACTTGAGGTTTATCGACCCCATGCACAGGGCGCTCCTGCCTAGCAGAGTGCGCCCGGTCCGAGGGAATTCTGAATAACGCCGGCCACGGCCGGCTGAACGGAGATTGAAATGGAAGATGTAGTCATCGTAGCCGCCGGCCGCACCGCAGTCGGCAAATTCGGCGGCACCCTCGCCAAGATTCCCGCCGCCGAGCTCGGTGCGCAAGTGATCAAGCACCTGCTGGCCAAGACGGGCATCGCCCCCGAAGCGGTCAGCGAAGTCATCATGGGCCAGGTGCTCACCGCCGGCGTCGGTCAGAACCCGGCGCGCCAGGCCGTCATCAAGGCCGGCCTGCCCGAAATGGTACCCGGCTACACCATCAACAAGGTCTGCGGCAGCGGCCTCAAGGCCACCCACCTGGCGGCCCAGGCGATCCGCTGCGGCGACGCCGAGATCGTCATCGCCGGCGGCCAAGAAAACATGAGCGCCTCGCCACATGTGCTGTCGGGTTCGCGCGACGGCTTCCGCATGGGCGACGCCAAGCTCACCGACACCATGATCGTCGACGGCCTGTGGGACGTCTACAACCAGTACCACATGGGTGTCACGGCCGAGAACGTGGCCAAGAAATACGAGATCTCGCGCGCCGAGCAGGATGAATTTGCGCTGCAATCGCAGTTGAAGGCCGAAGCTGCCCAGAAAGAAGGCAAGTTCAAGGACGAGATCATCCCGGTCGAGATCGTGACCAAGAAGGGCACGACCGTCTTCGACACGGATGAGTACCCAAAAGCGGGTAGCACCCTCGAGGCGCTCGCCGGCCTGCGTCCGGCCTTCAATAAAGAAGGTTCCGTCACCGCCGGCAACGCTTCCGGCCTCAATGACGGCGCCGCCGCCGTGATCATGATGAGCGCGTCGAAAGCAAAAGAGCTGGGCCTGACCCCGCTGGCGCGCATCAAGGCCTATTCCTCGTCCGGCCTGGATCCGCAAATCATGGGTATGGGTCCGGTCTCGGCCTCGCAGCTGTGCCTCAAGAAGGCCGGCTGGACCCACGAAGACGTCGACCTGATGGAAATCAACGAAGCCTTCGCCGCCCAGGCGGTCGCCGTCAACAAGCAAATGGGTTGGGATACATCCAAGATCAACGTCAACGGCGGCGCGATCGCGCTGGGCCACCCGATCGGCGCCTCGGGCGCCCGCGTGCTGGTTACCCTGCTGCACGAAATGATCCGCCGCGACGCCAAGCGCGGCCTGGCGAGCCTGTGCATCGGCGGCGGCATGGGCGTGGCACTGGCGGTCGAACGCGACTGAGGTCGGTTTAACCTTGGGTAGGGCGGCGCGCTGCAGCGTAGTGACGCCGCCGGGTTCAAGTGTTTCACACAATAAAACTGGAGAAGACAATGGCTCGAGTAGCATTAGTAACTGGCGGCATGGGCGGCCTGGGCGAAGCGGTGTGCATCAAGCTGGCCGCACTGGGATATCAGGTGGTCACCACCTTCTCACCGGGCAATACCAAGGTCGACGCCTGGCTCGGCGCCATGAAAGAGCAGGGCTTTGACTTCAAGGCCTATGCCTGCGACGTGGCCGACTACGACGCCGCCCAGGAATGCGTGCGCCAGGTGATCGCCGACGTCGGCCCGATCGACGTGCTGGTCAATAACGCCGGCATCACCCGCGACATGACCTTCAAGAAGATGGACAAGGTCAACTGGGACGCCGTGATCAAGACCAACCTCGATTCCGTCTTCAATATGACCAAGCCGGTCTGCGACGGCATGGTCGAGCGTGGCTGGGGCCGCATCATCAATATCTCGTCGGTGAACGGCCAGAAGGGCGCCTTCGGCCAGACCAACTACTCGGCGGCCAAGGCCGGCATGCACGGCTTCACCAAGGCGCTGGCACTCGAAGTGGCGCGCAAGGGCGTGACCGTCAACACCATCTCGCCAGGCTATATCGGCACCAAGATGGTGATGGACATCCCGAGCGAAGTACTGGAAACCAAGATCATTCCGCAGATTCCGATGGGCCGCCTGGGCAAACCAGAAGAAGTGGCAGGCCTGGTGGCGTATCTGTCGTCGGACGAGGCGGCGTTCGTCACTGGGGCCAATATCGCGATCAATGGCGGTCAGCACATGTCCTGATGCCCGGCACGGGCGACGTCCACGGCGTCGCCTGTCATTTCATCATTCCGTCAGGCCGGATAGGCAGTGACGGCCACCGATGTCTCGGCGCTGCGCCGCGCCATCACGCGTACCAGCCAGTCCCAGCCCACATCGGCGTTTTCCTTGCCCTTGCTGCGGATGGCGCAATTCTTGAACGCCCAGGTGCTGCGCTGCTGCAGCAAGTCATTCAGGGTGCGCCGGTGTTCTTGCGCCGCCTCATGATTGCCGGCCTTGCTTGCCAGCGCTTCCAGCGCAAGCAAGGCATCGACCCGTCCGCTCATGCGCGGCTGCATTTCGTACTTCAGGTTGAACTGCAGGCTGGGATTCTTCTTCGCGCTCTTCAGGTCGGTCATGAACTGGTGCAGCGTGTCCGCCGCGAGCTTGCGGTTTTCCGGCGTGTCCTTCGGTTCGCCTTTCCTGCCGGGCACGGTTTCCAGGAAGCGCAGATAGAATTCTTCCTGGTTGTCCTCGATTTCGGCGAGCAGCGCGCCGGCATCGGCAAACGCACGGTCGGTGCTGCCGCCGGTCTGGTCCCCGATGCTAAAACGCGTTGCGCCGTTCTTTTCCAGGCGTAGCAGCAGGTCGCGCGATACCTCGAACGGGTTGGCGGCGCCGCCGATATTGGCTGCGCCGTTGCGGTCCGCCTCTCCTTTGTCGTCCGGCTTCACCGGCTTCTTGTACGACCCCAGTACGTTGATCGTGCCCGCTGCCGCAATGCGCTGCTTGCGTTGGTCGGAGCGGTCATGCACATTCTGGTGGGCGTAGCCCGAGCGTTCGTCGCTGCGTTCCTGGGTTCTTTCGATTTTCGCGCTCAGGCTGAGCGAGCCGCCGGCGGACGCGTTGTCATTCCCCTTTACCCGCAAGATCGCACCGACTTCCACCGAGCCCTGCAGCGAAACATTCTCCTTGCTGCCCCAGCCGACGATGACGTCGGGATGCTTCAGGAGAATGTCGTCCAGCGTCCCCCTGCCCTTGTCGCGCTCCTTTGCGAGCAGGGTTTCCAGCACCGCCAATCCCTCCTTGCGGGCTGCTTTTTCTTTGCGCACACCCTGGCCATCCTTGCCGCGCAGGATGCGCAGCGTGGTGAAACTGGTGGTGGCCTTGCTGCCTTCCAGCTTGATGGCGCCGTTGGGCGCGGTTGCCTTCAGCCGGCCCGCTTCAAGGCCCAGGCCGGCCGAGGCCTTGATGTCGTGCGACCTGGTCTGGATGTCCGAAATGATGAATTCCACACCATAGGTCGGACTCTTGATCTGGAACTGGGCCTCGTTTTTCTTCGACACGACGTTGGCGTTCACGCTCATTGTCGCCGGCGCTACCGGCACCCAGGGCGCGAGGGGGATGCCCACGCCGACTTCGCTCCCCGCCGTCATCACCAGCTGATTGCGCAGGCGCAGTTCTTCCAGCACGGGACGGAAGAATGCCACCGCATCGTCCTTGTCGCCAAAACGTTTGCGGCGTGCGATATCGGTCTGCTGTTGCAGCTCATCCAGTTTTAGCCCATCCATATACTGGCTTACTTCCTGGGACTTTGCCGCTTTCGCCAGGATGCCACCCAGGCGCTGCAGCGCTTCCTGGGGTGTCGCGCCAGCGCCGTCGAAGATGGCGTTGAACTCGTCTGGAAACGCCTGCAAGGTGTGGTGCATGAAGTTCCTGGCGCCCGCCATGCGGCGCAGCTGTACCAGGTCCTTCCCTGTCAGGCGGCTCTTGTAGAGCCGGTCGGTGCGATGGAATTTACTGCGGCTGACCTTGCCATCGAGCTGAGCGAGCGCCTTCCTGCTGTCGTCATGGTGGGCGATATAGTCGCACAGCGCCCGCCCAGCCACCTGCAGGCGATGCACGTTGGGCGCGTCCGGGGCCTGTTCCGCCAGCCATCCGCTTGACAGCTTCGCAGACAGCTCTCGCGCCCTGGCCGCGATGCTGTCATGCGCATGCGTTTTGATCGAGGCGAGTCCCTGCCTTTCCAGCTGCGACACGGTCGCCTTCAGGGTGCGCCGGTCGAACGGCGTCGCACGCGAGTTGTCGGAATCGAAGACGGTACGGATGGCCCCCTTGGTCCAGGCGGCAGGCGAGTCCCGGGCATGCTCCAGCCAGTCCTTGCCGACCTTGTTCAGCGTCGCATTGACGTGTGCATAATCCGAATCGGGACCGTTCGACAGGAAGCCTCGGCATACGCCCCGGTAGGCAATTTTTACGTCGTCCTCCAGTGCATCGCTGTCGAATAGCGGCGGCTCTTTCGGCACGTTGCGTACTTCGTAGCAGGCCATCTTCTGCGCCTTGCTCAACCATGGGTCGGGATCGCCGGTCGCGGGCTGGTGCGCATCCGCCATCCAGTACGCGTGCAGCGCCGTC
This sequence comes from Telluria sp. RT2P19, assembly GCF_059685725.1. Classification (NCBI taxonomy): domain Bacteria; kingdom Pseudomonadati; phylum Pseudomonadota; class Betaproteobacteria; order Burkholderiales; family Oxalobacteraceae; genus Telluria; species Telluria sp. RT2P19. The sequence continues at coordinate 90,819 of NZ_JCASIL010000008.1, forward strand.
ATCGATGCGGACCTGAGCTGGGGATGCGCCGCGTCCGTACCGGCTTCGTTCAATATCTCCATGCCGCGTGGCACTGATGCCATGCAGCGGAAAAGTTGTTTCAGGTCGTCGCTGGGTGATGCGTATGGCGCCGCCTGCCGCGGGGCCGCGCCGTCCGGCGCCACATCCGCGATCGCACCTGCCGCGGCGTGCGGCGCTGCCTTGGCCGCCTTGCCGCCGTCGCCCTCGTGCAGCACCGGCGGGGGAACCCAGTATTCGCTGGGATGGGCCGACAGCGCTTCCAGCACGCTTGCCGCGCGGCGGGCGTCGCCATTGCAGACCTGGGCCACGGCCCGGCTGAGAATTTCCAGCCGGGCCGGCGCCGGTACTTCGCGCTCGGCATCCGGATCGTCGTCCTTCAGCTTGGCGGCAACCTTGCCCAGCATGGCGCGCAGGTCCTTGCCGTCTGCACCGGCGAGCGCGGCAGCGTCGAAACCGGGCGCGGCATCGACTTGCAGCCGCAAGCTCGCCTTGCCCATCTCTTTCTCATCGTCCCATGCGGTCCTGGCCCGCGCCTGCCAGGTCGCCGCACGTTCGTCGATGGACCGGGCCGATTCCGCGATCCTTCCGCCGAGCGTGAGATCGAACCGCATCTGGGCGGCGCCATACTCGCCGATGCTGCTGTCGCAGGCTGTCTGGGCCTGCTTCATCTGCTCCCTGCGATCGTTGGCGGCCTGCCCGGCTTCTTCCAGCAGTTTGTCGAGCGCCGTCCGTTGCCGTTGCAGATCTCCCTGCTCCTCGGTGGCCTCGTGCGTGGTTGGGCGCTCCCGCAGCGCAGCGCGACGCGCCTCCAGGTCCGATATGGCGCCCTTGATGCGCGCCACTTCCAGCCTCGCGCCCTGCAGCGATACCCGGGCAAGTTCGGCCTCCTGGCGCAAGCAGTCGCGCCGTTGCCTGAGCGCCTCGAGTTCCTCGGTGGGGCCCAGTCCGGCCTGGCCAAGCTGCTGGTCGAGTTGATGGACCTGTTCCTGGACGAATCGCACTTTTTTCTCCACCAGGTCGGTAGCCAGCGCGTGATTGTAGTAATCGAGGTGTTCGCCGATCGTCACGCTCGCTTGCAGCTCATGGAGTATTCCCTCGAGCCTCTCGCGGGCCCGCCGCACGGCTTCATGCTCGCTGCCGTCCGCTTCACGCGGATGCAGCTTTACCTGGGAATCGTATTCCTGCTGCACCTCGTCCAACCGGTGCTTCAGTTCGGCGGTCCGCTCCAGCAGCTGCCTGCGCCCGGCATGCCTATCGGATGGGGAGACAGCAACCTCCCTGGTCTCGGCCGGGTTGCTCGTCCGGTAGGCCGGATCCTTGTCGATCAAGTCGCCTACACGGGTAGCGGCAAACATGCTCATTGGCCAGTATTGCAAGGTTTTTTCGCGCCAGGCTGGACGTCCAGGACGATGATTCACGTCAGGCAATTGCTCAAGCGTGCTATCCATGATCTTGTCCACACGCTTGCACAGCGCGACGGCGGACGCCTTCAATGTCTCCATCTCGGTGGCCTTGTCGCGCGCCGCGGCCGGCGCCGAGGGAAGGCCGCGTGTCTGCGGCCTGTCGCTGGTGTGGCTCAGGCCCAGGCCCGCGATGCGCGTGCCGAGCGTCACCGGTCGCGCATCGATCAGGCGCCGTACCGGATGGTGCTGGTTCGTATTTTCTTGCTCCAGGCGCTGGGACAGCGGCGCCGAATGTTTCGGCGCCGCTGCAGGTGCTTTCGTCGCGACCTGTCCTGCAGGAGGCTTGGCCGCCTCGTCCTGGCGCAATGCGCGCTGTTTGCCGGACGCGTTGCCGGCCGCGTTCGATGGCGCGGCCAGCGGCGTCGCCACGGTGTTCGCTGTCGTCCGCGCTGCGTTCGTGCGCGTGGGCTGTCTCAAGGGGAGAAGAGGCGGTATGGGTAGCAGCATGATCAGTATTCCTGTCGATGGCGCATTGCAGCCATACTGCCGGCTGCAAGCGCGTGTCACGGTTGAAGAACGGGCTGTGCTGAAGTGGCCTGTGCGTCGAGTGCGCCTGGATGCCTGAACAAACGAGAGTGGAAAGACTTGGGATGCGAAATAACTTTTAGAATATTTTTAATATTCCGGATGAAATGTCATCAAGGCGTCATGTGAGTGCGCGCCGGCCGGCACGTGGCCTGGCGGCGCCGTCTGGCAGGTCGTCCAGGTCGCTTTCCGGCACGATGCGAGCGTCATTGAGGAAGACCACATCCCTTCTAGGCTTATGCAATGTCTTGCCAAAATGATAAAGCTGACTTATTGTGAAGCCTAGGCGTAAGCCGCTATTGCATGGAGAATAATCAGTGCCACCCACCAGTCAACTGCAGGCGAGCGCCAGTCTCGTCATCCCCTCATACAACCGTGCAGCGCTCATTGGGCAAACTATCGATAGTGCTTTGGCGCAAAACCCGGCCTTCCTAGAAATTATCGTCGTCGACGATGGTTCAACCGACAACACCAAGGACATCATCGCCCGCTACGGCGATAAAGTGACCTTCGTACAACTCGCCCACGGCGGTGTCCAGCTAGCCCGAAATCACGGAGTAGAAATTGCGCGCGGCGACTACGTCGTGTTGTGCGATTCAGACGATCTGCTAGAACCTGATTTCCTTGCAACCATGTTGGGCTGGCTGGAGGGACATCCGGACTACGACGCGGTGTACGCGAATTTCATCACTTTCAACAATGACGGCAAGATCCATCCTGACAAGTTTTCTTTGGCGCCGCCGGATTATTTCCTTGGCGCTGAAGGCGATGCTGACTTCATTCACCATGTTCCGGACCTTTACTGGCGTATGGTCGAGTATCAACCCTTGTTCATGTCGGGTGTGATATTTCGGCGAGAGTTTTATCGCGCGATTGGCGGATTCAATGCCAGCTTCAAGGGTGTGGGCGGCGAAGACTGGGAATTTACATTGCGTGCAGTAGGGCTCGGAAAAGTTGCTCTCTGCAAGCGCCCGCTTACCCGCATTCGCAAGCATGACAGCAACGATTCAGCCGATTCGAGCTATATGGTGAGTGGGACTGCCGATATCCTCGAATACGCGCTGGATGCGCATCCAACCGCCGTGCAATATCGCGCGGCCATTCTGAAGGATATCGACAAACGACGCGTTGGCGTATTCGATGCCGCGTTCGCCCGAGGGAATTTTGAATTAGCGAAGACCATGCTGGGTAAGCTCAGAGCGCTGCCCAGTGACAAGAAGTTCAGGCTGAAAGTCTTTATTACCAACCTGCCGCCGTCGCTGCGCAAGCCATTGTGGCGCTTCACACAATGAGCACGCTCTTCCAAGCCTCCTGCTTACCGTAATCTTCCTACAACGCTGATTCGTAAGCGCCGACGTCGATGGTCTTGACGACCGGACGGGTCGCGCTGGAAGCGCTGTGCTGGTAGACATGGACGGGCTTGAGCGACACGCCGCTGCTCGAGGCGCCCGGGACCGAGCCGGCATTGACCACCAGGGCATTGCCGGTCGGGCGCAGGTCCCAGGCGCCGCGATTGACGAAACCTGGCGCCACCGAACGGTAGTTGGTCTTCTCGACGGCGCCGACCTGGTTGGTCACGGTGCCAGTGCCGCCGAAGATATTGTTCTGTAGCAGAGCGCTCTTGCTCACATTCGCGCCGATCATCACGAAGGTGCCCCGGGCGCTGTCGTCGTTCAGGAAGGTATTGTTGACGACATACAGATCATGCCCCGGATTGGTGGCGCCTTCCTCCCCATAGGCGATCAGGTTCGAGTTGCTGTGCGCGGCCGGCTGGTGGATGACGTTGCCGATGATGTAGGACGTGCCTGCGTTCGGCAAGTTGATTTCATAGCTGGGCTTACCGCTGGCGGTCGTCCCGGCCTGACCCGGCATAGTGCTCGAGAAGCGGTTGTAGGCAATCATGTTGGTACGCGCGCGCGACTTCAGGTTGTGGCCGACATCGGCATCGTGCGAGTAATTGAAGCGGAACGTCAGGCTGCCAGCATTGCCGATATACAGGTTGTGGTTCTGGCCGGTGCCATTGCCGTTGTGGCCGAACTCGCTGTTCTCGATCACGATCTTGCTAGCAGTGTTAACGCCGCTCAGCACCCCATTTTCGTTGTCGTGGATGAAGGCCTTGCGCAGGGTGAAATTCGTGCCCTCGAGACGTAAAGCGGCGCCATTCGCGTCTGGAACCTTGGCGCCCACCATCTCGACATTCTCGATTACGATGTCGTTGCCTTGCACAACCCAGGTGCCCTTTCCAAGGGCGTTCTTGCCAGCGGCATCGATTTTCGGGCGACCCTTCACGCCGCGAATGGTCAGCTTGTGCTGCCTGATCGCGCAGACATCGCCGCTGTAAGTGGTGTTGCCAATGATATTGACCGTGTCGCCAGCCTGTGCAACAGCAAATGCGCGGCATGGCGCGGTATAGGTCTGGCCAGGGCCGACGGTCAGCGTAGCAGCGCTGGCTGGAATGGCGACCGCGGAACCGAGGAGGGCGAGGATGGCGCTGAGCTGCGTGGTGGATCGTGGAGACATGATTTTCCTTGAGGTATTAACGAATGTGTCTTTTGCAATTTAAGATGCGAAACATTTCTGAGGATAACTCCTGCTGATTGGAAAATCCGTTACAGGTTGTAACATTGGCTTGGTCACGCTCGGTGAGGGCAGGGATAGGCCATCGAAAGCTGCCGGGGCGACTTACAATCAAAACTGTTTAGTTTTCCAGGGAGTCCCTATGCATACCTTGCCCCACGGCGGCCTGGCCCTTTCCAGCCTCGACGACCAATTACTGCTCCCCGGTACCAAGGGCCTGCCGCTGAGCGCTCCACTGCGCCAGGGCGCAATCGCTGTGCAAGATTGGAATGTGTTGCGCGGCGATACCAGTTTTCCCGTCGCCGTGCTCAAGGCATCGCGCCTGCGCCACAACCTCAGCTGGATGCGCGCCTTCTGCGAGAACCACGGGGTCAGCCTGGCGCCGCATGGAAAAACCACGATGAGTCCGCAGCTGTTCGGCGCCCAGCTCGCCAATGGCGCCTGGAGCATCACGCTGGCCAGCGCGGCCCAGGTCCAGGTGGCGCACCGCTTTGGCGTACGCCGCGTGCTGCTCGCGAACCAGCTGGTGGCGCGCGCCGATATCGCCGCCGTGCTGACGCTGCTGCATGACGATCCGGATTTCGAATGCATCGTGCTGGCCGATTCGCAGGCTGGCGTGACGCGCCTGGCGCAGGCCGTCGCGGCGCACAGGCTGGCGCGCCCGCTGCACGTGCTGGTCGAACTGGGCCTGGCGGGCAAGCGCGCCGGCTGCCGTTCGGAGCAGGAAGCCATGGACCTGGCGCGCGCCATCGCGCTGGCCGAGGGCCTGGTGCTGGCCGGGTTCGAGGGCTACGAGGGCCTGCTCGTCAGCGACGACCGCGCGGCCGACCTGCGCCAGGTCGACGCGTTCCTGGCGCGCCTGGTCGCCCTGGTGCACGGCGCCGATGCCGAAGGCTTGTTCGGCGCATCCGAGATCCTGGTCTCCGCTGGCGGTTCGTCGTATTTCGACCTGGTGGCACGCGGCTTCCAGGACGTGGCCGGGCTGTCGCGCCCTCTGCGCCCCATCCTGCGCAGCGGCTGCTATCTCACCAGCGACCATGGCATGTACGGGCGTCATCTCGCGGAGCTGGACGCCCGCACGGGTATACCGGATGACGGACTACTTCCCGCTCTGGAGGTCTGGAGCGCCGTGCAGTCGCGCCCCGAGCCGACCCTGGCCATCCTCACCATGGGCAAGCGCGACGCGTCCTACGATGCCGACCTGCCGGTCCCGCTCTGCACGGCGCGGCCAGAAGTCGCTGCGTCCCTGAGCGCACTGCCGTCCGGCTGCGCCATTGTCAAGATGAACGACCAGCACGCCTACCTGCGCCTGCCTGAAGGCGACCCCTTGTGCGAGGGCCTGGCGGTCGGCGACCTGGTCGGTTGCGGCATATCCCATCCCTGCACCACCTTCGACAAATGGCCGCTGCTGCTGGCGGTGGACGACGATTACCAGGTCCGCTACGCCCTCAATACCTTCTTCTGAAACCGGTTGTCCTTACGTTACAATCGGCTTCTTGAATCACTGCCAACAAGAGCTGCCATGCCCGTCACGCCGCCGTCGCTGTTCCCGCCGATCCAACCACTGCGCCACGGCATGCTGGCGGTCGACGAGCTACACACGATCTACTGGGAAGAGGTTGGCAATCCGGACGGTATCCCGGTGCTGTTCCTGCACGGCGGCCCCGGCGCCGGCCTGTCGCCCCAGCACCGCCGCTTCTTCGATCCGCGCGCTTACCGCGTGATCCTGTTCGACCAGCGCGGTGCCGGCAAGTCGACACCGCTGGGCGAGTGGCGCAACAACACCACCCAGCTCCTGGTCGAGGACATCGAGCGACTGCGCGCGCTGTTCGGCATCGACCAGTGGCTGGTGTTCGGCGGTTCCTGGGGCTCGACGCTGGCGCTGGCCTATGGCCAGGCCCATCCCGAGCGCTGCCTCGGCTTTGTATTGCGCGGGATCTTCCTGTGCACCCGCGCCGAGGTGGACTGGTTCATCAACGAGGTGCGCTGGTTCTATCCCGAGCTATACGAAGAATTCGTCGCCCCGATTCCGCCTGACGAGCGGCACGACCTGCTGGGCGCCTACGCGCGGCGCCTGCTGTGTCACGACCCGGACGTCTACTGGCCCGCGGCGCGCGCATGGAGCCGCTTCGAGGGCCGGCGCGTGTTCTTGCTGCCGCAGCCCGAGGAAGTCTCGAACGATACGCTCGACCTGGGTGTGGGCCGGCTCGAGTCGCACTACATGCTCAATGGCGCCTTCCTGGAAGAAGACCAGCTGCTGCGCGACCTGCCGCGCATCGCCCACCTGCCGGCCGTGATCGTGCAGGGCCGCTATGATGTGATTTGTCCGCCGCTGGCTGCCTGGCGCTTGCATTCGGCGTGGCCAGGGTCGACACTGCAGATGATCGCCGACGCCGGCCATGGGGCGCTGGAAGCCGGGATTGCGCGCGCGCTCGTGGCGGCGACCGAGCAGTTCAAGGCGGTTCGGCGGTTTGAATGAGCGCTTTGGCGTACTGGCGGCTGTTACACTATGCGTGATGGCATTGAACGCGTGGACGGCGCGCCGTCCACCCTATAACAATTCGAACGTGTTTCCATGAATATCCAGATCAGCGACATCGGCCATGTGATCCAGCTGGCGATCGCCCCGGTTTTCCTGCTCACCGGCGTGGCCACCAAGCTGACCGTGCTGACCAACCGCCTGGCGCGCATCATCGACCGCACGCGGGTGCTCGAGGACCGGCTCAAGGTCAGCCCCAACGCCGAGTTCTCCAGCGAGCTCGAACTGCTCTACCAGCGCTCGCACCTGATCAACTTCGCGATCGCCTCCAGCACCGCCTGCGGCCTGCTGGTGTGCGTGGTCATCGCGATGCTGTTTGCGGGCGATACCACCGGCATTCCGCTCGACCAGTACATCGCGGCCTGCTTCGTGTTCGCGATGCTTGGCCTGATCAGCAGCTTTGTCTATTTTTTGCGCGAGATCTTCATCGCCTCGCGCTTCATGCGCATGCAGCACCAGCAGATCATGCTCATGCAGCCATCGCCATCGCCATCGCCATCGCCATCGCCATCGCCATCGCCATCGCCATCGCAACAGGCGTGAGGCCGCGGCCAGAAAGAATCCTATGCACGACTACCAACGCCCACCGACCCTGCACCGTTATGCGCTGCGCACCGAACTCGAAAGCGCGCTCAAGAACGGCCAGTTCCGCCTCGAGCCCAATGGCGGCTTTCTCAACGTCTCGTTTTCCACCGTCTGGGACAAGGGCCTGTTCGACGTCATCACGCCCAGCGACGCCTGCCTGGTGATCCACAATACCGAGGAATTCGGCGAGCGCCTGCACCGCGCGGTGCAGCGCATGCTGCCCAACTGGGCCGGCATCGACGGCGCCATCGAATATGGCGCCCGTTCGGCGCTGGGCGCGGCCTTCACCAAGAGCGCCGGCCAGGCGCGCGAGAAGGAATGGCAATTCGCCTGGCGTCCGATGTCGCCCGGCGCCAGCCTGAACCCGGTGGTGGTCAGCATCGGCAGCATCGAGAGCTTCGCCGAGCTGCGCGACCGCGAGAGCCACCTGGCCTGAAGCCGCCGCCAGGGCGGAGCATGAACTTTAGTACCACGGCTCCAGAAAATCGCGGTGTAATGCCGCGATGACCACCTATTCCGACGCATTTCCTCATTTATTGGCGCCGCTCGACCTGGGTTGCACCACCCTGAAGAACCGCGTGATCATGGGCTCGATGCACACCGGGCTCGAGGACCGCTTCTACAACTACGGCAAGCTGGCTGCCTTCTACCGCGAACGCGCGCGCAGCGGCGCGGGACTGATCGTTACCGGCGGCATCTCTCCGAATCGCCAGGGCTGGCTGCTGCCCTTTGGCGGCACCCTGAACTCCCTGTTCGACGTGCCCAACCACCGGCGCGTCACGCGCGCGGTGCATGAGGAGGGCGGCAAGATCCTGCTGCAGATCCTGCACGCGGGGCGCTACGGCTACCAGCCCTTCGTGGTGTCAGCGTCCAGCCTAAAGTCGCCGATCTCGAAGTTCAGGCCGAAGGCCCTGGATGCAGCTGGCATTGAAGCCACCATCGCGGCCTATGCGCGCTGCGCGCAACTGGCGCGCACGGCCGGCTACGACGGCGTCGAGGTGATGGGCAGCGAAGGCTATTTGCTGAACCAGTTCCTGTGCGCGCGCACCAACCAGCGGACGGATGCATGGGGCGGCCCGATCGAGAACCGCATGCGTCTGGCGCTCGAGGTGGTGCGCCGCATCCGCGCCGCGGTCGGTCCCGATTTCATCCTGATGTACCGTCACTCGGTGCTCGACCTGGTCGAAGGCGGCAATACCTGGGACGAAGTGGTGACAGTGGCCAGGGCACTGGAGTCGGCTGGCGTCACGATCCTGAATACCGGCTATGGCTGGCACGAGGCGCGCGTACCCACCATCGTCACCTCGGTGCCGCGGGCGGCCTTCGCGCAGGTGGCGGGACGTTTGCGCGCAGCGGTCGGGATTCCCGTGGTCGCCTCGAACCGCATCAATATGCCGGAGGAGGCAGAAGCGCTGCTGGCGCAGGGCAGCGCCGACCTCGTGTCGATGGCGCGTCCCTTCCTCGCTGACCCGGACTGGGTCGCCAAGGCGGCCGGGGGCCGCAGCGACGAGATCAATACCTGCATCGCCTGCAACCAGGCCTGCCTCGACCACACCTTCGCGAACAAGCGCGCCAGCTGCCTGGTCAATCCGCGCGCCTGCCACGAGACTGAGCTGGTGTACCGCAAGACGGCCCGGCCGCGCCGCGTGGCCGTGGTCGGCGCCGGACCGGCCGGACTGTCGGCGGCCACCGTGGCGGCCGAACGTGGGCACCAGGTGACCCTGTTCGATGCGCTTGACCGTATCGGCGGCCAGTTCAACGTGGCCATGCGCATACCGGGCAAGGAGGAATTCGCCGAGACCATCCGCTACTTCGGACGCAAGCTCGCGCTGGCCGGGGTCGAGGTGCGCCTGGGACGACGCGTGAACCGCGGCGAACTGCTGGCCGGCGGCTACGACGAGGTGATCGTCGCCACCGGCATCACGATGCGCAAGCCGGCGATTCCCGGCATCGGGCATCCAAAGGTGTTGAGCTACCTCGACGTCCTGCGCGAAGGCAAGCCCGTGGGCCGGCGCGTGGCCATCGTCGGCGCCGGCGGCATCGGCTTCGACATGGGCGAATTCCTGGTGCACGACCGGGCCGTGCCGCTGCCGGTGCCGACGGCGCACTGGATGGCGGAGTGGGGCGTCGATCCCGCCTCGGGCACACCGGGCGGGCTGGTGCCTCCCCTGCAGCCCCATCCGCCGCGCGCAGTCTGGCTCCTGCAGCGCAAGAACACCCGTCCGGGCGCGGGCCTGGGCAAGACCTCGGGCTGGGTGCATCGCGCGACCCTGGCAAGGAATGGCGTGCAGATGCTGGCGGGAGTGCAGTACGACCGCATCGACGATGCCGGGCTGCACATCACGATCGGCGGCGAAGCGCGGTTGCTGGAAGTGGACAACGTCGTGATCTGCGCGGGGCAGGAGAGCCTGGTGGAGCTGATGCCGGGCGATGCCAGCAACGGAGGGCCGCGTTTCCACAAGATCGGCGGGGCGGCGATGGCGGCGGAGCTGGATGCGAAGCGGGCGATTCGCGAAGGCGCGGTGCTTGCGGCGCGCTTGTAAGGGCGACCATGGGACACGGGCTGCTCGCTGCTCGCTGGGCGCTGCCGGGATCGACGCGAGGCAGCTTATATCCAGGCAGGTTCGTGCTATATTGATAACCTACCTCTTCGGGTTCTCAACCTTTCACGCCTTATGTCGATCAAACGATTATTGATTCCCCAGCTGAACAGCCCTCCGACCCAGGAATGGGTCCCCGAGCTTCCGGCTGGGTCGACAATCCCGCGGATCATTCACCAGATTGGCACCCGTCCGGCTTTCCAGAACCGGCAGCTGCCGCAGATCTTGCAGGACAACGTCGATCGTTTGCGTGCGATGAACCCCGGCTGGGAATACCGGTTCTATGACGACGAAGACATCGCTGAATTCTTGCAGCGACATTACCCACCGCCAGTGTGGGATCACTATCAGCGCATCGATCCGAAATATGGCGCTGCGCGTGCGGATCTGTTCCGCTATTTACTAATGTATAAGGTAGGCGGCGTTTACCTGGACATCAAAAGCAGCACTACCCGGCCGTTCGACGAGCTGATACGCCCCGACGACCGATTTATCGTGTCGCAATGGCACACTTCCGACGGCAAATATGCGGTGTGGGGTGAACTGCATGATGTGCGTCATGTGCCTGGAGGGGAGTACCAGCAATGGCATATCGTTTGCGCGCCCGGGCACCCCTTCTTGAAAGCCGTGATCGAGCAGGTACTGTCAAATATCGGCAAGTACTATCCATACCTGCACCAGACCGGCAAAAACGGTGTGCTGCGCCTGACGGGGCCAGTGCCATACACGGTTGCGATAGCACGCATCCTGACGCGTCATCCGCACCGCTTCATCAAAGGCCACGACCAGCTGGGATTGGAGTACAGCGTCTACAGCGCGAGCCAGCAAAGCCATGAGAAGGCGTTCAAAGGTCACTACATATCGCAGACCGCATCGATCGTACGCATGAGTGTACTCAGGCAGCCGTTGAACCAGGCATACCGCCTGGCCCAGTATTGCCACGATCTCTTGCGCGGAAACGGCGCTTCGCGGACGCGCTCCCAGCCATAAATCGGGCTGTCCGATCGACACCAGGCGCGATCATGCCCGCGCCAACAGGTTTACTTCTTGCGCACGACCACGCAGCCGATCGAATAGCCCGCGCCGAACGAGCAGATGACGCCATTTGCCCCCGCCGGCAAGTCGTCCTGGTATTTGTGGAAGGCGATGATCGAGCCGGCCGACGAGGTATTGGCGTAGCTGTCCAGGATCACCGGCGCTTCGCCCGGTTCGGCATCGCGGCCCAGCAGGGTGCGCACGATCAGCAGGTTCATGTTCAGATTGGCCTGGTGCAGCCAGTAGCGCGACACATCCGCGGTTTCAAGGCCGGCCGCGGCCAGCGTATCGGCGATGGTCTGGGCCGCCATCGGGCAGACTTCCTTGAACACCTTGCGACCCTGCTGGCGGAACAGTTTGTCCGGCTGGCCGATGCCCGCTTCGTCGAAGCGGTTCATGAAGCCGTAGTTGTTGCGGATATTGTTGGAGAAGCTGGTCTTGAGGCGGCTGTCCAGGATTTCCCACTGGTGGGCGCTCGTCGCCGTCTCGGCCGCCTCGATCACGATCGCCGTGCAGGCGTCGCCGAAGATGAAGTGGCTGTCGCGGTCGCGGAAGTTCAGGTGGCCGCTGGTGATTTCCGGGTTCAGCACCAGCACCGCGCGCGCGCGGCCGTTGCGCACCGCATCGACCGCGGTGGCGATGCCGAAAGTGGCCGAGGAACAGGCGACGTTCATGTCGAAGCCGAAGCCGTCGATCCCCAGCGCCTCTTGCACCTCGACCGCCATCGCCGGATACGGACGCTGCATATTGCTGCAGGCGACCAGCACCATGTCGATGTCTTGCGGCTGCTTGCCGGCACGTGCCAGCGCTTCGCGCGCCGCCGCCACGCACATCTCGGCCTGCACCGAGATCTCGTCGTCGGCCCGCTCCGGGATGCGCGCCGTCATGTGGGTCGGATCCAGGATGCCGCTCTTTTCCATCACATAGCGTGACTTGATGCCCGATGCTTTCTCGATGAAGCCGCTGCTCGACGGTTCCAGCGCCGCCATGTCACCCGCCGCGATGCTTTGCGCATGTTCCTGGTTGTGCAGGTCGACGTAGGCGTTGAAGGCTGCCACCAGCTCGTCGTTCGAGATGGAGTGCGGCGGCGTAAACAGGCCGGTGCCGCTAATGACGACAGGTTTCATATTCAGCAAACTTTCAAGGAAAATAAGCGGGGTTGCCCGCAAGATGCGCCGATTCTACACGCTCGCGACGGGCGTGGGAATCGGCTGCGGCAGGCAATGGAAGGTCGTTCAGCGTTCGTGACTTGCCAGCGTGGTGGCGGCGGCGGCGCGCTTGGACAGCACCACTTCCTGGCCCTTGAGGTGGCGCAGGGCCTGGGCCAGCTGGAAGTCGTCGGCGCTGCCGTAGTCGAGCGGTTTGCGGGTGCGCGCCTCGGCCAGCAGGCGCATCTGTTCTTCGATATCGCCGTCGCGGGTGGCGACCTCTGGGCCCGTGCCGTTCGACAAGTGGTGCTGCAGGTCGGCTTCGCGCATGCGCAGGGCGTTCAGGCCGTCGCCTTCGAGGGTTTCGTCGACCGGGAAATCGGGCACGATGCCGCGCGCCTGGATCGAGCGTCCGGCCGGAGTGTAGTAGCGCGCCGTGGTCAGCTTGACCGCAGCGTCGCGCCCGATCGGGCGGATGGTCTGCACCGAGCCCTTGCCGAAGGTCTGGCTGCCGAGGACGGCGGCGCGCTTGTAGTCTTGCAGGGCGCCGGCCACGATCTCGGACGCCGAGGCCGAGCCGGTATTGACCAGCACCACCATCGGCACATCCTTGAAGGCGGGTGGGAGGGAAGCCAGCGGGTCGGCGCCGCTGCGCAGCATGTAGAACTCGGGACGGGCGTAGAAGCGCTGGCGCGAGTCGGCCAGCTGGCCATTGGTCGAGACGATTTCGGCGTTCTTGGGAAGAAAGGCGCTGGCGACGCCGATCGCGCCCTGCAGCAGGCCTCCCGGGTCGTTGCGCAGGTCGAGCACCAGGCCTTTCAGGTCCGGGTCTTCGCGGTACAACGCCTGCAGCCTGGCCGCCATGTCGTCCACGGTCGGTTCCTGGAATTGCGCGATGCGCAGCCAGGCGTAGCCCGGCTCCACCATCTTCGCCTTGACGCTCCTCTGGACGATCTCGCGCCGCTCGATGGTGAAGTCGAGTGGGGCGGGCGTGTCCTTGCGGGCGACCGTGAGGGTGACGCGCGTGCCCGGCTCGCCTCGCATGCGCTTGATGGCGTCGTCGATCGGCGTGCCTTGGACCGGGTGGCCGTCGATACGGGTGATCAGGTCGCCCTCCTTGATGCCGGCGTGGTAGGCCGGCGAATCTTCCATCGGCGAGACGATCTCGATATAGCCGTCCTCGCTCACGGTGATCTCGATGCCCACGCCGACGAAGCGGCCTTCGGTGCCTTCGCGCAGCTCGCGGTAGGCGCGCGGATCGAGGTAGGCCGAATGCGGATCGAGCGAGGCGACCATGCCGGAAATCGCCTCGGACAGCAGCGCCTTGTCTTCGACCGGTTCGACATAGGTGGACTTGATGACGCCGTAGACGTCGGCCAGCTGGCGCAGTTCGGCGATCGGCATACCGGCCTCGACCGGCGGCTTGAAGGCGAGGGCCGAGAATTGCATGGTCAGGCCGACCCCGGCGATCACGCCTAGGCCGACGAGGCAGGAATTCTTGAAGGTGGAACCCATGGTGGTTGATCCGTTGGATGGCGTCTGCCGGCGATACGTGGGTCGCCCGGCAGGCGCGAGCTCATGCCTGAGGTAGCGCCTGCCCAGTATAAACCGGTTCGCAGGCGGCTGCGGGCGGCGCCGCAAAAGTGGTCGGCATGTCGCCGGCAGGCAGGGTCGGGCAGTTGGTTGTTGCACCCGGGCTTACGAAGGTAAGCAATTGTAAGAGTAGGCGAGCGTACGGATGAGGCAGCCTATAGTTGGAACCAGTTTTTCTCTCTCTCCACTCTTGAAGTGGTCTTTGCCCGCGGCCTCCACCGCGGGCTTTTTTCTTTCTGGGCCCACTTTCGCGAACCGATCGGTCTTGCCGGCTGCCTCTCCTCAGATTGTACATTCCACATTGCGCGGCACGGAATGCACTTGTCATCCTGTTGTCACCATCCAACACATGCATATGCGAAAACACATGTGTGCTGTGTATCGAAAAGTAAAAATCCCTGCTCTGCGGACGAGGTTGAATGCCTACCCGCTAGAATGTTCTTTTGCCGGTGCGTAGCAGGCGCATCCGGCCGGACTCGATAATCCCTGCAATCACTCTTGCAAGTAAGGAATTTCCCCGTGAAGCGACACCTTCTGAGCACCCTGACCCTGTCCCTGATGGCAGCCTTCGCCGTGCCGGCCATGGCCGCCGGTCCTGCCGACACCGCCCCGTCCACCACCGCCCGCGCGAGCGCCCCGGCCGGCGCGATCTCGGGCATCGACACCGAGTACATCGACACCAGCGTGCGTCCGCAGGACGACTTCTTCACCCACCTGAACGGCAAGTGGCTGAAAGAGACCGAGATCCCGAGCGACCGTTCGAGCTGGGGCACTTTCATGAAGCTGCGCGAAGACACCACGCCGCAGCTGCTGGCCATCATCGAGGCCGCGCAAAAGGACAAGAGCGCGAAAGCCGGCAGCGAAACCCAGAAGATCGGCGACCTGTACGCCAGCTTCATGGATGCCGAACGCCGCGAAAACCTGGGTTACAAGCCGCTCACCGGCGAGCTGTCGCGCATCCGCGCGCTGAAGGACAAGAAGGGCATCCCGGCCCTGTCGGCCCACCTGGCCAGGATCGGTGTTTCCAGCCCCTACGGCATCTACGTCGGCCAGGACATGCGCGAGTCGACCAAGTACGCCACCTATATCAGTCAGAGCGGCCTGGGCATGCCCGACCGCGACTACTACCTGAAGCAGGACGACGCCAAGCTGGCGGAGATCCGCGCCAAGTACCAGCAGCATGTCGAGAAGATCCTGGCGCTGGCAGGCGAAAAGAACGCCGCGGCCCAGGCCAAGGCGATCGTCGACTTCGAGACCGAACTGGCCAAGGTGCAGTGGACCAAGGTCGAGAACCGCGACCCGGTCAAGCGCTACAACAAGATGAGCGTGGCCGAGCTGACCAAGCTGGCGCCGGGCTACGACTGGAAGGCGGCCCTGGCGGCCGCCGGCGTGGGCAACAAGCTCGACTACATCATCGTCAACCAGCCGAGCTACTTCACCGGCCTGAACGAGCTGCTGGCCAGGACCGACCTGGCGACCATCAAGTCCTATTATGAATGGCAGCTGCTGCGCGAATACGCGCCTTACCTGTCGAAGGCTTTCGTCGACGAGAACTTCGCCTTCTACGGCACCGCGCTGACCGGCGTGGCCGAGCAGCGTCCGGAATGGAAGAAGGGCGTGGCCACGGTCGAAGGCGCGCTGGGCGAGGCGCTGGGCAAGCTGTACGTGAAAGAGCACTTCCCGGCCGAGCGCAAGGCGCGCATGGAAGAGCTGGTGAAGAACCTGATCATCGCCTACGGCCAGTCGATCGACAACCTCGAGTGGATGAGCCCCGCGACCAAGAAGGAAGCGCGCGCCAAGCTGGCCAAGTTCACGCCGAAGATCGGCTATCCGGACAAGTGGCGCGATTACGCGCGCCTGGCCATCAAGCGCGACGACCTGGTCGGCAACGCCATGCGCGCCTCGACTTTCGACTACAACCGCAATATCGAGAAGCTGGGCAAACCGATCGACCACACCGAGTGGGGCATGACGCCGCAGACCGTGAACGCGTACTACCGCAGCACGATGAACGAGATCGTATTCCCGGCCGCGATCCTGCAGCCGCCGTTCTTCGACATGCGCGCCGACGACGCCGTCAACTATGGTGCGATCGGCGCCGTGATCGGCCACGAGATCGGCCACGGCTTCGACGACAAGGGCAGCCAGTCGGATGGCGACGGCAACCTGCGCGACTGGTGGACGGCCGAGGATCGCGCCGCCTTCAAGGCCCGCACCGACAAGCTGGTCAAGCAGTTCAACGGCTACGCGCCGCTGCCGGGCTATAACGTCAACGGCGAGCTGACCCTGGGCGAGAACATCGGCGACAACGCCGGCCTGTCGATCGGCTACAAGGCTTACAAGCTGTCGCTGAACGGCAAGCCGGCGCCGGTGATCGACGGCCTGACCGGCGACCAGCGCTTCTTCATGGGCTTCGGCCAGGTGTGGCGCTCGAAGATGCGCGAAGCGCAGCAGATCAACCAGGTCAAGACCGACCCGCACTCGCCGGGCCAGTTCCGCGCCAACGGCACCGTGCGCAATATGCCGGAGTTCTATCAGGCCTTCGACGTGAAACCGGGCGACAAGATGTACCTGCCTCCAGAGGAACGCGTCATCATCTGGTAATCTGGTCCCACGAGCGGGCCGGCGTCATGAGCGCCGGCCCGTTTTGCATTGCACTCACAACAAGAGAGAGAGATTCATGAAACGACATCTGTTGAGCGCCGCAGCACTCGTGCTGGTAGCTTCGTTCGCGCACGCCGAATCCGGTGCCCCCGCCACCGCCGCCACCGCGAGCGCCGCCAAGGCAGGAGCCTCGTCCGGCATCGCCACCCAGTACATCGAAGCGGGCGTGCGTCCGCAGGACGACTTCTTCGAACACCTGAACGGCAAATGGCTCAAGTCGGTCGAGATCCCGGCCGACAAGTCGACCTGGGGCGCCTTCCACCAGTTGCGCGACGACACGCTGCCGCAGCTGCGCGCGATCATCGAGAAGGCCGCGATGGAAAAGAGCGCGGCCAACGGCACCGAAGCGCGCAAGATCGGCGATTTCTACGCCAGCTATATGGACGAAGCGCGCCTCGAGCAATTGGGCGCCAAGCCGCTGGCGGGCGAACTGGGCAAGATCAACGCAGTCAAGAGCAAGGCCGAACTGCCCGCCATGTTCGCCCACCTGGGCCGCATCGGCGTCAATGTGCCGTTCGTGTTCTTCATCCACCAGGACGCCAAGGACTCGACCAGGTACGTGGCCGACCTGTACCAGGCCGGCCTGGGCATGCCCGACCGCGACTACTACCTGAAACTGGACGACGCCAAGCTGGCCGACACGCGCGCCAAGTACCAGCAGCACGTCGAGAAGATGCTGGCGCTGGCCGGCGGCAAGAACGCCGCCAAGGATGCGAAGGCCATCGTCGACCTGGAAACCGAGCTGGCCAAGGTCCAGTGGACCAAGGTCGAGAACCGCGACCCGATCAAGACCTACAACAAGGTCGAACTGTCCAAGCTGGCCGCCATGGCGCCCGGTTATGACTGGCAGGCGTGGCTGAAGGCGTCCGGCCTGCAGGGCAAGGCCGACTACCTGATCGTCAGCCAGCCGACCTACCTGAAGGGCTTCACCGAGGTGCTCAACCGCGTGCCGCTCGAGACCTGGAAAGCCTACCTGCAATTCCAGACCGTGAACGGCTACGCCAACTACCTGTCGAAGGCCTTCGTCGACCAGCGCTTCGCCTTCAACGGCACCACCCTGGCCGGCATCCCGCAACTGGAACCGCGCTGGAAGCGCGGCGTCTCGACGCTGGAAGGCAGCCTGGGCGACGCGGTCGGCAAGCTGTACGTGGCCAAGCATTTCCCGGCCGAGCGCAAGGCGCATATGGAAGTCCTGGTCAACAACCTGCTGGCGGCCTACAAGGAATCGATCGACACCCTGGACTGGATGAGCCCCGCGACCAAGAAGGAGGCGCAGGACAAGCTGGCCAAGTTCACGCCGAAGATCGGCTACCCGAACAAGTGGAAGGATTACGCGGCGCTTACCGTGAAGCGCGACGACCTGGTCGGCAACGTGATGCGTTCGCGCGAAGTGGAATACAACCGCGAACTGAACAAGCTGGGCAAGCCGATCGACCGCGACGAGTGGGGCATGACGCCGCAGACCGTCAATGCCTACTACAACCCGGAACTGAACGAGATCGTGTTCCCGGCCGCGATCCTGCAGCCACCGTTCTTCGACGCCAACGCCGACGACGCGGTCAACTACGGCGGCATCGGCGCCGTGATCGGCCACGAGATCAGCCACGGCTTCGACGACCAGGGCTCGCAGTACGACGGCAACGGCAATATGCGCAACTGGTGGACCGAGGAAGACGGCAAGCGCTTCGGCGAAAAGACCAAGGCCCTGATCGCGCAGTACGCGGCCTTCAGCCCGCTCGAAGGCTACAACGTCAACGGCGAACTGACCCTGGGCGAGAACATCGGCGACAACTCGGGCCTGGCGATCGCCTATAAAGCCTACAAGATTTCGCTCAAGGGCAAGCCTGCTCCGGTGATCGACGGTCTTACCGGCGACCAGCGCTTCTACATGGGTTGGGGCCAGGTGTGGCGCACCAAGATGCGCGAGCCGGCGCAGATCGCCCAGATCAAGACCGACCCGCATTCGCCGGCGCAGTACCGCGCCAACGGCACGCTGAAGAACCAGCCTGGCTTCTATGAGGCGTTCGGGGTCAAGGCGGGCGACAAGATGTACCTGGCGCCGAAGGATCGCGTGATCATCTGGTAATCAGCGGTCATCAGCGATAATCGAGGTACGAAAAGGGCCGCTTGATGCGGCCCTTTTCATTGGTGCGCCCAGCATGGGCGCACTCTTGTGGGTGAAAGTCCCGCCGCGAGCTGACCACAGTGAGCGAAGTGAAGTGCAACTGCGGAAGGGTGACCGACCGTGGGGAGCCATTGCATGCAATGGCGCACGGATCGAAACTGCGAGCCGATGGACAAGAACCGGATACAAGGCGCTGCCGAGCAGGGCGAGCGGGCCAATACACCTCAAGCACTGGAAACGTGGCTCGACAATCTACCGGGAGCTGCTGAAGCCGGGGGCGAGCCCGAAGGTGGCTCTATTGGTGGCGGGAAACGGCCGTCGCTGGTGGCGCAACAGCCGACTCGCCCTGAACAACGTGTTGACGATTGCCTACTAAGACCGTCTTGGCATGCCTCGTCTCACTTAACCTCAACTGCTCGAACCGCCCGGTGCGGACCCGCATGCCGGGTGGTTGGGAGGGGGCAGTCAGCATGCTGACTGCCCCTATCCCGATGTGCGGTCCCTGGCGGCTGTGGATGAGCCTTGAACTGCCGAGTCGGTTTCTGGTCCGGCTGGCGTTGCCCATTTTCCCAACTCTCGGGAGGCATCGGCAGCCAATGCCGACAGCGCACAAAAAAAAGGCCGCGCTGAGCGCGGCCGGGTAAGTCAGAAGAAGACTTAGCGTGGAACGATGGCGAACTGTGGCGCGGTGCTGTAGTCAGGCTTGACACTACGCGACATGAACGTGGCCCAGGCCTTCTTGCCTTCGGCGCCAGCGGCATCCGCACTCATCGCCAGGGCAGGCTGCATATTCGATGGGTAACCCGCCGTCGCACTCGAGTAGCCGGTCATTTCACCAACCTGCAACTGGAGCGCCGAAGCTTGTTGGGCAGTACCGCAACCGAGGTTAGCGAACTTTGGCGCATCAGAGAAGTCCGATTTCTTGAATGCCTCGGCAATCGTGGTATAGAACGGGCTGGAGTCACTGTCGCGGAACGTCATCGCATACATCGCGCCATGGATATAGCAAGCGCCGTCACCGTTCATTCGTGCAATCGGGAACTTCGCTTTCCACTTCAGCAACGGGGCTGCCTTGGTATAGCCGAGTTCGGCAGCATGGCCAACGGCCGCGGTGAAGAAGTCATCCATCCACGGCGCCAGAGCGGTGCCACTCTGATAGACCAGCGCATAACCGTTGACGATGGCGCCAAGCTTATTGGCGTTAGGGTTGGTGACATATTCAGCGTTGTACCAGTCAAGATTATGGTCGAGAATCTGGTTGAAGTGTGCTTTCAGGCGATCGGCGTCCGGCGTGATATACGAGACTTGCGCCAACGTACGCAGTGCCCATGCCTGGCCGCGAACCTGCTCTGGTGCCAAAAGACCTTTGACGTTCTGACGATAACCCGGATTCGAATTGAACACGTTATACATACCCCAGAACTGCAGTTCTTCCAGGTAGTAATGGTCGCCAGTGACCATGTATGGAAGGTATGCAAAACCTGGCTGGTGCGAAACATCCTCGACCAGTGGCGTGGCGCATGCTTCTCTGCTTGGGCAGCTCGGGAACCACTCGTGCTTGTCCGTTGCAGGGTTCCAGGTATCACCCGGGTTGCCAACGAGCGTCATGTAAGGATAGTCGATCAAGCTGACCGGCTGACCGGTGTTCTTGTCACGATAGTGCATGGACCAGCTGCCTGCCAGGTTCGCCGTGCCGAGTGCCGCGTTCCGTGCACGCTTGTCCATCGTCAACAGGTACAGCGCATTCCAGGTTGGCAGCAGGCCGATATCTTCGCGGCCGCCAGTTGCCGGCATATAGGCGAGCGCCAAGCCATTGCCCATCGGCTTGGTGTTCGAGTTGTGCCAGGACGCATCCAGATTGGCCAGCGTCGCTTCCTGAATTTTCAACGTCGGGTCATAGTTAGGAAGCGCGCGTGAAGCGATCAGGTAGGCAGGATCGAGTTTGACATTCACCTGCGGCTCGTCGCCACCGTACCAGAACAACTGGCGCCAGCGGGCATGGTGCATGTGCGTCAGACTTGCCTGGGTATAGACTGGCTTGCCGCCCACCAGGACTTGCGCATCGTAAGTAAAGTTTTGTGGCGCAGCTTCATACGCCCAGTTGTTTTCCAGGATGACGTCGACACGCGCTTTGGCGCTTGATGGATACCAGCGGATCGCGAAGCGTGCTTGCAGGTGTGGGTGGGCAACGCCTGCGCTCGTCATCAGTGGCGCGGATACATGCCATTCATTGGCGGATGCGCCAGCCAGCCAGGTGCTGCTCTTGCCGGCCTTGAGCAGTTGGTCGGCAGAAGCCTGATAGACAACGCCCGCGAGCTTCGCGCTTACCGAGGCGGTGAAGCCGCTGGCCAGCAGTTGGCTTGCCGATACAGTGGCCGGCGTCGTCGCGGCGCTGGTCGACACCAATTGCAGCGTACGTACCTGGCCCGCGTTCAAGGCTGGCACGACGGCCGAGATGATCGCGTGACGCACCGTGCCATCCGCGTGGCTGGCCTTGACATCGACCTGGAGCGGGAGGGTTGAACCATCTTCGAGACGGCCTACCAGACCTGCGCCCTTGGCAAGATGGCCTGGTGCGAAGATCTGGCCGAACGTGACCGGGACATTCTTCTGGGCGGCAGCTGCACTGGTATTTTCGAGCTGGACGCTGGTGATTGCTGCGCCAGTCACCGGAGGCGTCGGGGTTGGCGTGCCCGGCTTGACCGGTGCAGGCGTGTTACCAACATTGCCGCGGCCGACAACGACTTTCGCAGCAACGCTGCTCTCGGCACCGGAGGTCACCGCTGGATCTTGGGTCCCACCGCCGCCGCAGGCAGCCAGGACTGCGCCACACAGCGTACTAAGCAGGGCGCGGGAAGTCATAGAATACATGGAAACTTTCATGGTGGATGTCTTGTCTGGAGTTGCTGTGATCAAGATTGTCGATCAACTGAGAAACTGAAGATTACGCCAAAGGAAAATAAATTCCCAGTGGAATTAAACTTTCCGGACAGAATTTTCGCCAAATACAACACAAAATTAGCGTATATTCAATGAATATTATTTGCCTGGAAATCGAAATCTTGAAATATTCTTATTATTTATTGATAAGCCGAGGCAAAAAAAAACCCGCCTCGCGGCGGGTGTTGATATTGGGACAAAACCTATTTCAAAGTTGATACCATATAATCGACTGCTGCTTTGATGTCGGCATCCGCAGCGCTGGATCCGCCTTTGGGTGGCATAAAGCCGGTCTGACCCTGGAACCCTTTGATTGCGTGTTCGTAGAGAACGTCGCTGCCTTGCTTGACACGCGCAGCCCAGGCTGATGCATCGGCAAGCTTCGGCGCACCGGCAATGCCAGCCCCATGGCAGGCAACGCACGCCGCATCATAGATTTTCTTGCCTGTAGCCTGCTCGGTGACCGTGGGAGCAGACGCCGATACTGCTGCAGATGACGGCGTCGCCGTTGGCGCCGCCGGCGCCGCCGTAACAGCTGATCCCGGCGCAGGCGCGGCGGCGCCTTCTACAGTAGAAGCAACGGGCGCATCCGGCTCCTTGAAGCTGGCACCGCTTTTGTTGGTCATGAATGCGACTGCCCGCGCCACTTCGATGTCATCGAGGTCCGGATTCCCCCCTTTCGGCGGCATGGCTCCCAAGCCCGCAATCGCATGCTTCGTCAACACATCATATCCTTGGGCAAGGCGCGTTTTCCAACCTGCGATGTCACCAGTCTTGGGCGCACCGGCAGCGCCGCTATCGTGGCATGCCGCGCACACCGCGGCATATACCGCTCCACCAGCCTGCAATATTCTCGGTGCATTGACATCGACAAGGCTGAAACCATTTTCGGCAACCGGACGTACACGCTCTGCAATTGCTTCCGCATTTTGACCATCACTGCCCGCACCGGTCAGGCGCGCGCTAGTGACGAAGGTGACAAGTAGGATAATGCCGATAACGATAATCAGGAAAAACCCTGTTACGGCGACGATAAGTTGTTTCGGTGTCCGAATTAATGATTCTTGTTCGTGATGTACGTCGCTCATGATTTCCTTAAGTTATTAAAAAAACCGGGTCTCACGCTCTGAACTTTGCTGGAAATTTTGACTGCAGTCAATGTAGCAAGTGGCCGATTATAGGCTCAAAACTTGCTATTTGTAACTTGAAATCTCGCTATTGAAACGATTTTGCATGGACTTGCAGCCCGAAAAACTGTATCCTTGCGCACGTTAGTGGTCCTCGCGGCTGTAGCTCAGTGGATAGAGTATTGGCCTCCGAAGCCAAGGGTCGTGGGTTCGATCCCCGCCAGCCGCGCCACTCAAATCAAAGACTTACGTGATTCTCCAAGCGTAGGCTCCCTGAAGTTCAGCTCTTCGATTACTTGGTGTACCCGCTGTGTACCCCAATTCAGCCATTTAACTTCACTTGCGCGAGCTGTTTTCTTGGACGTTTTCTAGCTCGGCCGAAGAATCCTTTGATGACAAGGTGCGCTCTTGGCCGGCTGCCTGTTGCGACTAGCAGCCCAATTGTAGAGATTGAGTTTGGGGTGGCGAACGTTACGCCAACCACGTCAACCTTGTTCTCGGCCGCTATCTTAGCTGCTTAATGTGCTCTTGTAGAGCCAGGGCGACTGGGATGTTCATAGCTGCAAGTGCAGCACCTATCGACAAGCGCCTGCCGCGCCTCAGTGTGTTGCGACAGGGCTTGTGCGTCGTAACTCAATACCACCGCCACCAGCTCCGCTAATGCGTCGCCCATACCCTCGCGGTACCAGTGACTGCAAGGTTCTCGTTCCTTCAGCATGGCGGCAAGCCAGCGAAGCCCGTCAAGACGAAGTGTGCCGCCAAACTCTGTCGTCAAGAAGTGGCAGAAACGGGTAACGCATTCTTCGTCGCGGGCCAAGTGCACGACCGCCCAGCGTTCGTAGAGATCCTTCATCCGCAGGGCCGCGCCTGGATGCAGCCGGGTCAGCGCGCTTGCGTTGCCGAAGCCGAGCAGGTCGCAAACCAAGCGCTCGCCGTAGAACCAGAGGCCAGGTTGCGACCAATTCGCTGCAAGGCCGTAATCCGCAGTGGCCCGCCAGACGTGTTCGAATGCGACCGGGTCGACACCTTTATCCAGACGCAGGAATGATCTGCATTGGCAGAACTAGACACTTTCGGACGCGAGTTTTTGGTCAATAATTCCTTTGCGGGAGGACTTGGCCATGAAGCGCAAACATTTTCCAGCCGAACAGATCGTATCGGTCTTGAAGCAGGCTGAACTGGGCATCGCGGTCGGCGACATTGTCCGGCAGCTTGGCATTTCTGAGCAGACGTTTTACCGCTGGAAGAAGCAGTACGGCGGCATGCAATCCGAAGGCGTGCGGGAGCTCAAGATTTTGCAGGACGAGAATACATGGCTGAAGAAATTAGTAGCTGAGCTGAGTCTGGACAAAGCGATCTTGCAGGACGTCGCATCAAAAAAGTGGGGCGGCCTGCGCTGAAGCGTGAGGTGGTCGATTACATCATCGATCACTATGGATTGAAACTGGCGCGGGCCTGCCGGCTGATCAAGCAAGTGCGTAGCACGCAGTATTGTCGAGCAAGAAGGATTCCAAGCTGGAACTGCGCCAGCGCCAGCGCCAGCGCCAGCGCTTGCGCGAGCTGGCCCAGGTACGCGTGCGTTGGGGCTATCGGCGTCTGCACGTACTGCTCAAGCGAGAGGGCTTCCAGCTGGGAGTCAATCAGACCTACCGCTGGTACTGCCTGGAGCAGCTGCAGTTGCGTGCCTGGCGCAAGAAGCGGCGCAAGAGCGCGGTAGCCCGCCAGGCGCGCATGCAGCCACGTCAGGCGAACGACGCATGGAGCATGGATTTTGTAGCGGACCAACTCGCAGACGGAACGAAAATACGACTGCTGACGATCATCGACATTTACAGCCGAGAGTGCTTGGCCATCGTGGCCGGCCATCGCCTGCGCGGGGAAGACGTTGTCGCTACACTAAACCGGATTATTGCAAAACGCACGGCACCGAAATGCCTGTTTGTTGACAACGGCAGCGAATTTTCAGGACAGATGCTGGACCTGTGGGCCTACCACCGTCAGACCAAGATCGATTTCAGCCGGCCCGGCACGCCGACCGACAACTGATTCATCGAAACCTTCAACGGATCGCTACGTGATGAATGCCTTAACGTTCACTGGTTTACTTCTCTGGCCGAGGTCCAGTCGGTCGTGGAGGCATGGCGCATTGACTACAATGAGATTCGGCCTCACATGGCTCTCAAAGGCCAAACCCCGACGGCTTTCGCTGGGAGCGCGGTTTCTGGAGGGCCGGAAATAGGCCATTAACCGACCAGATTCTCAGGTCCAAAGTGTCCATAGAATCCAAGCAGATCAAGCAGTATTTCCAGCAGCTCGCGAGTGTCTAGAAAACTCGTGGCGATTCACTCGATCCTTTGCAGATCACTATCAAGCCAATTTACAGAGCAGCTAGTGCTAGGAAGCAGCGGCATAGCTAATATAAGCATAAGGAGGACAATGAAAGGCAGGATAACTTTCCACATCTCCACTCCTCAGCCATGTTGTTCAAGCATTTACTACCTGCAGCGTGACACTATTTGTCCGCTGGAGGCTCCGTCTCCAGCAAATGCCACTTCAAGTCGGCACTGTCCAGCGGAAGCATCCAGTCGCGTTTCGGGTCGGGGAAAGGTTGTCCGGCCGCCAGCCAGCGCTGCCGCCAGGCCTGGTTGACTTCCTGTTCCAGCGGATGACCCGGTGCAAGCCATGGCTGCCACGTACCCGTGGTTGGACAGGCCTTGTTGCCGGCGCATTCCACGGGCGGTGCCAGGCGTGCGACTAGCCGCGACAGCCTGAGCGCCGTACGCGGCGCGACCGCGCCACCGTCGTTACGCATGGTGAGCACACGTTGCCAGACGATGCCTTCGATGGCTTTCGACCCCATGCCGTCCGAAAGGCGCGGTTGCTCGAACGCTTCGCCCTTGCCGTAAAGACCGGGCGCGATGCTAGCCAGAAAAGTGCGCACTTCGGCTGCTTCCTGTGGCGGTGTCGGTTGCCAGTAGCCAGCAACTGGCGCCTGCAGGGCATTGGTCGTTTCCTTGATCGGCCGGAACACATAGGCGCTGTCAAGGAAGTAGCGGCCCTTCCTGAGCGAGGCTTCGGTCGGTGCCACGGTGCTCGGCGCGGGCACGACGGCCATGGCCGCGGCAAGCAGGCTTTCGCGTTTGCCGTCCCAGGGTGGCAGGGTGGCCGGCGGCAGGGGCAGGATCTTGTCGAGGTTGGGGAAGCGGCGGTCGGGATTGAAACTGAGCGCGTCACCAAGCATGTCGTAGCGTTGACCGCGTGCCTTGTCGATGAAAGGTACAAACATGTTTGCCAAGTTCCTCGGGCGGTCGAACTCACTCGCCAGGTTGTTTGCGCAGAACGCGCAGCCTCCTTTCACGCCCTCGTGCAAGGCGCGCATCACCCGATCAAGGGTTTCCGGAGTTCGCTTTCCAATTTGCATTCCGTCAGGCGCTCTGGGAACCGCAAACATGGGTTCCATTTCCACTGCGGCCGGGCCGTATCCTTGGGCGAGCGCGCACTCGAACATCTTGATCGCGATCGGGATGTTGCCCCAATAGCCCGGCTTTAGGCCGTCCGCGCCGGCGTCCATCTTCTCGCCGAGGAAGGCCATTGCCTGCGGGCTGCCCATCTGAGCCGCTTTCTGGAAGTAGGCATAGGCGCGGTCGGCACTGGCGCTGACGCCCGTGCCGTTAAGATAATAGGTGCCCATCCGGTCATAGGCGGCCGGGATACCGAGGTCTATGGCCTGCCACATCAGCGCCACTGCCTCGCTCTCGCCATGCGGCGGATCGTGCCGTTCTAGGTACAGGCTGGCCAGGTTCAGCATTGCCTTCCAATGATGCCGTTCGGCGGCCTGGCGGGTCAGCTTGACGATTCTTTTATAGTCGCGGTCGTCGACGTAAGTCGTACCGTCTTCCAGCGCGCGCGCCTCGAGGAACCAGTCATCGGCCTGAGCATCGATCGGCGGCACCTTGCTCGCTTCGGTCTGGCAGTCGAACGAGGCAATGTGCGGATCGAAGGGCGCCAGTTCTTGCATGTGGGGGAGAATCTTGGTCTTGTCCATGTCGCAGGCCGTCAGAAGAAAAAGCGTGATGAGTAAGGTCGCTGCACTGTGGCGACGCTGTGGCGAAGAAGCGGCAGAAGTACGCATGGCTCAATCTACCCATGTCGTGCGATCGAGCTCCGACCGTCCGATAGCGGGACGATGAAGCCCTCCATCTTTTTGTCTGCTGAATCGCTTGAGAGTGCCTTTTGTCTGTCCTTGTTTAGATTCATGAGCTTTACCCAATCCTTGAAGGTTTTTGCGATTTCCTGTGGCGTAGCGTTTCCGCCGTCGTTTTCTTTGGTCGCGAGCTGCGTCCAAATTCGCTTTCGTAGGTCGGCCGCGTGCTGCGGGTCGTTCGTGGCGAGGTTGATCTCGCTGTCCGCGGCCATGCTGCGCTGGTTCAGGTTGGCACTACCGAGCGTTAAAAAGCCGTCGTCGATCAACAGCAACTTGGAATGGATGTAGATTTCCCGATAGCGCCATTGGCGCCGCGCTTGGTTAAACTCGCAGGCGTTGAGCACGGCGACGCACACCCGCAGGCCGTATGTTTCCTCAAGGATTAGCTCGGAAGGCTTGATGATTCTGTTCGCAGCCCTGACAACCTCAGGCAACGTCGCCCGCTGGCCTCCTGAACCTTTGAAGTCGAACTGCTTCGACTCCGGTTGCCTAGCCTTGTTGACCCCGTTGAACTTGTCGATCATCTCGACCTGCCCTTTCAAACCGTCCTGTTGCCCCAGCGGAGCAAGGGTCTCGTAGGTGCGTGGAATCATCTCCGCCGCTTCCGGGGCCGGAATGACGACGAAGACGTGCATGATCGGGATGTCTTCGGGGCCCTTGCCAATTTTCGCGCAGTTGCGATTCCACCCGGCGATCACCTTCTTGCGGACTTCCAACAAGTGTTTAGCCCACTCCTCGTACTGGAAATACTGGTTCTCGAGGTACAGGTAACCCGTCCCACCGGCGGCGACGCGGGTTGCATTGAAGTAGATGTCCTTGATCGTGAAGTCGTCTTCCTCGGGCTGGGTGCGGACGATCTGCACCGTCGAGTCGCCGCGTGCTGCCTTGCGTAACAAGGCGGGAGGCGGTGCGCTGCACACGTACCGCTTCGTTTTGGCACCGCCGGCACGTTCCCAAGCACTTTCAAAATTTTCGTGAAGCGGTATCAATGCCCGGCCGCCGTCGATGCGGCAGGCGTAGTCGCGGTAGGGCTTTTGCGTCTCGAAATCATGCAAGCTGTCCACACCTTGCGTTTTCTCTTTTAGCGTCTTGTCGCCACCCTGCTCGCGTAGCGGATTCTCGACGGCATGCTCTTCGGTGTCCCAATAGCTGGTCAACGAATTCAATCCCATCACGTAACCGACAGCTTTTTCTCCTTGCTTGTAGGCGAAATCGATCAGTATCGGCTTCTGGTGATGGGTTCCGTGATGCTCCATCAAGTAATTCTCGACACCACCGAGTTGCGTCTGCTCACGGGCGAGAGATGCTTCGTTCTTGTCGCAGTCTCCATCGCGCAGACGTATGCTGATGCCTTGCAGCCGCCCAGCGAATGCTGCTTTGTACCAGCTGCAGCAATACTCCTCTCTCGCCATTGCCGCAAGTTTGCCGCCCGAGACGTTCCACTCCTTTTTATGACGGTTCTCCCGCGCATGCTCGCGTATCAGTTGCAGGCTGGCCTTTGCATTGATTTTTTGGACTTCGAGATCGCTTGACTGAATCCGCCAAGGGTTCTTGTCATGGGTGTGGCCCGGCATGTGTTTCTGTTTCTTACCGCCGATCCAGCTATACCAGACCAGCAGGCGAACGCGTACACCGCGCCTCCCCGCCGCGATCAGGAGATCGCCATAGGTTTCGGCCCGCGGCCAGGTATAGCCATTTCGCGTCAGCTCCATTCCGGGGTCGAAACCCCAGCACACCAAATCAATACTTTCCTTCGCTTCTTTGATGTCTTTGGCGATAGCGGCAAAACCATCTTTTCCACAAACATGAAGTGTGAGTTTGTTGTTGTGCGTGATGGGATGGGTGACTTCCCCTTTTTTGTTCTTGTCTTCCGCGAACCATTGGATGGTGCTTGTGGCTTTGCAGCTGACTTCGTCGATGTGAACTTTTTCGGTTCGTAGAAATTTTTCAGAGCTCATGAGGTTTCCTGTTCTGTTCGCATCTGTCAGGAATAGGTACGGCCTTCCGCCGATCCGTCTAGTGCGCGTGCTCCCTCATTCGAGAGGAGCTGCTCGCGGTACAGGGCTTTGTCCTTGGGATCAAACCTCTCCCAGGCTTTCAGGTCGCACTTGTCGCCGTTCGCCAGCTCGACCGTGTATGAGGTGTACTGTCAATAACGGACACGCTTGTCTTAAGCCGCCCGCGGCTGTTCGCTGAAGGATTCGGCGAACAACGCTGGCGGAACAAAGCCGATGCGGGAATGACGCCGCTGTCGGTTATAGAAAATCTCGATGTATTCCTGAATCGATGCCTTGGCTTCAAGACGGGTGGCATAGCGGCGATGATGGACAAGCTCATTCTTCAGCGTGCCCCAGAAGCTCTCCATCGGCGCGTTGTCATAGCAGTTCCCACGGCGCGACATCGACGCGCGCATGCCGAATTGCGCCACCAACTCCTGATAGGCATGGGCGCAGTATTGGCTTCCACGGTCAGAATGATGGATCAGCCCTGGCGCCGGCCGCTTGTGGCTCACGGCGCGCCACAAGGCCTGCGTTGTCAGTTCCTGCGTCATGCGCTCGCCCATCGCGTAGCCGACGATCTCGCAGGTAAAAACGTCCTTCACGCCGGCCAGGTAAAGCCAGCCTTCGGCAGTGGGAATATAGGTGATGTCCGTCACCCATACTTCGTTGGGGCGGCTCGGCGCGAACCGCTGTTCCAGCAGGTTCTCAGCTACTGGAAGGTTGTGGTTCGAATTCGTCGTGGCGATGAATTTGCGCCGCTGCTTGCAGCGCAGATTGAGCTCCTGGCGCAGGCGGCGAACACGGTCGCGACCAACCTCATGGCCCTGTGCAGCAAGCTCCCGTTTAATCCGCGGCACCCCGTAGGTCTCACGAGTCTGCCGATGCACTGCCGTGATCAGGATTTTCAACCGGGCGTCTTCCTGCTTGCGTGTCGATGGCTTGGCCCGCAGCGAGTCGTAATAGCCGCTGCGCGAGACGTCCAATATCTTGCACATCAGTTGCACAGAATAGTCAGGAAACTCGAGTCGCATTGCCTTTATCCACGCGTACTTGGCAGCGACTCCTGCGCAAAGTACGCCGCCGCTTTTTTTACGATGTCCCGCTCCATCTCTGCTTGGGCCAGCTGCTTGCGCAACTTCGCGTTCTCCGCTTCCAGCTCGGCCACGGAGCGGCTTCCAGGTGCTGCTGTTACCGCCGGCCCGCGTTTGGCTGCGGCCACCCAATTGGCCAGCGTCCCTTTTGGAATGCTGACGCGTGCCGCCGCCTGCTCAATGGACAGGCCCTGCGCCAGCACCAGCTTCACGGCTTCTTCCTTGAGTTCCGGGGTGTACGTCTTTTTCAATGTCTTCATAAAGGCTCCTGTTGGTGAACTTTACCAAACAAGAGTGTCCGAAAAAATCAGAGTACCTCAGTCGGCCTGACCGACTCATTGCACACGGCTGCAAGACAGGTCGGTAATGCATCCGCCAATGACCAGTCACGGGCAGGGCGCATTTTTTTTATCGCGTAAAAGCTGAGCGGGTTGCGCCGGAAGAGTTCTCGCGCCTGTTCCGGTTGACAAGCAATCCAGTTGAATATCAACTCCTCGCTTGTACGCGGCATCGTTTCAGGCGCTTGCAATCGTATCGCCAAGTGCTCACGTGCGGCACGATTTTCCACATGGCCGCGGGCCTGACGCACCATACGCTTCAACTGGCTCATCACATTACGGAACGTCAATGCTTCAATGCCTGGCACATCCCAGGTCGCATCTGCTACCACTGCAATGCGTTTCGGGTCCCAGCCTCGTTCCGGGTGGAGGTCGAACGACAGTACCGAACCGATCAATGAATCGGTTCGATACAGGCCCAAAGGCAGGCGAAAGCCAATGGTCTTCAGGCGCGCCATGGCGGTGGAACCGATGGCGTGCATATTGCCGTGAAACCCCCCGCCATGAAGCATTTGCTCGCGCAGCTGTTGTGCAGACCGTCCACTGGTCGGAACGCCTGTCGCGGCGAGGATGCCTGGGCGCTGCAAGGCAATATCGAGATTGACAAAGGCGTCGGGCCGCGCTTGCGCATAGGCATCCAGGAAAAATGCTGTGGTGCCTGGCGTCCAGATTCGATGGACATATTCATTCCATGCATGCGCCTTGTCACCCTGCGCAATCGACCAGATACGGATGTCGCAGTCAGAGGTTGCCCACTCATTGACCTGTTCCGCCGCATCACGTGCCAAGGCTGCATTGCCGTTGATCAACACATCGATGCATGCAGGGTGATTGGCGCACGCTGCCCTCGCCGCTTGAATACAGGATCCAAGTGTCGCGAGATTTTCACGCGATGCGATGATCGCGACAGACCAGACAGGAGGAGGAATTGACATGAGCACGCTTGTGGTTGTGAGAATTGCAATCAATGTATACTAGGCATAGTGACATCATATAGTGTGAGCTACTGCTTCGCACGATTGATTTCTACAAGAAAATTGTCTAACAGAAAATGCTAGTATCACGGCAGCACTATAGTCAGGCCTGTGATGTGTCGAAACCTGCTGTTATCGCACAGGAACTTAGCCCATTGCGCTCGCCACGCATGCGTCAACAGGACGTCGCAAAAGATGGCAAAATAGTAATATTGTTGACTAACTGTTGTTAGCCTTCTACAAAGCTGCTCGTCTTTTGTTGAGGCTGACTAAGTTTCCATGATAAGCTATCTTAGTATAATTGCAAAATTTGATACTCTAGGGAATTTACGTGTGAGCTCACATGACTTCGTTGCCGCGGCAGGTCGATGATGGGTTGCCGTTTTGCCTTTCGTTTGCACCACGACCACGCGCGTAATGCACACCCAGCCATTGGCGAGGTTTTGCGCGCCTGTCAGTCGGCCAGCGCGTCGAGGCCGGACTGGCACAAGCGCTGGCCGTACCTCCACGATCTGAATCGTAAAGCGCAGCAACGTGTACACCCCAAAAAGTAAGAAGAAGCCCGGAGGCTGATCGTGTTTAGAATCTCCAATCACTACGTATCGAAGATCGTATTCGTATTACTGTTCGTCGAAGTACTAGTACTGTTGGGCGCCGCTTACGTCGGCGTGGCGCTGCGCATGATGGAATACGGGGACGCAACGCTCAATTTCGATCACCTGTTTACGTCCGCGTTCGCCTTCGCCGCGGCGATCATTTTCAGCATGAGTGCAATGGGCATGTACCAGCTCGACTTTGACGAGGGCCTGCGTCATCCGTTTTTCATGAAGCTGATGCCCTCGTTCCTGATGGGCTTCGGGATTCTTGCACTGGTGTTCTATATGGCGCCGGAACTGTATCTTGGCCGTGGCACGATGCTGGTCGTGTTTGGGTTGGCCGGTTGCGGGATCTTTATCGCCCGAATGGTGTTCTTCAAGACATCGGAAGCCAAGCTGCTGCAATCGCGGATCATGTTCCTGGGCGGCGGACCGCTGGCGAAAGAATGCAGCGAATTGGCCACTCGTCAGTCGCGCTATCATAAATACAAGATTGCTGGCTTCATTCCGAATGCGAGCGAAGAGCTGTGTGTTCCGTCGACTAATTTGTTGACAGTGCGTGACGGCGATTCCCTGGTCAGTCTCGCACGCAAGCATCATGTGAGCGAGATCGTGGTATCCGTCCAGAATCGTCGCGGGGGCTTCCCGATCAAGGAACTGCTGGACTGCAAGCTGCAGGGCATCAAGGTCACCGATGCCGCCACCTTCTTCGAACGCGAGACCTGCCAGATCCGGGTCGATTCCCTGCAGCCTTCCTGGCTGGTGTTCGGCGGCGGTTTCGACCAGAGCTTTGTACGCACCTTCATGAAGCGCAGCTTCGACCTCATGTGCAGTATCCTGATCCTCCTGCTGACCTTCCCGCTGATGCTGGCAGCGGCGATCGCCGTGTGGCTGGAAGACCGCGGGCCGGTCTTCTATTCGCAGGAGCGCGTGGGTAAGGATGGCAAGACCTTCTATGTGCATAAATTCCGTTCGATGCGCGCCGATGCCGAGAAAAACGGCAAGCCGCAATGGGCCGCGCAGAACGATCCACGCGTCACCCGTGTCGGTAATTTCATGCGCAAGACCCGGATCGATGAATTGCCGCAGATTCTCAATGTATTCAAGGGAGAGATGTCCTTCGTCGGCCCACGCCCCGAGCGGCCGTATTTCGTCGAACAGCTGATCGAAGTAGTGCCGTACTACAATGTGCGCCACAGCGTCAAACCAGGCATCACGGGTTGGGCCCAGGTGCGCTACGGCTACGGTTCCTCGGCTGAAGACGCCCTGCAAAAACTCCAGTACGATCTCTACTACGTCAAGAACAACAGCCTGTTCCTTGACATCCTGATCTTGATAAACACGCTCAAGGTCGTCCTGTTCCGCAGCGGCCGTTGATGCCACTCCTGCTGGCGGCGTCGCCGCCGGCACAACTACCCGTTCCCATGGACGTCGCCACGTTGAGCAGTATCGTCATCTATAGCCATGCATTGGCGGCAACATGCTTCGCGGTCCTGTGCATCCCGTTGCTGCGCAGCCGCGATGGGATGCCGCGCACGATGCTGGGCGTGGCCGCCCTGATTACCGTGCTGTGGGGTTCGGCGTCGGCGCTGGAGGCCAGCAACGGCTACTTGTGGTCGAGCCTGACCGACGGCTTCGAGATCCTGCGCAGCGCCGGATGGTCGCTGTTCATGCTGGCGCTGCTGGGCAACTGGTTCGCGCCGGGGAGCCGCCTGCCGTTCGGTTTGCGCCCGGGCCTGGCGCTGGCCGTACTGGCCTACCTGCTGTGCCTCGTGGCGAACGTCACCGGCTACTGGAGCCTGGGTTTGCTGCGCGAACAGAGCCTGGTGCCGGTGGTGGCACGGGTCGGCATGGCGATCTGGGGCATGTTGCTGGTCGAGCAGGTGTACCGCAGCCGTTCACTCCAGCAGCGCTGGGCCATCAAGTTTGCTTGCCTCGGCGTCGGCAGTATCTTCGCGTATGACTTCTACCTGTACAGCCACGCCATGCTGTTCCGTGAAGTCAATCCGAATATCTGGGCTGCCCGGGGCCTAGTCAATTCGCTGATCGTGCCGCTGCTGGCGATTTCGCTAGGGCGCAGCCGGTCATGGACCTCGCCGCTGGCCTTGTCGCGTCGGGCGGTATTCCATTCCGCCGCGCTGTTCGGCTCGGCCGTGTACCTGCTGGCGATGGGTTTCGCCGGCTATTACCTGCGTCTGGTCGGTGGCGACTGGGGCATGGTCATGCAGGTGACCTTCCTGTTCGGCACCGTGATCCTGCTGGGCAGCATCCTGTTCTCGGGCACCTTCCGGGCCTGGCTCAAAGTATTCATCAGCAAGCATTTTTATCGGTATAACTACGACTACCGCGAAGAGTGGATGCGTTTCACCCGCACTCTTTCGAAGCCCGGGCCGGACCTCGGCCAGCGCGTAATCGAGGCGCTGGCGACGCTGGTCGAAAGCCCGGGCGGGGTACTATGGCAGCGGCGCGAAGCGGGCGGCTTCGAACCGCATGCGCACTGGCAGATGCCGGTACTGGGCGCCACCGAATCGGCCGATTCGCCGTTCGCCTCGTTCCTGGAGTCGAGCCAGTGGGTGGTCGACCTGAACGAGTACGAGAGCAGCCCCGAAAAATACGATGCGATGACGTTGCCGACCTGGCTGCAGTATTATCCGCGTGCCTGGCTGGTGGTACCCTTGATCATGCACGGTCGCCTGTGCGGCTTCGTGGTGTTGCAGGAGGCGCGCAGTCCGATCAAGCTGAACTGGGAAATTATCGACCTGCTCGGCGTGGCCGGCAGCCAGGCCGCGGCCCACCTGGCGCAGCAGGAAGCCTCCGAAGCGCTGCTGGTGGCGCGCCAGTTCGAGTCGTTCAACCGCATGTCGACCTTCGTGGTGCACGATCTCAAGAACCTGGTGGCCCAGCTGTCGCTGATGAATGCGAACGCCGCGCGCCACAAGGACAATCCCGAATTCCAGGCCGATATGCTGGAAACGATCGATTTCTCGGTGCAGAAGATGAAGCTGCTGCTCCAAAAGCTCAGCCGCACGACGAATGCCCAGGAACGACCGGTGGCGCTGGTCGTCGACGAGGTGGTGCGCCAGGCGCTGGCGCTGAAAGGCGCGTTCGAACCTCACCCGCGCCTGCGGCTGGAGACGCCGGGCCTGCGCGTGCTGGCCGAGCGCGAACGCCTCGAGCGCGTGGTCGGCCACCTGATCCAGAATGCGATCGAAGCGACACCGAAGAGCGGCCAGGTCGAGGTGCGTGTCGCCGAAACGGCGGCCGGCGCGCTGGTCGAGATTACCGATACCGGCGAGGGCATGAGCGAGGAATTCATCCGCGAGCGCCTGTTCAAGCCCTTCGATTCGACCAAGTCGGCCGGCATGGGGATCGGCGTATTCGAAAGCCGCGAGTATATTCATGAACTGGGTGGTCGGCTCGACGTGAAGAGCGAGCCGGGCAAGGGCACGACCTTCTGCATCGTGCTGCCGCCGTATCGACAAGAAACGCAGTTGGCCCCAAAGGCCGCTTAACACCAGGAATACCGTGACAGCGAACAAACCAAAACTCTTGATCATCGAAGACGACCCGGGCCTGCAGAAGCAATTGCGCTGGAGCCTGGATGCCTATGACGTCGCGGTCGCCGGCGACCGCGAGGCAGCGCTGGCCCAGATTCGCCGCCACGAACCAGCGGTGGTGACGATGGACCTGGGCCTGCCGCCCGATCCGGACGGCTCGACCGAGGGCCTGGCGACCCTGCAGCAGATCCTGGCGCTCGCGCCGGACACGCGCGTGATCGTCCTGACCGGCAACCAGGACCACGGCAATGCGGTCAAGGCGATCGGCATGGGCGCCTATGACTTCCACCACAAGCCGGTCGATTCCGAGGTGTTGAACCTGGTGATCGAGCGCGCCTTCTACCTGCACAACCTGCAGCAGGAAAACCGCCGCATGCAGCAGGCCGGCGCCGACTCGCCACTGGGTGGCGTGATCACGCGCGATCCTGGCATGCTCAAGGTCTGCCGGACCATCGAGAAAGTGTCGCCGACCTCGGCCTCGGTGATGGTGCTGGGTGAGTCCGGCACCGGCAAGGAAGTGCTGGCGCGCGCCATCCACCAGTTGTCGCCGCGCGCCAAGGGGCGCTTCATGGCGATCAACTGCGCCGCGATCCCCGAGAACCTGCTCGAGAGCGAATTGTTCGGCTACGAAAAGGGCGCCTTCACCGGCGCCGCCAAGCAAACCAAGGGCAAGGTCGAACTGGCCCACGGCGGCACCTTCTTCCTCGACGAAGTCGGCGACCTGCCGATGCCGCTGCAGGCCAAGCTGCTGCGCTTCCTGCAAGAGCGCGTGATCGAGCGCATCGGCGGCCACGAGGAGATCCCGGTCGACGTGCGCATCGTCTGTGCGACCCACCAGAAGCTCAAGGAGTTGTGCGCACAGGGGCGCTTCCGTGAAGACTTGTACTATCGCTTGTCCGAAATCGTAGTCACGATTCCGC
Organism: Telluria sp. RT2P19; assembly: GCF_059685725.1. Taxonomy (NCBI): domain Bacteria; kingdom Pseudomonadati; phylum Pseudomonadota; class Betaproteobacteria; order Burkholderiales; family Oxalobacteraceae; genus Telluria; species Telluria sp. RT2P19. The sequence continues at coordinate 127,441 of NZ_JCASIL010000008.1, forward strand.
CGCTGCGCGTGCGCGAAGGCGATGCGGCCCTGCTGGCCCACCACTTCAAGAACAAGTTCTGCGCCCAGGAAGGGCGGGCCGCGCTCAACTTCGCGCCGGAGGCAATCGCCGCCATCGAAGCCTATGGCTGGCCTGGCAACGTGCGCGAAATGGAAAACTACATCAAGCGCGCCGTGATCATGGCCGACGGCAATACCATCATGGCCGACGACCTCGGCCTGCCGGGCGAGGGCGCCGAGGAACAGCCGATCAACCTGCGGCAGGTGCGCGACGAGGCCGAGTACAAGGCGATCGTCAAGGCGCTGGCCCGGGTCGACGGCAATATCGTCAAGGCGTCCGAAGTGCTGGGGGTCAGCCGTCCGACCTTGTACGACCTGATGGCGCGTCACGGCATCAAGGCTTCCTGATGTCTCGCCTGTTGCTGCGCGTGGGCGTGGCGGCAGCGGTGCTCATGCTGCTGGCTGCGGGTGCCGCCGCCTGGCTGCTGCTGCATCTCGGATACATGCCGCGCTCATTGGCGCCCTACATCGAACAACGGAGCAGCGGGCATAACCCCCTGATTACCGGTAGTGGAAGCTGGGTGGGCAGAACGCTGCGCAGCATGGACCGGGGAACAACGCCCGTCGAACTGCCTGCGCTCGCACTTGGCGCCCAGGCGCGCGCGGTCGGCGACGGCGCCGGCGCCATGAAACTCGTGTCCGACGAGGACGGGGCATACCAGGCCTTCGCCGCTGCCCTGGCTGGCGATGTGATCACCTTTGCACCAGGTACCTACCGATTCGACCGGCCGCTGGTGGCCAACCGACCAGGGACTTCCGGCGCCCCGGTGACGGTGCGTGCACCTGTGCCCGGTAGCGTGACCCTGGAATTCGATACCAGCGAAGGCGTGTTGGTCGAAGCGCCATATTGGCGGTTCGAGAACCTGGTGCTGCGCGGCGTATGCCATATCGATGACCATTGCGAGCATGCCTTCCACGTGGTCGGCAAGGGAGTCGGCTTTGCCGCCGTGAACAATACCCTCATCGACTTCAATGCCCACATCAAGGTCAATGGCAACCGCGGCATGTTCCCGGATCGGGGTCTGGTGGAAGGTAATACGCTGAGAAATAGCCGTCCACGCGATACCGCCAATCCGGTCACGCCGATCGACTTGGTCGCCGCGAGCGGCTGGATCTTTCGCGCCAACCTGGTCACGGACTTCATCAAGTCTGGGGGCGACCGCATCAGCTATGGTGCTTTCGCCAAGGGCGCCGGGAAGGGCAATGTCTTCGAGCGCAATATATTCTGGTGCGAGCAGCGCTTGCGCGGCCATCCCGGACAACGGGTCGGCATGTCGCTCGGCGGTGGGGGCACGGGACAGGCGTATTGTCGGGATGGCCGCTGCATCGTCGAACAGCAGGACGGCGTCATCCGCGACAACCTGGTCGCATCGTGTTCCGACGCCGGGATCTACCTGAACAGCGCGGCCGCCAGCGAGATCAGCCACAATACCGTGGTCGATACGGCCGGGATCGACGTGCGTTACCCGACCAGCAGCGCCGACATCGGCGGCAACCTGGTCGAGGGGCCGATCCGCAGCCGCAATGGTGGCGTCGTGCGCCTGACGGATAATCACGCGACGTCGCTGCTGTGGCCCTATATTGGCGCCCACCCGGTGCGCGGCCTGTTCCGCGACTGGGAGAGCGCAGATCTGGGCTGGCGGGCCGAAGCACCGGGCCTGGCCACCGCGACCGCCCGGCCTGACCTGTGCGGTGCGCCGCGCGCCGGACGACCCGCTTATGGCGCGTTCGAGGATTTCGGTCCCTGTCGCGCCATGCCGGATGCGCGTCCAGCCGTCACCGAAGCAGGTATGGCCGCCAACTGAACGGCATCCGGCGCTGCGCCCGCGCACTGCCAACGGATCCGGCGACCAGCCCCCGCTTCACCATGCGCGCGTCCAGTCGGCAGTCCATGCGGCGACCTGGTCGCGCCAGGCGCGGCGCGAAAACGTATGGTCGGCCTCGTCGAGCCTGTGCCGCGTGAAGCGTGGACTTGCCAGCAGGACAGGCCAGGGGCCGGTTGCGGCCAGGTCCTCGAATTCGCAGGCAGTCAGGTCGGCGCCTGCCAGCAGTAACAGGACCGGACCGTCGAAGCGCGCAAGGGCGGTATGCAACCGTGCGGGTAATCCGGTCTCGCCGCGTTGTTCGGGTACGGTGCCCAGTGCGCGGCGCGCCAGCGCGAGCAATGAGGCGAGACTGGCCAGGGGGTTGAGCTGCCCGCGCACGATGCGGCGCCAGACATCGGGATCGAGCAGGCGTGCGCCGTAGTAGTGTTTCAGGGTGGCGCGGGCGGCGCCATCCTCGGTGCGAACCCAAGGGTTGAGCAGCACCAGGCCGCGCACGCGCTGGTCGCGCTCGGCATACAGGGCGCTGCCGGTGGCGCCGTCGCACAAACCCCATAGGACGACCTCGCGCACCATGGGCGCGATGCGCAGGAATGCATCGATCGCACTGCGCAGGTCGGCGCCGGTATCGTCGAAGACGCGTGGCGCACCGCCGCTGTCGCCCATGCCGCGCAGGTCGAAGCGCATGACGGCGATGCCGCGCAGCGCCAGTGCGCGTGCTAGCAGGGTGAACTGGCGGTGGCTGCCAGCCCTGTATTGCCGGCCGCCGACAACGACCAGGACACCGCGCGGACCGGCTTCATGTGGCAGCGTGGCCACGCCAATCAGGTGCTCGCCTTCGCACGGGAAGCAGATCGCCCGCTCTTCATAATGCATCGCTTGCCTCCTGCAGGGTGGCCAGGGTGGCCTCGATCAGTGCCGGGCAGTCGGCGCTTTCCTGCATGTTCCAGAATGCCGGCCCGGTCACCTGGCGCAGACGCAGCAGCGTGCCGTTGGCGCGCCAGGCGGCGGCGGTGGCCTGCGTCGCCGGCGCCATCGGGCGCTCGCTCGATGCGGCGAGTTCCAGCCAGTGAACCGGTATGCCTCCCGGCGCCAGGCGCTCGCCATCGAGCGTGTCGATTGCCGCGGCCAGCCGGGGGTGCAGCTCGTAGCCGCCGATCTCGAGCGTCGCGCCGCGCTCCATGTCGGCACGCAGGTCGGCGGTACTGACGCCGCCCGCGCCAGTGAGCATGTCGCTGGCCAGGCGCAGACGCAGCAAGCCGTTGAGATAGGCGCGGCCAGCAAGTACTGGCTGCCATAACACCAGGGCCGCCGGCGCATGGCGCGAGCCCGTGGCCTGGCGCGTGAAATCCAGCGCCAGCGCCGCCCCCAGGCGCATGCCCCACAGCGTCAGCGGCGCCGCACTGCGCTGCGCCAGCCAGGCGCTACCCGCGGCCAGGTCGTCCAGCCAGGTCTCCCAGCGCGCGTCGGCGAAATCGTCGCTGCTGTCGCCGCAACCGTGCAGGTCGAGCTGCAGCACGCCGTAGCCTTGTTGCGCCAGCGCGCGGCTTTGCAGCGCGGCCATGCGGCGCGCGCGGTTCATTTCTTCGGCAAAGGGATGCACGTACAGCACCGTGCCGCGTTCGATTGTCGCGGGCGGATGGTAAAGGCAGAACCGGACGCTCGTGCCGACTTCCAGGAAGAACGCTTCGGGCGCAGCCTGGGGCAATATCATGCGTCGTGTTTTTCTTGGACGAATGCAGCCAGGCTGTCCAGGGTCGCGAACGTGCTGGCGCTGATCTCGTCATCGTCGATCGCGATGCCGAAATGCTCTTCGAGTGCGCCGATCAGGCTGACGACGCCCATCGAATCGAGTTCGGGCAGGCTGCCCAGCAGCGGCGAGTCGGGCGTCAGTGCGGCGCCGGCGCCGGTCAGTCCCAGGGTGTCGACGACGATGGTCTTGACTTGGTTCAGGTACATGGTTGTTCTTTCGATGGAGTGCATGCCGGCCGCGCCTGCAGCCGGCCATGCCAGTTGCGCAGGACTGGCCAGCGGTAGGTATTAAGATGGTAGAGCGTCCGGACCTCATCCGTCCAGCGCAGGTGCCAGTCCATCACCTTGCCATAGAATTCGATACGCCGCAGGCGGCGCTCGCCGAAGAGCTGGCGGCAGGCCTGCTCGCGCATCAGGAGCGCTGGCGACAGCGACTGCGCTACCGTTTCATCGTACGTGGTCTTGAGCACCACGATGCTGTCCGCACCCTCGACGCACAAGTCGACGGCCACCGGACGTTCGTTGAAGCGATAGCGGTATACAACGCCGGCGCCGCGCTGGCAGAATGCCTCGAGCAGGGCGCGGTAGAAGCGGCCCTGGGCATCCGCGGCGCCCACGGCGGTGCCCCTGTCGGCTTTCCATCCCGCGCTTTCGAGCCGTGCATAGTCAGCCACCGCGCCGGCCATGTCCAGTCGATCACGCAGCACGTCGAGGGTGACGCCGACGCCGTCGCGCTCAAGGCGTGCACGCTGTTTCTTCAGGTTGGAACGCAGGTTCTTGCCGCGCTCCTGCCAGTACTCCTCGAATGGCCGCTCGATGCTGATGCGCGCCGTGTCGATGTAGTCCAGTGTGCGGATATGCGGGCCGTCGGCCGGACGCGCCTGCAGTTCGGGGTCGCATTGCGTCAGGCCGAGCACCAGTCCGAGGCCAGGCAGGCGCGCCAGCAGCGCACGCGCCAGCGCCGCGGTATCGGCGTCCGGGCGCTGCAGCCACAGGCCGATCGGCGCCTGGGCCGGCTGGAAGGTTTGCCAGCGGCCGGCGCCAGACGGCGCCAGCAGCGCCATTGCATCCGGCCGATCGGGCATGCCATGCAGCGCCAGCAACTCGCGGCCGGTGGCGAAATGGTCCAGCAGCGCGCCGGCGAACTCCGATGCCAGCAGGGGCGACGCGCTTCCTTGCGCATGCAGGATCTGCCAACGGTCGGCGAATTCGGGAAAACGGCGTGCGGGTATGATCGTCCAGTTCATGGCGTCACCGCGCGCACAATGCGTGGCGAAGCCGGGCGCCGATCCAGTCCAGCTCGTCCGGTCGCAGTTCCTGGTGGCAGGGCAGGGCCAGGACCGAATGCGCCAGCATGTCGCTCGCCACACAGAGGCCGGCTTCCATCGCGGGCCAGCGTTGCCACGCAAAGCGTACCAGCGGCACGCCGGCCTCCTGCAGCCGCGTGAACAGCGTCTCGGGGTCGTCGCACAGCAGTGGGAACTGCCATGGATAGACGCCGTCCGGCAGGGCTGGATAGAGTGGACGGCAGCCCGGCAGGCCGCGCACCATCTCTTCGAGCGCCAGGTAATGACGACGACGGCGCGCTCCGATGGCTGCGCGCGGCAGCGTGCGTACCAGGAGGCGCGAAAACCAGGCCGAGCGCTTGTCGAGCCAGCGCGGTTCGAAATCGAAGCCGCTGTCGGACGATGCCGGCGCCAGCGCCAGCGCCTGCGCCTGCGGGGCGGCGTTGCGACGGCGCTTGAGCATGCCCCAGGCCAGATCGCGCAGCCGTAACGCGGGACGCAGGACGCGGCCCAGCAGCGGCAGGCGTCCATGGCGGAAGCTGGTTTCCAGCGTCGCCAGCAGGGATTTGGCCTCGAAGCCAAGCCCGGCGCACTGCAGCGCGACGGCATCGAGCCGGTGATGCGCGGAGACCAGGCAGCCGCCTTCGTAGATCGGGAAAAATTTCATGCTGCTGGCAATCGCATAATCACCCCAGGCGCCCAGCGGCCTTCCGCCGTATTCGCCGAAAAAAGCGTGTGCGCAATCCTCGAGCAGGAAGATACCGCGCGCGTCGCACCACGCGCGCAGCGCCTCCATTGCTTGCGGAAAGCCAAAGTAATGGGTCACTACCAGCACCCGCGTAGCGGGGGTGGCGCGGCGCGTGATATCGTCCAGGTCGACCGAGGTGTCGGCGCGCAGGCGGTAGAACAGCGGTACGGCCTGGCGCCATAGTACCGGTGGCACCATCGATGGACTGTGATAGGCCGGCAGCAGCACTTCATCCCCGGCCCCGACGCCCATGCGCTCGAGCGCCAGCGCGATCGCGACGCGTCCGCTGCTCACCAGGCGGGCCTGCCCGGCGTCGAGGACCGATGGCGGGCGGGGCCCGTTCCCGGCACGCAGCGAATCGCGCGACAGCACGGGAGCAAGTGGCGGGCGCGAGCTGGGTAGGTTCATGGCGGTGATATTCATTTAGGCAAGATAGTATAACGGCCCCGGCCCGCATGGCTGTTTCCAATATGGCTGGGATGTTAAGATGGCGCGCTTCTGTTTCGGCACTGTGCCTCCTGGGGTTTTCGAATGAGCGACTTGGTACACGATCTGGTATTCACAGCGGCCCGCCGTGCGCCTGCCGACGAGGCACTGGTGCATGGCGAGCGCCGCCTCGATTATGCACAGCTCGCGCGCGCGGTGCACGACGCGGCCGCAGTGTTTCTGGCGGCAGGGATCGGACCGCGCGAACGGGTTGCGGTTTATCTGGAAAAGCGGATCGAGAACGTGGCGGCGCTGTTCGGCGCTGCCGCCGCCGGCGCGGTGTTTGTACCGGTCAATCCCCTGCTCAAGCCGGCCCAGGTCGCGCACATCCTCGCCGATTGCGGCGCGCGGATTCTGGTCACGTCCGCCGAACGGCTGAACCAGCTGAGCGATACGCTGGCCGGGTGTCCTCGACTGCACACGGTGCTTGTGGTCGGCGCCCAGGGCGACGCCGCCCAAGGAGGCTGGCGACTGATGTCCTGGGACCAGCCAACCGCATCGCCGCTCGAGCCAATGACGGGGCATGCGGCGATCGACGCCGACATGGCGGCGATCCTGTACACCTCGGGCAGTACCGGCAAACCCAAAGGGGTGGTGCTGTCGCACCGGAATATCGTGGCTGGCGCGCGCAGCGTCGCTTCCTATCTCGGCAACCATGCCGGCGATCGTATCCTGGCCCTGCTTCCGCTCAGCTTCGACTATGGCCTGAGCCAGCTGACCACCGCCTTCCATACTGGCGCCACGGTGGTGCTGATCAATCATCTGTTTGCGCGTGATGTCGTGCGTGCGGTCCAGGCCGAACGCATCACGGGCCTGGCGGCCGTGCCGCCGCTGTGGATCCAGTTGTCCGGCCTCGCGTGGCCCGACGACTGCAGCCTGCGCTACCTGACCAATTCGGGCGGCGCCATGCCGGGACCGACCGTGGCTGCGCTGCGCGCCGCATTGCCGCGGGCCGAACTATTCCTCATGTACGGCCTGACCGAGGCATTTCGATCGACCTACCTGCCGCCAGCCGAGCTGGCGCGCCGGCCGGACTCGATCGGACGCGCGATTCCGAACGCCGAGGTGCTGGTGGTGCGCCCCGACGGCAGCGTGTGCGCGGCCGACGAGCCGGGCGAGCTGGTTCACCGCGGCGCCCTGGTGGCGCTCGGCTACTGGAACGACCCTGGCAAGACCGCCGAGCGTTTTCGCCCGGCGCCGGGACAGGACCCGGCGCTGCCGCTGCCCGAAATGGCGGTCTGGTCGGGCGATACGGTACGCCGCGATGCCGACGGCTACCTGTACTTCATCGGCCGCAGCGATGACATGATCAAGGTCTCGGGCTACCGTGTCAGTCCGAGCGAAGTGGAGGAAGCCCTGCACCAGAGCGGACTGGTACAAGAGGCGGTGGCATTCGGGCTGCCGCATTCCGAGCTGGGCCAGGCGGTGGCGGTCCTGGCGGTAGCGGCCATGCCGGAGCTGGATGCGGATAGCCTGCGCCGCGAATGTCAGCGCCGTCTGCCCTCCTGGATGGTGCCGGCCTGGATCGAGCTGTTGCCGGGCCCCTTGCCGCGCAACCCGAACGGAAAATTCGACCGGCCGGCGCTGCGCGCGGCGTTCGGCACCCTGTTAGAAAGCAAAAATCCATGACGAATCCGACACCATCGCATGCCGCCACGGCCGGCTTCCCGGTCGTCGACGGCTGCCTGCAGGTGGGCGGCATTGCGCTGCCGCGGCTTGCGCAGCGGGTCGGCGCCACGCCTTTCTATGCCTACGATCGCGCCCTCGTGGACGACCGGGTGCGCTATCTGCGGCACCATCTGCCGGCCGATATCAGGCTGCATTATTCGGTCAAGGCCAATCCGATGCCGGCCCTGGTCGGCCACCTGACGCCCCTGGTCGATGGTCTCGACGTGGCCTCGGCCGGCGAGATGAAGGTGGCGCTCGACGCCGGCATGGCGCCGTCGCGGGTGAGTTTCGCCGGCCCGGGCAAGAGTGAAGCGGAACTGATGCAGGCGGTTGCCGCCGACATTAATCTCATGGTCGAATCCGAGCGCGAGTTGGCGCTTGCGATCGACGCGGGCAAGCGACTCGGCATCCTGCCGCGCGTCGTGCTGCGCGTGAATCCCGACTTCGAGCTCAAGTCGTCGGGCATGCGCATGGGTGGCGGCGCCAAGCCGTTCGGCATCGACGCCGAAGCATTGCCGGGCCTGCTGGCGCGCATGGACCTGGGCCAGGTCGATTTCCAGGGGTTCCACATCTTCAGCGGTTCGCAGAGCCTGCGGCCGGAAGCCATCATGGAGGCGGCCAGCAACGCCTGCGCGCTGGCGCTGCGCCTGGCGGAGCATGCGCCATGTCCGCCGCGCCAGATCAATCTTGGCAGTGGCTTGGGCATTCCTTATTTTCCCGGCGAACAAAGGCTGGACCTGGCGCCGATCGGCGCCCACCTGGGCGGCTGCCTGCAGCAACTGCGCGCCGCCTTGCCCGAGGTGCGCATGGCGATCGAACTGGGCCGCTATCTGGTCGGCGAGGCCGGCATTTATGTCGCAAGGGTGGTCGACCGTAAGGTATCTCGCGGCCAAGTATTCCTGGTCACCGACGGCGGCCTTCACCACCATCTGGCGGCCTCCGGCAACTTTGGCCAGGTGATCCGCAAGAACTATCCGGTCGCAATCGGTAACCGCATGGATGCGGCGCCGGGCGCGCCGGTTTCGGTGGTTGGGCCGCTTTGTACGCCGCTTGATCTGCTGGCCGAGCGCATGGCGTTGCCGGATGCCGAGGTCGGCGACCTGGTGGTCGTGTTCCAGTCGGGCGCTTACGGCCTGAGCGCCAGCCCAACCGCATTTCTGGGACACCCCGCGCCGCGCGAAGTATTGGTATGAATGGCCGGTCTCGGGTCGCCATGCAGGCCTGAGTCAGCTGCCAAAAAACGCGCTGCCCGCGATGGCGGGCTCGAACGCCGGTTGAGCAGCTGGTGCGCATTGCCATTGGACTCACCCACCGCGAGCGCTGACCGCCCCGTTTTTATCGCTGGACCACCTGCTCAAGCGCGCCGCGCCCGGTCGCGCGTCGCCTGCAATACCGCACTGATGGCCTCGACGTGGTACTGGATCGAGAACCTGCTCGCCTTGCGTGCGGCATTGGCGCCGAGCCGGGCCGCATATGCCGGTTCGGACAGCAAGAGGTTGACTGCCTGGGCAAGCACTGCTGGATCACGAGGAGCGATCAGCAACCCATCGACCTCATGCTCGATGACATCAAGCGGCCCGCCTTCGTTGGATGCGATCGTCGGTCTTCCCATAGCCATTCCTTCAAGGAAAGTGCGGCCGAAGGGTTCCGGCTTGGTCGACGCATGCAGGACGACCGAACTGAGCGAAAGTATGTCGGGAATATCCTGACGTGCTCCAAGCAGTTGCACATGGCCGCGTAATGCCGGCGTCGCGACCCGGCGCGTGATTTCTTGCGCGAATATGTCGTCCTTGCCATATGCGGAACCCACCAGCAGAAAGCGGGTGGTGGGGAAGCGCGCCAGGATGGCGGGAACGGCGTCCAGCAGCACGTCCTGGCCTTTCCAGTCGATCAATCCGCCTACCAGGGTAACGACCGGCGTTTCCTGGTTCAGGCCGAGCTCGGCGCGCAGCAACTCGCTTGGCGGACGGGGACGAAACAAGTCGAGTTCCAGCCCTTCCGGCACGACAGTGCATTTGTGGGCGGGCAGGCCGAGTTCCAGCAACTCCGCCTTTACCGCCTGCGAGACGGCGATGCAATGGTCCAGCTGGCCCAGTACCCAGCGATTGCCGCGGGTATCGGCATTGAAACCGCGCGCGTGCAGCACCATCGGCAAGCCTGCCATCCGGGCGCCAAGCGCACCAGCAAAATTGCAAGTGCAATCGTTGTTCAGATAAACCAGATCGATGTGTTGCGCCTTGAAGGCCCGGTAGTGACGCAAGGCGTAAGGCAGCAGGTTGAATGCATTTTCCAGGTGCGATGACAGTCGTGCCCTGTGCGGCCCCAACCAGGACCGGTCGAACCATGCGACCGGACGCAGGTGGCGCCAGTTGCCCAGACCGGACAGCTTCTGGTAAGGCTCTGTACCCAGACTCGTGTAGAGGTAGGGGCGCACGCTGGCAGGACGATGCGCCAGGAATGCGGCAAGCGAGATCACTGCGCCGCCATAGCCGGCGCCATTCTCGCAAAACCCCACATTCATTGTTTCTTCCATCATAGTGTATGACCCCATCCTTGTATTCTGGCAAACACCCAGTTGCGCGCTTGATACAGATGCGCTTTTACAGGATGGTTGGTGCAGGTAATGCCAATGAACCAGCCGACCAGTGCACTTGCGCCACCGACGACAAGCTCCAGCCAGGCGCGCTCGCCGGTCATGAAAGTGAACATCACGAGGGCCGGGCCTACGGCACTGAACAAGGTGACGATGGCGCTCTTGGTGGTCGCGCGCAGCACCCCGCCCAGTTCAATGCCGGTGGCGGTGTACAGGCGTCGCGAGGTGATGGCCACGGTGTAGCACTCGACCAGCACCAGCGCGATGGCGATGGGAATGATGCCGAATGGTCCGGCGAGCAAGATCGCCCCCAGGCGCACCGGCTGGGTCAATACCTGGCTTGCCGTCGCCTGGCCGACCTTGCCATGAGCGATCATGACATCGCCGGCGAATGTCGTCAGGTTAACCAGGGCGCCGGCAATGCACAGCACTTGCACCACCGGCACCGAGGCATCCCACTGGGTGCCGTACAGCACCCGCACCGTAGGCAGGGTCAGGAAGCCCAGCACGGTAAAGAATGGCCAGGCAAACACGGTCAAGTGCTCGACGGCCGAACGGTATGCCAGGATGGTGTCGCCCCGATCGCGTCGCAGCTGAGAAAAATAGGGAAGGATCAGCGGCACGATGGCGCCGTTGACCAGGGTACGGAACATCTGGATCATGCCGTTGGCGCGGCTGAAGTAGCCGGATGCGGCCAGGTTGATGGTCTTGGCGATGATCACGTCCGGGCCGTTGCTGCCGAGGACGCTGGCGAGGCTGCCCAGGCTGTTGACGCTGCCGAATGACAGGATTTCCCGCATATTCCTGAAGCTCGGCCTATAGGGTGTACCGCGCGTGCGCAGGAGGACGGCCGCGATGCCGTACGACAGGATGCCGGCGAAATTTGCCCAGGCCAGGCTGAGCGCACCGAATCCATGGGTCGCCAGGGTCACCGCCGTGATCACGTGGAAGATCGAACTCGTGACCTGCACGATCATGATCTTCTTGAACTCCATATTGCGTCGGAAAATCGACGTCAACAGGCCACCGAGCGGTGTGAGGGCGAAGCTGATCGCCATCACTTCGAGGATGGCGGCCACCCGCGGTTCATCGTAAAAGCGTGCTACCAGCGGAGCGGACAGGTACAGCAGCAGGGCGATCGACCCGGCCAGGATGATGGCCACGCCATAGGCGGAGCGAATCCGGTCGGGCGTCAGTTCCTCGACCGCGATCAGGTATTTGCCGACGCCAAAGTCGCGGAATACATGGAGCAGCGCCATCAGGAAAGCGGCCACCGAATAAATGCCGATTTCCTCGGGCGTGATGAGCCTGGCCAGGAACATGACACCGATGAACTGGATGGCCATTTCCGTGTATTGCGCCGCGAACGACAGACCAAGTGATTTCTTAATCTGGCTCACACGGACCTCCCACTCAACCAGTATAAAAGTCGACTGGCGAACTTGAGCGGGTGTGCATCCCATGGTCGGCTGCGCGGCAGTGTATAACGCTCGCTGTGACGGGAGACCGGTCCGGGGGCGGTGGTGAATGCGGCATGGTACCCGGCCTCGCGCACCATGCGGGCATGCCGCTCGTCGAAATCAATGCCTGGCTTGCCATTGGGATATGCAAACAGGCGCAGCGGTTTTCCCAGCATGGCTTCCAGCTGCTGCTTGTTATTAACGATCTCCTCACGTGCGGTGTCGTCGTCGATGCAAGTCAGGATGGGATGGGTGACCGTGTGTCCACCGATCTCGATACCGCCATCGTCCAGTGCCAGCAGCATCTCGCGGGTCAGCATCAACTCTTGCTCCAGTGGGCAGCCCACCAGGGTTTCGAGTCTGTGGTTGAGTCGAGCCCGCTCCGCGGGTGATAGATATTTGGCGCGTTCGGTGAGTGTGCGCGCCGTGTCGTGCCGATCAGCCTGCGTGCCCAGTGAATAGTTGTCGAACCCCAGCTCGCGCAGGTCGAGCCGACCGGCCGGAAGCCGGCGCGTCGCTTCCAGGATCACGTCGTTCCACATGCTGCCCTTCCCGATATGTCCGGTCGTGACGAAGACCGTGGCCGGCAACCGAAACTCGCGCAGCACCGGCAGGGCGAGATCATGGGTCGAGCGGTAGCCATCGTCGAAGGTGACGGCGACCGCGCGGGGAGGCATGTCGCGCGTGCCCAGCATCTCGATCGCATCATGCAAGGGCAATACATTGAAGCTCCGGGCCAACAAGGTCATATGCCATCGGAAGGTTTCAATGGTCGGCTCGGAGTCGAGCAGCGGGTCTGGCTGTGTCAGGACGCGATGGTAGTTGAGGATGCAGAGTCGCCTTGCTCCTGCTTCGCGCGAGGCGATGGCGTTGCCTGCGTGACGGATCAGGCCGCCCGCGAGACTGATGCTGGTTCTGACTTTTGTCATGGTTCGAGGTGGTGGCTTGGACTGACCGCGTTAGCGAGCGCAACCCACGGTAACTGTCTGGACGGCATCGGGGACGTGCTGAGCACCATGTCGATGCCTTTCGGTGCGCGCCAGCTTCGCCAGCTCGGCGGGCAAAATGCGTTGTTCAATGACGATAGTTAGTCCAAACAGGGTGAAAATCAGGTCGAAATACGCAAAGCTCAGCGCTGCACCGCCGAAAGCGAAGGCAAAGATGCTCAGCTGCATCGCGACTGCCATATTGACGAGCCATGCGGGTCCGCCTGCCCGTTTGGCGGTTCTGGCGGCGCGCGCCGCCTTGCGCCAGGAGGCGAACAGGCAGGCGAGGTAGATGAACAGGCCGACGAAGCCATGGTCGCCCAGCACCTGGAAATACACACTGTGTGCGGCGCGCGCAAAGGTCGTCGGTGGCAGCGAATCGCCGGTATAAAACCATGGATACTCAAAGAAGTGTCGTGACAGCTCGGTCCAGACGGAAAGATTTTCAAGCGTCTTGAAGCCACCGCCGAAGAACGGATTCTGCATCGCCATGATGAAGCTGAGCTTCCATGCAACAACCCGGCCCATGAATGACGCATCTTCGTTAGCCGTCTCGATGGTGTCGATGCGCGCTGACCATTCGGACGAGGCGAAATTGCCCAGGACCACGATCAGGGCCACGATCAGCACGGACAGCAAGACCTTGCGCTCGCTTTTGACGAACAGGTAGGCGCCAAGGGTCAGGAGCGCCAGGAAACCGCCGCGCGACTGGGTGCCGATGACAGCGAAGACGAGTAAACACATGGTGCCGATCAAGCCCAGTTGGATGGCACGCGATTGCTTTCCATACTCACTCAGCAGATAGACGCAGATTGGTAGGGTCATCACGAACGCCAGCGCCAGTTCGTTACGGTCCGCCAGCACATGCCCGGCGATGCCGGAGATCATGTGATTACCACCGCTGGCGATAAACTTCAGTGCTTCCAGATTGCCATAGAAACCGACCGACAGCACGACTCCCCACAACAGTGTGTCAACGTGGAGTTTGTTTTCGACGATGGCGAGAACGAAGAGGAACAGGATGATGATCTTGAGGAGACGATTCCAGTATTCCCAGGCTACTCCCGGAGCGCCGATCGACATCCATGTGCTGAGCGTCGTCCAGAAGAAGAACAGCAGTACCAGCATCCCCAGTCCACTGAGGCGGAATGCGGGTTTGTGCTTGTGGACCAGGTAAGCGACAAGCGTTACCCCTGCGAACAGCAGGTTGTAGCGGATGTGGCTTGCAAGACCGTACACCCAGGCGTTCGGAAAGAACAGGGCGGTCCATGGCAGCATGGCAAGCGCGATGAATGGGCGCTGCAGCATGGCGTACAGCAGCAATGGCAGAATACCGAGCAGGAACAGATCGCGCATATTAGTGACGCTTTTCCTTGTCACCGCTGCTGCCGCGGCGGTCTTGACGTAAGGCCCACAAGCACAGATAGGCAACGCCGATCAGGTCAAGGCACCACAGTATCGTTTCCATCGGGGCCTCAGGCAGCGCTTGCGCCGTTCTTGCGCAGGAAAGCATCGAACATCAGGACCGACCACAGCGTGGTTGCATGGTCCTGCGTCCCAGCCTGGTGCTCGTCCACCATCTGCTTCAGGTAGGCGGCATTGAAGATCCCGGTATCGAGCAGCGCCGGGTTGAGCACCGCACTGCGCATGGCCTCGCGCAATGGGCCTCGCAGCCAGGCCGCAAGCGGGATCGAGAAGCCCATTTTCTTGCGATACAGGATGTCGTCCGACAGATAGGGTTGCAGGGCTTTCTTGAAAATATGCTTGCCTTCGCCATTGCGCAGCTTGGAGGTCGACGGCAAACCCGACACCCACTCGACAAAGTGGTGGTCCAGCAGCGGCACCCGCACCTCGAGGGCGTGCGCCATGCTGGCGCGGTCGACTTTGGTCAGAATGTCGCCCGGCAGGTAGGTCTTCATGTCCAGGTACTGCACCAGCGACAGCGGGTCATCGGTTGGGGCGTTGGCGGCATAGCCGCGCATGACCTCGACCGCCCGATAGCCTTGCAGGCGCTGTCGGAAGCCGTCGGAGAACAGTTGCTGGCGTACGCGGTCGTTGTTGACCGAGACGCCATGGAAGTAACCCTCGGTCAGGTCGCGCGCCAGCGCCTCGAAGGTAGTCTTGGCGCGCAATACGCGCGGTGCCCAGTCGGCTTTCGGGTAGGCCTTGCCGAGCAGGCCAAACACGGGCTTCCTCAGCGCCAGCGGCAGCATCGAGCGCACCCGCTGCTCGCCCATGGCCATCCGGTGGCGGCGATAGCCGGCGAAGTTTTCGTCGCCTCCGTCACCCGACAGGGCGACCGTCACGCGCTTTCTCGCCAATTCGCACACGCGGTAGGTCGGGATTGCCGAGCTGTCGGCATACGGCTCGTCGTACAGCGCCGCCAGGATATCGATCAGGCCATAGTCGTCCTTGTCGACTGTCTCGCTCTGGTGCCGGGTCTTGTATTGTTCGGCCACCTGGCGCGCATACTGCGATTCGTCGAAGGCCGGATCGTTGAAAGCGATCGCACAGGTGTTCACCGGACCTGGCGAGACGCCGGCCATCATGGCCACCACCGCGCTCGAGTCGACGCCGCCCGACAGGAAGGCGCCCAGCGGCACGTCGGCGATCAGGTGGCTCTCCACGGCTTCGCGCAGGCGAACGACCAGCTCGCCCTCCATGTCGCGCTCGGTCATTTGCTGGTGCGGCGTGAACGGCACGTCCCAGTATTGTTTCGAGGCCGGCAGCGGCTGGCCGACGCGCAGGGTCAATGTATGCCCCGGCAGCAGCTTGCGCGCCCCCGCGAAGATGGTGCGCGGCTCGGGCACGTAGCCATAGGCGAAGTATTCCTCGACCGCCAACGGGTCGATCTCGCGCTTCAGGTTCGGCAGGCACAGCAGCGACTTGAGTTCGGAGCCGAAGGCGAACATGCCGTCGTCCAGCAGCGCGTAGTGCATCGGCTTGATGCCCAAGCGGTCGCGCGCCAGGAACAGGGTCTGGCGCGGACGGTCCCAGATCGCGAAAGCGAACATGCCGCGCAGGTGCTGGACGCAATCCTCGCCCCACTGTTCGTAGGCGTGGACGATCGTCTCGCTGTCGGACGGGGTACGGAAAGCATGGCCCAGCCCCTGCAGCTCGGCGCGCAGCTCGCGGAAGTTGTAGATCTCGCCGTTGAACACCAGGGCGATCGTTTCGTCTTCGTTGAACAGCGGCTGCAGCCCGGCTTCGAGGGCGATGATCGACAGCCGCCGGTGGCCGAAGCCCAGGCCCGGCTCGAGGTGCAGGTCGCCTTCGACCGGGCCGCGGTGGAACTGGGTTTCGTTCATCCGGTGCAGCACGTCACGCGCGATGGCGCGCTGGCCGCGGGTATCAAACAGTCCAACTATTCCGCACATGGTGTAATCGCTTTATTCGTTTTCATCTTGGTCTGGCACAGGCCATCGTACAGGGCAACATAGGCGTCGAGCATGGCGCGCATGCTGTAGTGCCGTTCGACATGGGCGCGGCCGGCCGCGCCATGCGAACGCGCGAGCGCAGGGTCGCGCACATAAACGGCCAGCGCCTCGGCCAGGAGCTGGGAATCGCGCGCCGGCATCAGCATGCCCATCGCGCCATGCTGCACCAGCTCCGGGATGCCGCCGACGGCGCTCGCCACCACTGGCAAGCCGCTGGCCATCGCTTCGAGCAGCGTGACCGGCGTGCCCTCGGCGATCGAGGACAATGCGAACAGTGAAAAGCTGCGCATCGGCGGCGCGACGTCGGCGTGCGGACCGGCCATCCAGACGCAGTCCTGCAGGCCGAGGGCCGCCACCTGCGCTTCCAGCGCCGCGCGCAGCGGGCCGTCGCCGACCAGCACCAGGCGCAGGCGCGCCTGTGGCAGCATCTTGCGCAGCAGGGCGAAGGCGTCGATCAGGTTGGCCTGGTCCTTGACATCCTGGAGGCGGCCGACGGTGCCGATCACGAAGGCGCCTGGATCGTCCTGCCACGGCTCCGTGGCGGTGTCGTCCGGCCGGACCGGGCGGAAGCGATCGGTGTCGACGCCGTTGTCGATCGCCGCCAGCTTGGCCGGGGCGATGCCAACCAGGTCACGCAGCCAGTCGTGCAGGTCGCGCGAGACCGGAACGATACGGTCGACGCAGGGCGCCAGCAGGCGCCGCAGCAGGTTGTGCCTGCGGTTCAGCCCCTGGGGATCGCCGGCGTCGCGCCCGTGTTCGGCGTGGATCCGCACCGGCACCCCGGCCGCGAGCGCGGTGGCGGCGTACTCGTAGCAGCCCAGGTTGTAGGTGTGCAGGATCGTTGGGCGCAGGCGGCGCAGCAGGCGCCACAGGTCCAGGTGGATATGCAGTGCGGCGCCGGGCGGCTTGTGCAGCGCGAACAGTTCCACGTCCGGGCGCGTGATGCGCTCGGCGAAGTCGGTGTAGTCGGTCAGGCACACGACCGCGTGCCGGTAGCGATCAGGCGGCATGCGGTTGATGGTGTCGACCAGCAGCGTTTCCAGGCCGCCGATGTCGAGCCGGTAGACGAGGTGCACGACCAGTGGCGGCTGGCCGGCATGCGCGGATGAAGCAATCGCGGCCATGCTCAGCGTTCCCTGGTCGCCTGTAGCGCGGCGTCCACCGCACCGAAGTGACCGGCCAGGAAGGCGCGCATGGCGGCGCGCGCGGCATCCGGATCGTCGCCATATGGCGCGGCCAGCAGCACCAGGGCGCCGTCGTCGCCCTGGAACAGCAGCCGTCCCTGCGCCTGGCGTAGCTTCCCGACCACGTTGCTGGTCAGGTAGCCGCCATTGACCCACATGGTGTGCCAGACCACCAGTTTGCCGTTCGGGCTCGCCAGCAGGGTCTCGCGCAGAGGCAGCGTCAGTGCGCCGGCAGTTTCACTGCGCGTGCTGCTCGTTACTGCATGGAAGGCGTCCTTCTCGCCGGTCAGGCGGTTGACGGAGCTGATCAGGCCCTTCTGCTTGTCCTGGTTGCGGTAGTACAGGATCTCGAGGCGCACCGGGCGCTCGGCGCCCGGCACCTGCCAGGTGCGCGCCAGGCGCGCATCAGGTTCCATGAAGCGGACCTGCCAGTCGGGGAAGCCGCCGGCCTGGTCCAGGCGGATCGCGGGTTCGGCCAGCTGGACCGGCGCCGGGTTGCGGTTGGCGCGCTCGTTGATCACGGAAAAGGCCGGCCACAGCGCCAGGACGGCGATCACGGCGACCGCCATCGGCATGATGCGGGCCGCGCCCTTGCCGGCACTGGCTTGCGTGCCGGCAACCGTCTCGCTGTGGACCTGGGCCGGGGCCGGTTGCTCGTCCTGGCGCCAGAAACTGCCGAGCCAGAACATGATGAACATGATCAGGCCGAAGAACAGCCAACCATAGACCAAGTGGTCGACGCCGGTCGCGTGTTCCATGCTGCTGAAATGGCCAATCATCACGATCATGTAGGCGCGCAGGCCATTGGCCACGATCGGCACCACGATCGACAGCGCGATGAACACGGCGCGGCGGCGGTTGCTGCTATAGGTCAGGTAGGCGTACAGGCTGCCCAGCGTGATCGACGAAATCAGGTAGCGGATGCCGCTGCAGGCTTCCACCACCGACCACGAGCCGGTCGGCAGATCGAAGCGGGTGCCGTTGCGCAGCACCGGGATGCCGGTCGCCTGCACCGCCCATACGGTGAAATCGGCGGTGAGATGGATGAGCGGGTCGACGAAGATTTCGCCGAACGGCACGGCGAACAGCAGGAACAGCAGCGGGAAGGCAAAGGCGCCCGCCAGGCGTGGGCCGAACAGCGCCAGCGCCGCGGTCGGGATCATCGCCACGAAGCAGTACTGCATGACTACCGAGACGTCGCCCATATACCCCGCCAGCCAGCCGGCGCCCAGCAAGGCCAGCAGCAGCAAGGCCGGTGGACAGGGGACGGCCGGGATGTGGGCAAAGCGGTCGCGGCGGCGCCAGATCAGCCACAGGCTGATCGGCAGGATGGCATAGCCGTGGGCGAAGGTCTCGGAACTGTTCCAGATCGACACCATCGAGGCGGCGGTGCCATAGTACAGGGCGAACGGCGCCAGCATGGCCAGCAGCAGGAGTGCCAGGGCCGGGCTGTGAGCGTTCGACAGGACGGCGGCGCCAGGCGCCACGGGCGGTGATTTCAATAGCATTCGAGTTTCTCCCCGATGCAGGCCAGGTTGCTGGGCCAGCTGTAATGGTATTCGACCCTGGCGCGCGCGGCCAGGCCCATGTCGTTGTCGGCGCGGGCGAGCAGCAGTGCGACGGCATCGGCGAAGCCCGTGGCATCGGCCGCCAATAGCAGCTCGCGGCCCGGTTCGGCCGCGATGCCTTCGAGCGCCTGGGGCGACACCACGACCGGTGTAGCCATCGCCATCGCTTCTAGTACCTTGTTCTGGATGCCGCGCGCGATGCGCAGTGGCGCCACTGCCACCCGTGCATGACGGATGTACGGGCGCACGTCGGGCACGGTGCCGGTGACGGTCACGCCCGGCGACTGGGCCAGCGCCTGCACCTGTGGCGCGGGGCGGGAGCCGACGATATAGAAGCGTAGATCAGGGTCTTGCCGGCGCAGGATCGGGAATATCTCATCGCAGAACCATTGCACCGCATCGACGTTCGGCCAGTAGTCCATGGCGCCGGTGAACACGAGCGAGCGCTCGCCGGGGGCGTAGGGGCTGGCCAGGTCGTGTTCGGGCGAGAAGTAATCGGTGTCGACGCCATTGCTGAAATGGCCGATGCGCGCCACGCTCTCGGGCGCCAACTGGCGGAACAGGTCCGCCTCGGGGCTGGAGACGAACAGCGAGGCATCGTACTGGCTTGCCACCTGGCGCTCGTAGCGCAGCAGCTGGCGCGCTTCATGCCGGTACAGCCAGCTCATGGGCCAGGATTTCTTGTCGGCGTACTGGCGCCATTTGTCCGAGTCCACGTCGCAAAAGTCGATTACGCGCCGGGACTCTGGATAGTTGTCGGCGTACTGGGCCATTGCCGACGAGAACACCAGCACCCGCTTGATCGCGTGCGCGGTCATGGTCTGGTCTACCCAGCGCTGCAGGCCAGCGTCCTGGTAATAGTCCAGCGACAGCGAACGGTTCTTGACCAGCGCGCCAAGGCTGCGCACCCGCGCCAGCATGGGATTCAGGGCCGCGAAATGGCTGCTGGCGCACATCGCCTCGACTTTCGGCACGTATTGCCAGTCGTCGGCGTCGTCCACGAACGTGGCCAGGTGCACCCGGTAGTCACGCGCCAAGTGCTTGAGCAGGTTGTACGAGCGGATCTTGTCACCCTTGTTGGGCGGGTAGGGGATGCGGTGGATCAGCAGCAGCAGGTCTTGCACGGCATTACCCCAGGTTGCGCACGATGTAGGGACCGAGGAAGTTCGCCACCGGCAGCGGCAGCTTCTTCCACATCTTGATGAACAACTGGTACTTCGGGTTCAGCGGATTGTTGTCCGGCAGCGCGCTCGACGCGTACAGCTTGTACTCATACGGCAGTGGCTGGGCCTCGAAGCCCCAGTTCTTCTTGAAATCGTAGGCGCCAGTACCCAGCTTGCTGCGGCCGAAATCGAAGATGCGGCAGCCGCGCGCGGCGGCGGCCTGCATCAGGTTCCAGTACATGAAGTCGTTGCCAGCCACGCTGCGCGCCAGGTCGGTGCCGCCGCCGTAATACGGCACGACTTCGTCGCGCCAGTAGAACGACAGCACCGAGCCGACCAGGCGGTTGTCTTCGGTGTAGATGGTGCGCACTTCGCACTCGTCGCCGAAGGTCTGCTGCAGCAGGGCGAAGTATTTTTTCGGGAATACCGGGGTGCCCAGGCGCAGCACGCTGTGGGCATAGGCCTCGAACATGCGCTCGACGTTATTTTCGACCACGCCTTTCAGGCCCAGCTTGATTCCCTTGCGCACCATCGCGCGCTGCTTGCGCGGGATGGCGTTCAGGTTGGCTTCGTCGTCGCCGGTGATCTCCTTGCGGAAGGTGACGTACAGCTCCTTGGTGTGCCAGGAGGCGTCGCCCGGGTGGGCGCGGTGCATGCCACGGTATTCCAGGTGGCCCACGCCGAGCTTCTTGGCCAGCAGGTCGGCCGCTTCGTCGAGCATCCCGCGCGCCGTGTCATCGAGCGCGGCCACGCCGCCGTAGACGCAGAACGGCATTGCACCCAGCGAGTGGCCGAATAGCCGGCTCTTGATCTCGGCCAGCGGCAGCACGCCCTGGATCTGGCCATCCTGCTCGACGAAATAGAACCAGGTCTGGATGCCGAAAGACTGCTCGATGACCTTCTGCCAGCCCGACAGGTGAAAGAAGGTGGCCGTGGGGCAGGCGCGCACGAAGGCATCCCAGCGGGCGGCGTCTTGCGGCCCCATCAGGTGCAGGGTGTGCGCCGCGCTCGATGCGGCTGGCGGGGCGGCGCGCTTGGCCTGCGCCGCTTCGATGATCGAATTCATGGCTGGTCCAGGAAGATGCGGTCCATGCGGTCCCACGCGAAGTCGCGCGCCAGGCATTCCAGGCGGCGCTCCATGCGGTCGATATTGACGTAGTGGCGGAAGCGCGCCTTGGCGCCCAGGCCTTCGGGACGCGGCTGGCCGGGATCGACTTCCCACGGGTGGAAGTAGAACAGCGCCGGCTCGCGGTCTTCGCGGTTGACTTTTTCCATCATCCAGCGCGACAGGGCGTAGGGCAGCAGGCGGAAGTAGCCGCCGCCGCCGGCCGGCAGGTTGCGGCCCGCCATCTTGACCGTGGTGATCGGCACTTCGAGCAGGCCGTCCGGGCCGTTCGGGTAGAAGGCGAAGCGCGGCGCGTCCGGCATGCCATAGTGGTCGTGGGCGATCGGGTAGATGCTCGAGCTGTACTTGTAGCCCGCGTCGTGCAGCGCGTCCAGCGCCCACAGGTTGGCGTGGCCGATCGAAAAGCTCGGCGCGCGGTAGCCCACCACGGCTTGGCCGCCGATGTCTTCGAGCAGCGCCTTGCTGGAGCGGATGTCGTTGTCGAATTCGGCGCGGCTCTGGTCCGAGGCGCGCAGGTGGCCGTATCCGTGGCTGGCCAGTTCGTGGCCGGCGGCGACGATGCGGCGCACCATGGCGGGATAGCGCTCGGCGATCCAGCCCAGGGTGAAGAAGGTCGCGCGCACGCCGTGGCGCTCGTACAAGGCCAGGATGCGTTCCGTATTGGCCTCGACGCGGCATTCGCGGGTCGGCCAGCTGGCGCGGTCGATGTAGGGAGCGAAGGCCGAGACCTGGAAGTAGTCCTCGACGTCGCAGGTCATCGCGTTGCGGATCTTTTCGCCTGGCGCGGGACGCGGCCGGGCTGCGGGTGCGGTCATTTTCATGCCAAGTCCATTCTTGAAAAGATTATTCCTGGTCCAAGTGGCGCGGCGAACCGGGCGGGGTGGCGGCGATCTTCTTGAGGATCGACAGCACCGACACGATCGATTTCTCGAGGCGCATCATGCGTTCGTCGAGCTGCTCGACGCTGGCGCCGCGGCGTTCGCCGCGCATCTCGCCGTGCTGCAGGTCATGCTGGCCGGAGGTGTCGCGCACGGATGCGGGATCCGGCTCGCCGATGCCATCCGGGGCCTGGAACTCGTCCGAGATGTCGCGCACGACGTCGCCGATATGGGCGCCGGTGAAGCCATGCAGCTCTTCCAGGTAGCCCATCAGGAGCACGCGGTCCATCAGCGTATTGGTCTTGCGCGGGATGCCGCCGCTGTAGCCGTAGATGGCGGCGTGGGCGTCGTCGTCGAATGCCGGATCACCCTTCCAGCCAACCGTGGCCAGGCGGTGCTCGACATAGGCGCGGGTTTCCTGCGCATCCATCGGTCCCAGGTGGTAGCTGGCGATCACGCGCTGGCGCAGCTGTTGCATGGTAGGGCTGTGCAGGGTGGCGCGGAACTCGGGCTGACCGAGCAGGAAGGTCTGCAGCAGCGAGCGGTCGTCGGTCTGGAAATTGGACAGCATGCGCAACTCCTCGACCGTGCGCGCGTTCAGGTTCTGGGCCTCGTCGATCACGAGCAGGGCGCGCTTGCCCTGGCGGTCGACGGCGCGCAAGAACTGCTCCAGGCGATTGAGCAGCTCGGCCTTGCTGGCGCCTTCGTACGGCAGGCCAAAGGCCGAGACCACCATGCGCAGCGTGTCTTCCGGATCGAGGCTGGTGTTGACGATATGGGCCGCCACGATCTGGTCCAGCGGGATGCGGTTGAGGAGGTTGCGCACCAGCGTGGTCTTGCCGGCGCCGACCTCGCCCGTGATGACGATGAAGCCCTCGCCCTGCGACAGGCCATACTCCAGGTAGGCCATGGCGCGCTTGTGGCCTTTCGAACCGAAGAAGAAATGCGGATCGGGACGGAGCTGGAAAGGCTTGGCCGACAGGCCGTAATAGGATTCGTACATCTGCTTGCTCTCTTCGCTTAATACGTCATGGTCAGGCTGGCGATCACGGCGTTTTCGGTGTAGTCGCGGCGGCCTTCGAATCCGGTGTCGCCGTTGCGTCGCCGCGCTTCAAGGCTGGCGCGCACATTGCGGCCCAGATCCTGGTTGAGCCGCACATAGAACACGCGTTCGCTCGATTCGAGGCCGGTGGTGAGCGACTCGGAATAGCGGTAGTCCGCGCCGCTTTGCAGGTAGGAACGTGCATTCAGGCGGTAGGTGTGGGCAAGGCTGCCGCCGTGCTGGCGCACGTCGTCGTTGAGCGAGGACAGCGAACTGCCCAGCAAGGGGCTGTCGCTCTGCTGGTCGGAAACGGCGCGGCGCTCGCTGCGGTAGGCGCTCACGAGCGCGGTGGCGCGCGCCGAGCGCCAACCCACGGAGGCGCGCAACTGCTTGTCGCGCGCATAGCGGTTACTCAGGTAATTGACGTCGTTGGCAAGGCTGGTCGGCAAGCCATTGGCCTGCATGTAGGCGGCAACCGCACGCTCGCGCTCGAGGGCGTCGGCGATCATGCCGTTGAACAGGCGATCCAGCATGGCGGCGGTGTCGATCGCGGCCGGCAGCAAGAATTGCGAGCGCGACGAGGTGATCATGTCGCCGTACTGGATGTCCCACACCAGGCGCCGGGCGCGCAGCGTCGCCGACAGCGATCCGGTCTTGCCGTACAGGTGGCGCCCGACCGAGGCCTGCACGCTGGTGCGCGTGCTCGGTGTCCAGGCGCCGCCGACCGACCAGTTGCGGCCCGCGGTCTTGCCGCCTGGCCCTTCGAAGTCGAAGCGGTCGTGGCCGGCCGTCGCCGTCGCGGCCCAGGTGCGCGAGAACTGGTAGCGCAGCGAACCGGCCACGGTCTCGGATGACGATGCACCGACCAGGCGGTTATCGACTTCCTGGAGCATGTAGTTCAGCCCCCAGCCGAGCGCGCGCAATTCGGCGCCGCTGGCCAGATTCAGCAGGACGGTGTCGCCGGTGCTGCTGCCGAACAGGTTGCTCAGGCCCGAGTCGACCGAATCGCGCGTATAGCGCAGTTGCATGGTGGCGTCGCGGCCGAGCCGGCGCACCAGGTAGGGGCTGACGCTCCAGCTGCGTACCTCGGTCTGGTTCGCGTTCGAAAAGGGCGTGCTCTGCGCGCCGGGACCGAAAGGCAGGATATTTTGCCGGCTCCGGTTGGCGGAGGCATCGACGTACAGCATCTGGTCGACCAGCGTGCCCTGCAGGTCGGCCGCATAGGTGCGCTGACTGTCGATGCGGTCGTTTACCTCTTCCTTGTCGCTGTAGGCGAAGCGGCTCCAACTAGCGGCGGCATTGACTTTCAGGCGTCGGGTCTTGCCGGTCACGGACAGGGACGGACGCAACTCGGTAATCCACTGCGCGCTGGCCAGATCATCGTCACGCAGGTCGGCGTTGTCGGTATAGGTTTCGAGCAGGCCGATCGCGGGGACGACTTCCCACTGGGCGTGGCTGCTGGGCGCTGCAACAAGCATGGCCGCCGCCAACGGCAGCAGGCGTGGCAGCGCGCGCGGGATGCGGCGCGTCCGCCGGGATTCAGCCATAGTGATAGTCATACGTTTCTTCGATCCCGGGCAGGTCACGGGTCTTGTTGTAGATCAGATTGACGTTGTCGAAGCCTTCCAGCCGCTGCAGCGCTTCCTTCACCGCATGCTGGGTAGTGGTCTGGGCTTCCACCACGACCACGAGCTGGCCCATGTGGCTGGCCAGCTCGCGTGACTCGCTGGTCAGCAGCAGCGGCGGCGAATCGAAGATGATCACGCGGTCGGGATAGCGGTTCGCCAGTTCGTTGACCAGGGCGGTCATGGTCGAGCTAGCCAACAATTCGGTGGCCTGCGGGGTGCTGGTGCCGGCCGGAAGGATCGCCAAGGTATCGACGTTGGTGCGCAGCAGCACATCCGAGACGTCGAGGCTGTCGTCCACCAGAATGTCCATCAGGCCGCGCTGGGCCGGCAGGCCCAGGGTACGCATGACCGACGGGCGCGCCACGTCGGCGTCGACCAGCAGCACGGTATGGTCCAGTTCCATGGCGATGCTCATCGCCAGGTTGATCGAGCTGTAGGTCTTGCCTTCGCCGGGCAGCGAACTGGTGATCATGATCAGGTTGCCGGGGTTCTTGCCCGGCGTCCGCTCGGCGAAGGCGCGCTTGAGCAGCGGGCGCTTGATGACGCGGAATTCTTCCAGCAGGTTGGTGCGGCCACCGGCCGCGGTCACCATGCCCAGGTCGCGCATGCGCGCGAGGTCGAGCTGGACCCGGCGCGGGCCCTGGCGCGCAGGGCTGGCAGGGGCTGCGGTGACCGGTGCCTCGACGCCGGCAACGGCGGAGCCAGAGGGCTGTACGGCATGGCCGGCGTCGGCCGCTACCGGGGCCGTGTTGTGTTCCACGGCAATAATGGCGTCGCGCTCGGCCTGGCCGGCGCTGGCGGGGGCAGCGGCTTGACGCTGCTGGTCGATGCGGCTGGCCGCTTTTTCGATAATGCTCACATTCGCTCCTTCACGACAGCCTTACAGGGGAAGCACGAGGATGGCCGTCAGGCCGGCGCCATAGGCGCCGAACAACAGCAGCACCGACGCGGCCAGGGCGACCAGGCGCCGCTTGCGCCGCACCGTCTGCTCGGCGGTCCAGTTCATGCTGACCGAACCCAGGATCGGCAGTCCGGTGACCTCGCGCAACGCCACCTGGCTCAGGAAGGTCGGGCGTAGCTGGCTCAGCAGGAATGCACCCGCCAGGCCGGCCGCGAGTGAAATGATGAACACCGCGGTGAACAGCTGAAGACGGTTCGGTCCGGACGGGGTGATCGGGGCCAGCGGGGGATCGATCACGCGGAAGCTGAGCATGTCGGTGGCCGACGACAGGTCACCCGACAGCTTGGCCGACTCGCGGCGCTCGACCAGTTTCTGGTAATTCTCGCGATTGACTTCGTAATCGCGGTTGAGCTGGGCCAGTTTCGCTTCGATTTCCGGCACCTGGGCGCTCTGGCCGCGCAGGTTGGCCGCGCGCGCACTGTATTCGCTCACCCGCGCCTGCAGCGAAGCGACGCGCGCTTCGGCCTCCGACAGCGCCACGTTCAGCTGCTGCAGCATGGGGCTATAGCTGGCGCCGGGGTCAGCGCTCGGTTTTGCATTCTTCGCCTCGTCGGCTCTGCGCGCCAGCAGTTGTTCCAGCAGGCGGCGGTTAGCGACGATGTCGGGATGCTGCTCGGTGTATTGGGTGCGCAGGGAGTCGAGCGTCTTGTTGACGTTGGCGATGCGCTCGTCGAGCGCCGGATCGGTCAGGATCGGCAGTGCACGCCGGCCGGGAGCGCTGCGGGTGTCGCCCGAGATCTGGCGCCGGATCGCGTTACGCGCCTGCTCGGCTTCGGCCAACTCCAGTCGCGCCTGGTTCAGCGACTCGGTGGTGGACATCATGCGCGCGCCGTAGTCTGCACCCTCGTTGGGCAGCATGCCCATGTGCTTGATCTTGAATTCCTTGAGCGAGTTTTCGGCGGTGGCCAGGCGTTCTTCGTAATTGCGGATCTGGTCTTCGATGAACTGGACCGCCTTCTCGGAATCCTGGCGCTTGCCACTGAAACTGCCTTCGACGAAGATTGTCAGGAAAGCTTGCACCACATCGCGGCCTTGCTTTGCGCTGGGCGCCGTGTAGGCAATGGTGTAAATATCGTCACGCTCGGTGCCCGCCATTCTAATGGTCGCGATCATCTCATCGACGATCTTGTCGAACTCCTTGGGGGTCCTGGCTCCGACGTCGAGATCGAGTTCGCGCACCACGCGTTCCACGTTGGGGCGGCTGAACAGAGTGCGGCGCATGAACAGCACCTGCTGTTCCATGGGTGGCGTGGTGGTCATGCCGGCCATCAGGGGACGCAGGATGCTTTGGGTGTCGACATAGACCCGTGCCGAGGCTTCGTACTGGTTCGGCAGCGCGAGCACGACGATCCAGCCCGCGATCGCGACTATCCAGGTAATGACGACCGCGTGCCAACGGTACTTACCAAGTGCTTTGAGGAAATTTAGAATCAAGGCTATGATTTCGGCCATCTTTTGGTCTCGCCAGTCAAGGTCCGTTGCCGGACGCGGTCAAATAAACATCCTGCATGATCGCTTGTAGTGTGTGCAATTGCAATTGCGCGGTAGCAAAAGCAGCAAATACCGTTGGTAATCCAATCGCTCTACAACACATATTCCGTGGAACAACAGAACAAACAACAATACTCGGCTTCGTATGCTTGTAACGTTGCATTATCGCAAACAACACAGGTTTTTGCTTATTGCAATTTGCGAAACTTTGTAACGCCCCCATTTCATGGGCCGACGGGCCGGAAGGCCAGGCAAGCATGCCTGCAAACACCCGTATGTTGCAAATAATAAATTTCCTACAGTAAAGCAACGTTATTTTAATGTCTTACTTCTGAAATGCCTTGCACGATTGGACTACTGTGCTAGAAGATGTACTCGATCAATATGAACACCTTATGAAACACAAACTCAGTATCAGCCGGCTCTCCGGTCTCTGGCTCGCGCTGGCACCTGCTTTCATAGTCGCCCTTCCTCCAGCTATGGCCGCTTCGTTGCCTGAGACGGTCACGCTGGTCAAGCCGTCGGTCGTCGGTGTTGGCACCCATCTGCAGACGCGCAGCCCGGCAGTGGCATTTTCGGGCACCGGATTCGTGGTCGGCGACGGCTTGAGCGTCATCACGAATGCTCATGTGGTGCCGGATATGCTCGATGGTGCGCGCAAGGAGACGTTGGGCGTGGTGATCAAGATCAGCAATGGCGCCGAGGTGGGGTTCCGTCCCGCGACCGTTGTCGCTGTTGACCGCGATCACGATCTGGCCCACCTGCGCCTGAGCGGGGCGCCGCTGCCGGCATTGCGTTTGGCCGAGAAGGACGATGCGCGCGAAGGCCAGGAACTCGCGTTCACCGGGTTCCCCCTCGGAATGGTCCTCGGCCTGTACCCGGCTACTCACCGCGCCAGCCTGGCGGCCATCACGCCTATCGTGCGCCCCTCGCTCAATGCGAGCAAGCTCGATGCGCGTGCGATCGCACAGTTGCAACGCGCGCCGTTCACGATCTACCAGCTCGACGGCACAGCCTATCCAGGCAACAGCGGCAGCCCGGTATACGACCCAGAGACTGGTGTGGTGCTGGCAGTAATTAACATGGTCTTTGTTAAGGGATTGAAGGAAAATGCCATTACTAATCCGAGCGGCATCACGTACGCGATCCCGGCGCGTCATGTCCATGCGCTGCTGCGGCGTACGCAGTAGCTGTGGTCGCACTTAAGCGTTTACGTTTGTTGCAACAAATTCACGCGTGCGCAGGGTTTCCTAAAAGACTCTGATATACAATAACCGCCGTTTGATGGTGAAATAACAATTTTTAACAAGCAAGTGGTGCGCGGATGTGCTGTGCCACGGCGTGAAGGAGAGTGAACGTGAGCAAGATGAGCTATCTGACCAATACCATGGCCAAAGCTGGTGCGATCGCCTGCCTGTTGCTACTGGGCGCCTGCAGCACACCACCAGCGCCACCT
The DNA here is from genome assembly GCF_059685725.1 of Telluria sp. RT2P19. Taxonomy (NCBI): domain Bacteria; kingdom Pseudomonadati; phylum Pseudomonadota; class Betaproteobacteria; order Burkholderiales; family Oxalobacteraceae; genus Telluria; species Telluria sp. RT2P19. The sequence continues at coordinate 156,236 of NZ_JCASIL010000008.1, forward strand.
GCGGCGGCGCTGGCGCCGATCAACCCGGATTACCTGATCGGCCCCGGCGATTCGGTCAACATCATCGTATGGCGTAATCCCGAGGTATCGATGTCGGTCCCGGTGCGCCCTGACGGCAAGATCACCACGCCGTTGGTCGAAGACTTGCCAGCCGCTGGCAAGACCTCGACCCAGCTGGCGCGCGATATCGAAGCGGCATTGGCCAAGTTCATCCAGCAGCCGGTCGTGACGGTCGTGATCACCGAGTTCGTGGGCAATTTCGGCGACCAGATCCGTGTCATCGGTCAGGCCGCCCGTCCTCAAGCCTTGGCTTATCGTCGTGAAATGTCCCTAATGGATGTTCTGATTGCTGTCGGCGGGGTAACCGAATTCGCTGCGGGCAATAAAGCGAGCATTGTTCGTACCATTGATGGGAAACAAGAAAAATTCACCGTGCGGCTTGACGACCTTATCAAGGACGGCGATATCTCTGCCAACATGATGATGCGTCCGGGCGACGTTCTGGTCATTCCGGAAAGCTACTTCTGACTGTCGATTTTTTTTACAGATGGTCAAAGCACGCTGACAGTAAGTCCGGATCGTGCCATTATGCGTTCAGATATATGCTTGTTTCATAAGGGATTTTTCCTAATCGAAATTCTGGCATAGTAATTGCTGCCTGAAGTAGGCGCCAAACGCCACCCTAGGGAATAAAAACATGTCTACCGAACAATATCCGCATGACGAAATGGTGGCACCGCTGCCGCCGGTAGCGAACGCGGGCCGCCGTCGACTCGGGAAAGCCGGCATCGGCGCTGCGGGTGTTTTGCTGACGCTCGAAAGCAGGGTTGCTTTGGCGACCAACTACCGATGCGTTGCACCATCGGCTGCGTCGCTGTCGCATGGTGGCAACAGCAACTACGTCGAGAAAGGACGTTGCGAAGGGCAGCCTCCAAGCTATTGGTGCGAAAAATCGCGTCGTTGGCCATGCTCGAAGGAGATCGAGTTCGGCGCCCTGTTCAGGTGCGGCATGGATGCAAAATATGCAAAGGCAAAGCTGATCGATATCCTGAAAGGGTACGATACCCCTGACGACGAATTCTACAAATTTGTCGGCGGCGCTGTTGCCACGACCTATTTCAATATCCTGGCTGGTTACGTGACTGTCCTGGACGAAAAGACCTTGTACCAGATGTGGACCGCCATGCAGAGCGGCCAGGCCTACTCCCCGGCGCGCAATGTCTACTGGACCCCGAGTCAGGTGCGCAAATACCTGGAAAACACCTATCTTGCATGAAGCGCGCCATCGCTGGCAGGTAGCCGTTGGCCAGCGACTGAACCGGCGCGAATGGGACGGCGAGGCTGTCCTGTTCAACGATTTATCCGGGGCCACGCATCTGCTGTCGTCGACTGCCGTCTGGCTGCTAGAGCGGCTTGCCGAAGCGCCCGACGCGATCCCAGGCTTGGCGGCGGCGCTGAAATCGGCGCTTGCGGCCGAGATAGCCGAGGATCGCGACAACGGCGTCAACAGCGCCAGGGGCGATGAAGCCGGTGAGACGTCAGTCGATCACGCGCAACTGGCCGCCTTGCTGGCCGACCTTCACGCGCTCGACCTGATCGAACCATGCTGACCCTGTCATCCCTGACGCCGGCGCAGTTGCGCGCGCGCCTGGGCGGCCCGGGCCTCGACTTCCAGACCGGTCCGTTCGTCAACCGCATCCACTCGAATATCCCGCACCTGGCGGCGGGGCTGGCCTCGTTGTATGGCGATTATCCGCTGTGCCCGGCGGGCGGCTTTGCCGATTTCCATCTCGACTTGCGCCAGCCCGGCGGCATTCGCCGCTGGTGGCGGCCCCAGGTCCGGTTCCAGCAAGATGGGACGCAGCCGTTCAAGCCCTTGCCGGTCGCGCAGGCCCAGCCCTTTTGCGAGTGGATGATGAATTGGTGCGTATCGAACCGCGCTCACGGCTACCTGATCATCCATGCCGCGGTGATCGAAAAGAACGGACGCGCCATCATCTTGCCGGCGCCGCCGGGTTCGGGTAAGAGCACCCTGTGCGCGGCCCTGGTCTGTCGCGGCTGGCGCCTGCTGTCGGACGAGCTGACCCTGGTGCGGCATGACGACGGCCTGCTGGTTCCCGTGCCGCGTCCGGTGAGCCTCAAGAACCGCTCGATCGATGTGATCCGCGCGTTCGCCCCCGATGCCGTGTTCGGGTCGATCGTGCATGGCACCATGAAGGGCACGGTCGGATTGCTGCGTGCACCGGCCGACAGCATTCGTCGCGCCGGTGAGGCTGCCATGCCCCATGCGATCGTGTTTCCCCAGTGGGAATCCGATGCGCCTGCCGTGCTCGAGCCCATGCCGCGTGCGCGCGCGTTCATGCGCGTGGCAGACAATTCCTTCAATTACACTCTTCTCGGCGCCCGGGGCTTTGCGACACTGGCCGGCCTGACGGAGCATGCCTCGGGCTATGCGTTCCGCTACAGCAAGCTCGACGAAGCGATAGCGGTCTTCGACAGGCTGGTCGGGAAGGCAGCATGACGACGCCGGCGTCGCTACCGCTCCTGGTACGCGTGTTACGCGACCCGACGACGGCCGGAGGCCTCGATCCCGCTGCCTGGGACTTGCTGCTGCGCCAGGCCGGCAACGCCGATCTGCTGGTGAGCCTGCTGTACCTGCTGGAAGACGGCGGGCTGCTGGACGTGGTTCCCGCCGCCCCGCGCGCGCACCTGGAGTGGGCCCGCCTGGCGGCCGGCAACCATGCACGCGGCGTGCGCTACGAAGTGGCGCGCATTCGCGCGGCCTTGTCGGAGCTCGATGTGCCACTGATCCTGCTCAAGGGTGGGGCCTACGCGATGGCGGGCCTGGATGCCGGACGTGGGCGCCTGTTCTCTGACATCGACATCCTGGTGCCCAAGGCGCGCCTGGATGAAGTCGAGGCCGCGCTGATGCTGCATGGCTGGGCCAGCGCCCACCACGATCCCTACGACCAGCGGTATTACCGTGAATGGATGCATGAGATTCCACCGATGGTGCATGTGCGCCGTGGCAATACCATCGACGTGCACCATGCGATCTTGCCGGAAACGGCGGCCGTCCGTCCGGATCCCGACAAACTGCGCGCGGCCGCCGTGCCCATTCCTGGCCAGGATGGTGTATGGATGCTGTCGGCCCACGATATCTTCCTGCACAGTGCCGTGCATTTGTTTTCCGACGGCGAGTTCGAGCACGGCTTGCGCGACCTGTTCGACCTGCACCGCCTGATGCGCCGCTTCGACGCCGAGCCAGCCTTGTGGGCGGGATTGCCGGCGCGTGCGGCCGAACTCGAGCTTTGCCGCCCCCTGTTTTACGCGCTGCGCTATACCAGCCGCCTGCTGGGCAGCCGGATACCGCAGGCCACGTTCGAGGCCGCGCAGCGCGGCCGTCCGCCGGCGCCCCAGCTGGCGCTGATGGACGCCCTGTTCATGCGCAGCCTGCTGCCGGCCCATCCGAGTTGCCGCGATCGCCTGCATGGCGCTGCCATGTTGGCACTCTATATCCGCGGAAACTGGCTACGCATGCCTCCCTTGTTGCTGACACGCCACTTATTTCACAAAGCATTCCTGTCGCCGCGCGTGGCAGAGCGCGCCTAGCTGCTATCGTCATTGACAACGGCATGCCCAAAATGTCAAAAAGTTAAATACTTTTAGGTAATACAATTGATAAATTGTAATTTTCGATGCTATGATGATCAGGATTTCGCCGGCGCATGACGCGCTGGTCTGCCTGGAGAATGACCATGATCGAGACTTTGACGCCGGCGTCGCTCTGCGCCGGTCTGGATGGTGATGGTGCGGCCGTAGACGTGCCCAGCATTATCGACGTCGCCATCAACGAGCGCGTTTTCGGCATCCGCGCGGCCGATATCGATTCCCAGCGCAATTCCGCCAGCATGCTCATCAGTAAGATGTATTCCTGGCGCGGCTACAGCGGTAACCATCAGGTGCACAGCGATCCAAACCGCATTACCCTGACCGCTTCCGACCACGGCCAAGTGTTCGGCACTCTGAGCCTGGGAATCGATTCGGACGTCGGGCTGCTGGCCGACCAGGTGTTCAGGGATTGCATCGACGTGCGCCGCGCAACCGGCCGGGTATGCGAGATCACCAAGCTGGCGGTGGATCCGGCGGTCAAGTCCAAGGCGGTGCTGGCCTCGCTGTTCCACGTGGCCCTGATCTATGCGCGCGACCTGAACGATTGCAAGGATATCTTTATCGAAGTCAATCCGCGCCACCGCCGCTTCTACGAAGCCATGCTCGGCTTCCAGACCGTGTGCGAATCGCGTCCCAATCCACGGGTGCAGGCGCCAGCGGTCCTGCTGCGCGTCGATACCGCCTATGGCACCGAACAGGTGGCGAAGTGGGGCGGCATGCAGGATAAAGCGGTGGGCGAGCGCTCGCTGTTTCCCTGGTTCTTCTCGCCGCGCGAAGAGGCCGGCATCGTCAACCGCCTGCGGCTGCTGGGTTAAAGGCAGTTGTCGGGCATCGCTTGCCCGCTTGGCATTAAGCACCTATATTTCCCGCTCTACTTCATTCGACTAACAAGGACGCTCCATGACGACCGGTAAGACCAGGGATGAAATCGCCGAAGCCTATTCATCCGAACCATGGTGGTATGACCTGCGCGGCTTTTTCATTCTGACCTTCGCCTACAACAGCACCATCGGCACCCAGATGCGCTTCTTCGGGCCCAATTTCGGACCCGATCACCTCGAGGTCGCTTGCGGCACCGGCACCCTGCTCGAGATGGTGCTGAACTGGCGCCGCCGCCGCAAGCTCGCGCCGGTCAAGGTGACCGGCATCGACTATGCACCCTCCATGCTGGCCGGGGCCCGCCATCGTTTCCGTAACAATCCGCAAGTCGAGGTCCAGCATGCCGACGCGGCCCAGCTGCCGTTCGCCGACAACCGCTTCGACACCGCCAATATCGCCAACTCGATCCACTGCTTCCCGACGGTCGACGGCGCGCTGCGCGATATCCTGCGCGTACTCAAGCCGGGCGGCACGCTGGCGGCCAATGTACTGCTGTATCCGAGCGGGCTCGCGCCGCTTCGCTGGGCGGCGCAGAAGATCAATGAATGGGGTATTCGCAAGGGGATCCTGTATAGCCCGTTTCATATTGAGGAAATCCGTTCGAAAATGTTGGCAGCTGGATATGAAATAGCAAGCGAATTTGTTTCCGGAAACACCTGGAATGTAGTGGTACGGAAACCTCTGTAGTAGAAAACGATATGGTCTTGTAGGAATGTGCCGACAACGTTACATATCAAGTGTCGGCCTTCTTTACAGTGTTATTATTTTTATCATGAAATATTTCTATAAGTCCTTGATTTATAAGAAACCGATTGTCCTGGCATGGTAGTTGCTTACTCCAAGGGTGCGAAGTATGAACCCTACAACTCAGGAGATCCAAGATGAACGCAGTTTCGAAGTCCATTATTGCTTGCTCGATCGCCGCCGCTTCGATTTTCGGCGCGGCCAATGCCAACGCAGGCCCATTCACGGTCGATGTAGAAGGTCGTAACTTCACGTCCGACCGGATTATCGGTGACTACACCGAAGTTGCTACTTTCAACGATGATGGCACTTTCAACGTATCGCTGTACTGGGATGCGGGTCAGTTCTCGGGCGCGAAAAGCACTGGGCTGGGCGAGTTGTACAGCATGTATGCAACGTACACCGCACAAGGCACTTATTCGACCAGCAATAATGTGACCACCTTCCTGTTCAGCCAAAGCACTGGCGATCTGAACATGTACCTGGATCTGGACAACAACACCAAGCGTACTGCACCAGGCACCGGCAGTGGCGCTTTCACCCTTGCTGACAATGGCGATGACCGCCTGCTGGCAACCGGCAAGCCACTGGCTGGCGAAGGCACGCTCAATCCATACCTGAGCACCTGCGAGAGCGAGCTGAATCCGGATGGTTCCGGCATCAACTGCGGCAGCTTTGGTTCGACCACCTCGTTCTCCCTGACCGACTTCGGCAAGACGGTGTTCGTCGCACCGAACCCGTTCTACACGCTGTCGTTCCAGTCGGGTCAGCTGAACAACTTCACCCCGACCGATACCGTGGTGATCGAGGGTTCGCTGGACGTCGTGTTCCAGCGTCCAGGCGAAGTGCCAGAACCAGCTTCGGTCGGCCTGCTGGGTCTCGGCATGCTGGGCCTGTATGCTGCACGTCGTCGTAACAAGAAAGCCGCCTGAGGATAACGGCCTGCCAGTCAGGCCTGATGCCGTAGAAAAAAACCACTGCCGGGAAACCGGCAGTGGTTTTTTTGCGTCAATGTATCTGGCGCCGACGGCGCTTGAGCACTCGTTCAGCGCCCGGCCGCCATCCGCGCGAACTGCCGCCGCCCCACCGCCAGCATGAGCTGCTGGATCGGATGGCGATTGCCGCCGGGCCGCCAGGTGCGCTTGAGCTTGTTGCGATAGGCATCGAACTGCATGCCCCAGGGCGCCGCCAGCACGTCACCACGGCCGAGCAGGATCTTGAGCGCCTCGGTGGCGCAGATGCCGGCGCACAGCTGGCAGGCCATGAAGGTCGACGGGCCGCGCTGCTCGGCCAGGTTGACCGCCTCTGGCACCACCAGATAGGGCCGGTGCAGGCCGGCCGGGGCCAGGCCGACCACGAAGCGGATCGCCTTTTCCTGGTCCGGCAAATCCCCCCAGCCGAAATACTCCTCGAAAGTCATCTTGCCCGGCATGAAGTTGAGCAGGGCCGCGCCCATGCCCAGAGGCGCTCCGGTGGTGGCCGGGATGCCGAGTCGGGAGCAGGCGGCGAAGGTCTGCTGGCGCGCGTCGAAGGCGAAGAAGTCGAGGGCGTCGACATACAGGTCGACCCCGGCCAGGAAGGCGTCCAGGTTGTCCCGGTGCACGCCGTCCGGGAAGATCGTCACCTCGATCTCGGGATTGATGTCGCGCGCCATGCGTGCCAGCACCTCGGCCTTGGACTGGCCGACGGTCGACATCATGGCCCCGACCTGGCGGTTGAAGTTGACGATATCGAAGCTGTCGAAGTCGGCGATGTGAAAGCGCGTTACGCCCAGGCGGGCCAGGGTCAGCAGGTGCACGCCGCCGACGCCGCCGCCGCCGGCAATGGCGACGCGCTTGCCGCGCAGCCGTTGTTGTTCGTCCTGGGTGACCCAGCCGATATTGCGTGAAAATGCCTGTTCGTAGTTGAACGGTTTACTCATTGACGGTTCGGAAATAGGGGAAGTGGCCGTTATGCAGGATGCGATTCATCCATGCGCAGCAGGCGATTGATAATGCCACGCTCTTCACGTGGAGAAAAGAAATAAGGGTAGAACGAGCGTTCCTCGGTCTCGCCCTCGGCGGCCCAGGTGCCGCCGAAAAGGCGGATCTGCTCGGTGACGAAGACCAGGTTCACGCGCAGCAGGTAGGCCGGCGCATCGACCCGTGGATTGATCTTGAGCTCACCTTCCTTGCGAAAGCCCAGCATGCGTTCGTAGAAGCGGCGATGGCGCGGATTGACCTCGATGATGATGTCGGTGCAGCCATGCATGTCGCGCGCGTAGATCACGGCCAGGTGGAAGACATTGGCGAGCGCCGTTTTCGAGCGCACCGAGGGGTCGAAGGCGAACTTGGTGAACTCGCACAGCTTCGCGCCGCGCTGGCGGTGGGCATCGAGTTCGTCGCCGAAGATCTCGTCGGCCATCAGGCCGACCTCGGAATCGATGCCGATGCTGAGCGTGCCGACCACGTCGCCCTTGTCGGTGGCGGTCAGCGTGATGCGGTTGGGGTCGTTGCTGGGTTGGTGATCTCCGGAGTAGCCACGCCAGGCATACATCCTGTTGATCAGCATACTGGCCGAGTTACGGCCATCCGAAGTATCGGTAAGCCGGATTCCGTACGAATCGTCGTCCACGATAGACATCCTCTTATGAGAGAACGGTATCTTATCGTGACATCAATAAATCCAGCGTTCGATAGGATGAGGTCGCGGGCCTCGGGCCGCGGGCCGGAAGGTGCAATCAACAATCCGCCGCGAACCGGCCATGGTCCGCGGCGAACGATCCCGGTTACAGGGATTTGAGCAGGGCGCGCGCCTCGTCGGCCTGGGCGAACGGGGTGTTCGACGCCAGCAGCTTGTCGAGTTCGCGGCGTGCACCGGCCTTGTCGCCGCTCTTGTTCAGCGCCTGCGCCAGGTGGAAACGGATCTCCGCCGAATTCGGCGCCTGGCTGCTGGCTTTTTGCAGCAGCGGCAGGCCACGCGCGGTGTCGCCCTGTTCCACCAGCACCCAGCCCAGGGTATCCATCACGCCCGGGCTGTCGCTGGCCAGTTTGTACGCTTTCTCGGCGGTCGCCAGCGCGCGCGGATCCTTCACCTGCTGGTAGGCCCAGGCCAGGTTGTTCAGCACCAGCGGGTGCTCGGGCACACGCTTCTGTGCGTTCTCGAGCTGGGCGATGGCCGCCTTGTAGTCCTTGGCCGCCAGGTTGAGCTCACCCACCAGCAACGATACCCGCACGTCGTCAGGCTGGGATGCCAGCCAGGCCTGGCCGCGCGCCAGCGCTTCCTTGCTCTTGCCGCCAGCCTGCATGGCCTGCATCAGCTTGACAGTCAGCTCGGTCGAGCGCGCCTGAGACAGCCCTTTTTCATAGGCTTGCTGGGCCTGGGCAAACTTTTGCTGCGACATCAGCACGTCGCCTTCGAGGGCATGGCCGATTGGCGTCTTGGGCGCCGCTTTCTGCAGCTCGCGCGCCACCGTCAGCGCTTCTTCCGGACGCTTGCCGCGCAGCGCCAGCTCGGCCTGCATCAGGCGCGCCGGCACGAAGTCGGGCTGCAGGTCGACCGCGCGCTTGAGGTGGCTGGCGGCCGCGCTCTCGTTTTTCAGCGCCAGTTGCACCTGGGCCAGGCGCAGCTGGGCGCCGGGCGCCTTCGGCAGCACGTTCACCAGTTTGCTGTAGGTATCGAGCGCGCCGTTCAAGTCCTTGCTCGCCGCCTGCGACTGGCCGAGCAGCTCCAGCACGCCAGGGTCGGTCGGGTGCGTGGCCTGGTACTTGCGCGCCAGCGCCAGGGCCTTGGGCGCCTGCTCGGTCGCCAGGTAGTGCGCACCGAGCTTGAGGGCGGGAGCCGTGGCGTTCGGCGCGGCCGCGTTGGCTTTTTCGAACCAGGTCGTCGCTTCGGCCGTATTCTTTTGCACCATGGCCAGTTCGCCCAGCGCCGTCATGGCTTCGACGCTATCCTTGTTCTTTTCCAGGAAGGCCGTGAAACGGGCCTTGGCGGCATCCGGCTTCTTGTCCATCAAGTCCAGGCGCGCCAGGTTGGTCACCGCCGGCAGGAAGGTCGGCTGCAGCGACAGCGCCTTGTCGAAGGCGGCGCGCGCTTCCACATTCTTGCTCTGTACCATGTAGACCGCGCCCTTGAGTTGCTGCACCTGGGCGCTGTCCGGCTGCTGCTTCTCGAGCGCGTTGACGGCGGCCAGCGCCTTGTCGTAGCGCTTCAAGCTCATTTCGGTCTGTACCAGGGCCATGGTGGCCTGGAACGATTTCGGGTCGAGCGTAGCGGCCATTTGCAGGTCGCTGAGTGCGCCGGCCTGGTCGCCCTGCGCCAGGCGCGACAGGCCCAGCGAAGTACGCACGGCGGCCGCCTGCGGCGCCAGGGTCGCGGCCTGCTTCAGGTAGTCGCTGGCCTTGTCGAAGTTGCGCACCTGCATATAGGACTCACCGGCCAGCGCCAGCAGTTGCGCATCCTGCGGCGCATCCTTCAGCGCCGGCGCCAGGGTGGCGGCGGCATCGGCCGGCTGCGAGTTCTTCAGCTGGGCCTGGGCCAGCAGCTTGCGGGCGTAGATATTGTTGGGATTGCTGATCAAGTATTTGCGCAGGTGGAGCTCGGCTTGCTGGATATTGCCAAGGTGGAGATCGGAAGCGCCAGCGAGCAGCACGCTCGGCAGGTGATCCGGCGCCACCTTGAGGACCTTTTGGAGCGCTTCTTTCGCCACCGAGTATTTACCTTGCGAGAATTCCAGCAGGCCGCGGGAGTACACCACCAGCAGGCTGCCGGGCGCATTCTTTTCCCCCGCCTCGACTTCCTTCTTCGCCGCGTCGAACTTGCCGCGCGCGATCTCGATATAGGCTTTCTCGATATGGGCGCCGCGGTGGTCGGGCTGGAGCGCGAGCGCCTTGTCATAGGCGGCCAGTGCCTCATCGGGCTTGTTCATCGACCGCAGCATCGCGCCCTGCATGATGAACACTTCGGGATTCTTCGGATCCTTGGCCACGGCCTGGTCGACGTAGAGGACGGCGGCATCGCGTTCGCCGCGCGCGGCCGACAGGCGCGCCAGGCCCATCAGGGCGTCGCCGGAATTGGCGTTCGCGGCCAGCGCCGCTTCATATGCCTGCTTCGCCTCGTCGAGCTTGCCGCTGCCCAGCAGCGCATCGCCACGCAGCGACAGCATCGGCGCCGACTTGGCGGCAACCTCGGGAGTCAGCAATTCCAGCACTTCCTGGAACTTGCCTTGCTGGGCTAGGGTCTGGCCCAGCAGCGGCAGCACGCGTTCTGCCGGGATGCCGAGCGATCGCGCACGGCCCAGTTCCTTCTCGGCCGAGGCATGGTCGCCGGTGGACATCTGCAGCGTACCCAGTGCAAGGCGCGCTTCGCCGTCTTCCGGGCTGTTCGCCACGGCATTCTTGAGCTGGATCAAGGCCGCCTTGACGTCGCCCTTTTGCTGATATTGCTTGGCCTCCGCCAGCAGCGTCTCGGTCGACTGGGTGCGGTTACAGCCGGCCAGGCCGACGGCAAGGAGGGCGCCGGTCAGGACGGCGACGGACAATTTGTGCTTGGTAGGATGGCGCGGCATGTGGATTCCTCAGGCAGTGGAGACGGTCGTTTCGCCGGAAAAGCGAAATTCCTCAACAACAAATAATACCTGAAGGAACAGCTCATCCAGTGTACAAACGAATACGGTTGTTGCAAAAGTGACCCCATGCTTGTTGCATGGATGTTGAAAAAATTTTTATACCGGCAGTCAACCGTGGTCCGGGCCGCCGTCAAGGCCGGGATCGCGGCGCAAGCGCTGCAGCAGGGCTTCCACATTGTCGCCCACCGGCAAGCCGTGGCGCCGCAAGAGCTGCACATGCAGCACCAGGTTTTCCAGCACCAGCTTGGCCGACACCGCCAGCAGGGTGAGTGTGCGGTCTTCCTCGCTGAAGCTTTCCATCGCCGCCGCCATCTCGCACAGGTGGTTGGCAACGATGCCGCGCATTTCGTCCTCGGGGAAGGGCAGGTCGGCGAAGTCGATCGGGTCTTCCCGTTCGACTTCGCGCATCAGTTCGGCGAGCTGGTCGGGCTGGATGGTCATCGCGGCGCTCCTGCTGGTTGTACCGATATGGTGGACTGACCTATACGGAGGATTGACACCGATGTATCTTTCTGGAGTGACGCAATTGACCAGTCGCCCGGAGAGAGAATGCATGTGGATCATGCGCGAACCCGGCTCGGCTTATTCCTCGGCTGGCAGGTGCATTGACACGGTTGCGCGCAACCGATCCGCAAAACTGTAGAGGTCATCGATCTCTTCAAGTGCAAAGCGCTCCTCTGCCTTGTCCGCACCAAAAATACCGACCGCCAGTTTTTGCGTGTTGTTGAAGCGCAGTCGACAGACAGGTTTGCGATTATTGTCGTCCAGAAGGATAGCGCAATAGCTCAGGTTATCGCGCATGACGATACGTCGCGGGCTGACAACGTCGCGCAGAATCGAGCGAACGATATGCAGGCCCTCGATCTCCTCGGCAGTGGTTTCGACCTCCGGCTCATCCGCAGCATGGGAAATGATCGGTGCGGAATGCTCGGACATCGTTGGCAATTCGGCGGCCATTGCGCCTTTTAATCTGACATTGATGCGCTCGCTTAACAGCTGTTCGAACGCACGTTTTGTGATTTGCGCGAACTGGTCCTTGAGTGTCGGGGTAAAGCGCTTTCCGCCAAGCAGTTCGGCGGACAGCAGGCGTACCAGTTCGTCCGGAGGATTGGCCACCCATTCGTTCAGGCGTTCCTGGATTGCCCTTGTATATTTGAGATCGCTGGCCGTGTTGAGGATGGTGTCTATATCGAATCTCGACTTTGCAAACTTTTTCAGCTCTTCAACATCACGCTCCTTGAAGTCAAGAATATCGAATTCAAAGAATGGCGTGTTATCCATCTTGTTCGGCTGCTCAAGGTCAGTAAAGAAGCGGTAATTCAGGCCATTGGTAAGAACGCCAAAGCGCGATTCCGTGACATGGAAATAGCGAAATAGCTGACTTGCGTGATTGATATGCAGGTCGCCACCACACTTCTTGCATTCAAAGAGCATGATTGGATCGCCATCGCGGAGGATGGCATAGTCCACTTTCTCGCCTTTTTTGGTTCCGACGTCGGCAATCAGTTCAGGAGTAACTTCTGTTGGATCGAAGACGTTGTAGCCCAAGATTTGAATGAAGGGCATGACCATTGCATTCTTTGTCGCTTCTTCCGTCTGAATAAGGTCTTTTGTTGCACGAATGCGCGTGGCAAGTGCGTTGAGCTGGTCGATCAAATCCACGATGATGCTCCTTCAAGCTGAATTGAACAGGTAAAAGACACAACAAGACGATCAGGCGATTATTTCCATCTTGCACATTTTTTAACGCTGTATCAACCTTTTAATGAAGAGCCAAACGTGTGGCGCTTTTTCGCCACACGTTTGGCTTGAATCGAGCAGCACGACGATTCAAACGGCATACCTAAAGTCGATCAGGACGATGGATGGGCACGCGACCAGCGCGCCCGGTAGCGCTACATATTGCGCCGATACTGGCCACCGACCTCGAACAGCGCGGTCGTGATCTGCCCCAGCGAGCATACCCGCACCGCGTCCATCAGCCGCGCGAACACGTTCTCATTGTCGATCGCGGCCTGGCGCAGGGCGGCCAGGGCGGCGGGCGCCGCAGCGGCGTGACGGGTGTGGAAGTCTTCCAGGCGCTGCAGCTGCGATTGCTTTTCGTCATCGGTCGAGCGGGCCAGTTCGATCGTCGCCGGGGCGCCCGCGCCCTTTGGATTGCGGAAGGTGTTGACGCCGATGATGGGCAGGGTGCCGTCGTGCTTCTGGTGCTCGTACAGCATCGACTCTTCCTGGATCTTGCCGCGCTGGTAGCCGGTTTCCATCGCACCCAGCACGCCGCCGCGCTCGGCGATGCGCTCGAATTCCTGCAGCACCTGCTCTTCGACCAGGTCGGTCAGTTCGTCCATGATGAACGAACCCTGGTTCGGGTTCTCGTTCTTGGCCAGGCCCCATTCGCGGTTGATGATCAGCTGGATCGCCAATGCCCGGCGCACCGATTCGTCGGTCGGCGTGGTGATCGCTTCGTCGTAGGCGTTCGTATGCAGCGAGTTGCAGTTGTCATAGATCGCGATCAGCGCCTGCAGGGTGGTGCGGATGTCGTTGAAGTCGATCTCTTGCGCATGCAGCGAGCGGCCCGACGTCTGGATGTGGTACTTGAGCTTTTGCGAGCGGTCGTTGGCGCCGTACTTGTCGCGCATCGCCACTGCCCAGATGCGGCGCGCCACGCGCCCCAGCACCGTATATTCCGGGTCCATGCCGTTCGAGAAGAAGAACGACAGGTTCGGCGCGAAGTCGTCGATGTTCATCCCGCGCGCCAGGTAGGCCTCGACGAAGGTGAAGCCGTTCGACAGCGTGAACGCCAGTTGCGAGATCGGGTTCGCGCCCGCTTCGGCGATGTGGTAGCCCGAGATCGACACCGAGTAGAAGTTGCGCACGCCGTGCGTGACGAAGTATTCCTGGATGTCTCCCATCACCTTCAGCGAGAACTCGGTCGAGAAGATGCAGGTGTTCTGGCCCTGGTCTTCCTTCAGGATGTCGGCCTGCACGGTGCCGCGCACGGCCGTCAGGACCCAGGCGCGGATCTTCTGGGCTTCTTCGGCTGTCGGCTGGCGCCCGTTGTTCTCGACGAACTTGTCGATCTGCTGGTCGATGGCGGTATTCATGAACATCGCCAGGATGGTCGGCGCCGGGCCGTTGATGGTCATCGAGACCGACGTGCTCGGGCTGCACAGGTCGAAGCCGTCGTACAGCACCTTCATGTCGTCCAGGGTCGCGATCGACACGCCCGAGTTGCCGACCTTGCCGTAGATGTCGGGCCGCAGTGCCGGATCGGCACCGTACAGGGTCACCGAATCGAAGGCCGTCGACAGGCGTTTCGCGTCCATGCCGGTCGAGACGAGCTTGAAGCGGCGGTTGGTGCGGAACGCGTCGCCTTCGCCGGCGAACATGCGGGTCGGGTCTTCGCCTTCGCGCTTGAAGGGGAACACGCCGGCCGTGTAGGGGAACGCCCCCGGTACGTTTTCCAGCATCAGGAAGCGCAGGATCTCGCCATGGTCCTCGAAGCGCGGCAGCGCCACCTTGCGCACCGGGTTGCCCGACAATGTCGTTGAAATCAGGCGCGTGCGAATTTCCTTGTCGCGGATCCTGACCACGTGCTCATCGCCAGCGTAGGTGGCCTGCAACTGCGGCCACGACGCGACCAGCGCCTTGGCTTCGCCGTCCATGGCGTTGTCGCGCTCGGCGATCAGGTCGTCAAGGTCGGACGACTGCGCGGCGTGCCGATTGGCCGCGGCCAGCATGCGCTTCGCCTCCTGCAACTGCTGGCGCTCGCGCGCCAATTTCACCTGCTTGCCGACGCTGCGGTGGTAGCCGCGTACGGTGTCGGCGATTTCGGCCAGGTAGCGGCTGCGCGCCGGCGGCACAATCACGTTCTTGCCGCTCGAATAGCGCTGCGCCGGCGCCTGCAGGCTGCCCGTCTCCACTTTCAGGCCCAGCGCCGCCAGCTTCGGCAGCAGGCCGTGGTAGAGGGCGGTCACGCCGTCGTCGTTGAAGCGCGAGGCCTGGGTGCCGTAGACCGGCATCTGGTCCGGGCTCGTTGACCACAATTCGCGGTTGCGCTGGTATTGCTTGGCCACGTCGCGCAGTGCATCGAGGGCGCCTTTGCGGTCGAACTTGTTGATCGCGATGAGGTCGGCGAAATCGAGCATGTCGATCTTCTCGAGCTGCGAGGCCGCCCCGAATTCCGGGGTCATCACGTACATCGAGGTGTCGACATGCGGCACGATGGCGGCGTCGCCCTGGCCGATGCCCGAGGTCTCGACGATCACGAGGTCGAAGCCGGCCACCTTGCAGGCCGCGATCACGTCGGGCAGGGCCTGCGAGATCTCGGAACCTGCTTCGCGCGTGGCCAGCGAGCGCATGAACACGCGCTGCTGGCCGTTCCACGGATTGATCGCGTTCATGCGGATGCGGTCGCCCAGCAGGGCGCCGCCCGACTTGCGGCGCGACGGGTCGATCGAGATCACGGCGATGTGCAGGCGGTCGCCCTGGTCGAGGCGGATGCGGCGGATCAGTTCATCGGTCAGCGACGACTTGCCCGCGCCGCCGGTACCGGTGATGCCCAGCGTCGGCACGCGCAGCGCGTCGGCCGTGTCCAGAATCTCCTTGCGCAAGGCAGCGTCCACCTTGTCATTCTCCAGCGCCGTGATCAGCTGGGCCAGCGGGCGGTGGCGCGCGGCGATGTCACCCGCCTGCAGCGGCGCCAGCGAGGTCGGGGCATACGGTGACAGGTCGACGTCGCAGGCTTCGAGCATCGAGCGGATCATGCCGACCAGGCCCATGCGCTGGCCGTCTTCGGGGCTGAAGATGCGGGTGACGCCGTAGGCGTGCAGGTCCTCGATCTCGCTCGGGACGATCACGCCCCCGCCGCCACCGAATACCTTGATGTGGGCGCCGCCGCGCTGGCGCAGCAGGTCGATCATGTACTTGAAGTATTCGACGTGGCCGCCCTGGTAGCTCGAGATGGCGATGCCCTGTGCATCCTCGGCCAGCGCCGCGGTGACCACTTCGTCGACCGAGCGGTTGTGGCCGAGGTGGATCACCTCGGCGCCGTTCGACTGCAGGATGCGGCGCATGATGTTGATCGAGGCGTCGTGGCCGTCGAACAGCGAGGCTGCGGTGACGAAGCGGACCTTGTTGGCCAGGCGTGGCTGCTCGGGCAGGTCGAGCTGCGCCGCGGGAGTGATGTCGTTCATGAGGGCAGGGTCCTTGTAGGCGGTGAGGACGGGTATGCCGGTACGGTATATGACGTTAACGTTAACGTCAAGGCTGTGGCGAAGCAGTGCGATGCGTTCGACCCATTTTTCAATTTGTATCCACGAAGCAACATTGAGTTCAAAGAATCAATCTACTTGATATACTCGAGCATTAGTGGCGCGGGGCGCCGGAATCCCATTCAGAAAGAGATACAAATGCTGAAGAAAGTGGATTCTTCACAGCTCAAGGTGGGCATGTTCATCCACGACCTCGATTGTGGATGGATGGAGCATCCCTTCGTGCGCAATCGCTTCCTGCTCACGGACGAGGAAGAGATCGGCAAGATCGTCGCGGCAGGCATTCGCGGCGTCGTGATCGATTGCAGCCGCGGCCTGGACGTCGAGGCGCCGACCCTGGCCGAAGCGGATGCCGCGACCGAGGCCGAAGTGGCGGCGCTGGCGTCCAGCGTGATCAGCCAGGTCCGCGTGCCGCTGGGCGAAGAGCTGCAGCGCGCTGCCAACGTGCGGCGCCAGGCCGTGGAACTGGTGCGCAGCGTGATGCAGGATGCGCGCCTGGGCAAGGCGGTCGAGCTGGGCGAGGTCGGCCCGGTCGTGCAGAACGTGACCGAATCGATCCTGCGCAATCCCGGGGCCTTGCTGAGCCTCCTGCAGATCAAGAACAAGGACGACTATACCTTCCTGCACTCAGTCAGCGTGTGCGCGCTGCTGGTCGCCTTCTGCCGCTCGCGCAGCATGGACGAGAACGTCATCTACCAGGCCGGGCTGGGCGGCCTGCTGCACGATACCGGCAAGGCGCTGGTGCCGGACGCCATCCTGAACAAGCAGGGACGCCTGAGCGACGAGGAATTCGACATCGTCAAGCGCCATCCGCGCGACGGCCACGACATCCTCATTCGCACACCAGGCATTGGACCGATCCCGCTCGACATTACCCTGCACCACCACGAGCGGCGCGACGGCAGCGGCTATCCGGACCGCCAGGGCGGGGACGCCATCAGCGAGCTTGCGCAGATGGCGGCCATTGTCGACGTCTATGACGCGATTACCTCCGACCGCTGCTACCACAAGGGCATCGCGCCGGCCGAGGCACTGCGCAAGATGTACGAGTGGAGCAAGTTTCATTTCAATCCCGCGCTGGCGCAGGAATTCATGCGTTGCGTCGGCATCTACCCGGTCGGCACCCTGGTGCTGCTGGAGTCCGGCCGGCTGGGCGTGGTGATCGAGCCTCACGAATCGAGCCTGCTCACGCCCAAGGTCAACGTGTTCTTCCACGCAAGGAAGCAGGTGTACATCCGGCCCGAGACGGTCGACCTGTCGCGCGGCCTGGGCTTCGGCGGCGGCGACAAGATCGTGCGCCACGAGTCGGCCGCCAGGTGGCGGGTCGAGCCGCAGCGCTTCATGCAGCTGGCAGGAGCCTGACTACAAGCCGCCGGCGCAGCGCAAGGCGGCGCGGTGACGTAGCTCGCCTGCGGTGACGGCAGCCACAGCACCGGTTCCGTGATTTCTTCCGGCGTCGTCAGGGGCCCATCGGGATCGTCGGCGCGACCCGTGCAGGGCTCCGGTTCGCTGGCCTGGACGTGGATGCCGGTCAGGGTCGGTCCGGGCGCCAGCGCGCGCTCGTGGACCGGGCCGGCGGCGAGGCCGCCAGGACCGCCCTGCGCGAGCAGACCGCGCCGGCGCGCCGGCTCGGCATCTTCGGCGGTCCCGGCGTCATCGTGGACGGCGAACTTTTCCGGGGCGACGACCGGCTCGAGGACGCGCTCGAGACGGCGCTGGCGGCGAGCGGGCGATGCGCCTGAACGCACTGGCGCCGCTCGACGCCCTGAACGCCTCGACCCCAGCGGCGACCCAGGGTGCGGTCGGGGCCTATGGCGTGTCGAGCGCTCTCTCGATGGCGGCCGGGATCGCTCCTGTGCGTGTGCGCGTTGGCGCCGACAATGTTCGGGCTGGTGTTCCCGGGTCACCAGGCAAGCAGCTTTTGCGAGTATGGCTGGGCGGCTGGTGTTCGACGCCACTGGTTCTGACGACCTGGTGCGGGGCGCTACCATCGCCATCAGGATGGCGGCGCTGCTGCACTGGCCGCTCGCGCGCATGCTTCGTCCCGAACCCGCCCTCAAGCTGCTCGGATGTTCGCGCTGTGCTAGCTTCAGCTTAAAAGAATTCGGCGGTGTCGTTGACCGCCACGGTCTGCAGCAGCCCGCCCTCGACCAGCTCTTCATAGTGGCACACGCGGTTGCGGCCATGAGCCTTGGCGTAATACAGGGCCTGGTCGGCTTGGCCCAGCGTGGCCACCGGTGAGTCGGCCGCGCTGACGCTGGTGAAGCCGATGCTGACTGTGACCTGGCCCACTTGCGGAAAATCGTGGTGCTCGACGTCGGCCCGGAACCGATCGATGATGCGGTGCGCATTGTCCAGGTTCGTCGAGCGCAGCAGCACCACGAATTCCTCGCCGCCGAAGCGGAACACCCGGTCCTGGGCGCGGAAAGATGATTGCAGCAGGTTGGCGATCAGGATCAGCACCTCGTCGCCGTACAGGTGGCCGAAGCGGTCGTTGACGCCCTTGAAATGGTCGACGTCGACCACCGCAAGCCATTGTTTATCCTCGCCGTTCGGATGGCGCCGCTCGGTCTCGCCGGGGGGTGACGTGTCGGTTTCGGACGCGTGCAGCATGCGCGCCAGCTGGTCGTCGAAGGTCTTGCGATTGAGCAGGCCCGTGAGCGAGTCGCGCTCGCTGTAGTCGAGCAGGTTCTGGAAGTTGCGGTAGACGCTGACGATCCCGTTGACCATGTACAGCGCTTCCGGCGTGAACGGGTTGGCATGCACGATCTCGAGGCAGGTGTCGGCCTTGTCGCCGAACCAGATCGGCAACCACAGGCGGCGCAGGCCGTCGGCGCCGGTGCTTTCGGCGCGCGCATCATGGCGCCGCAGGCTCGCCTCGAGTTCAGGATAGAGCGCGATCGGTTCGCCCGGACCGCTGTCTTGCGGCTCTTCGGGACAGGCCGCGCCGCCGGCGAGGATACAGGCGCGCGAGCGCACGAAGTACTGGGCGCCGACCTGCGCGATGGTGAGCACCCGGGTGCGGGCCGCGCCCGACAATTCCTGGACTGCCGAAATCACGGAGATGTCCAGCATGGTGTGATCGCGGTGGCCGGTCATGTCCACCATGTGTCGCAGCAGGGAATCCATGTCGTCGTTGTCAGGCCATGCAAGAAGGGTAACCGGAGAGAACAAGTGGACCGCACGGGGGGCGGACCGCGCCGAACGGAGCTGCAGCGCGCCAGTGGCGGCGGTGCCGTATTTTTCAGCGGTCAAGCAAAACAGCATAATGCTTTTTTGTATTAGCGGCAACTATTCTTAACAATATTTATGCATGCTTGCACGCCGTGTGACACATCCGCCGGAAGAGGTTTTTCCGCATCGGGACAGGAAGTTTCTCAATGGAAACTTGTGGGCGGTCAACTTGCTATTCGGCGCGATCGGTACAGTCAACCCACTGGCAAACGCAACACAGCAGTGGCGACTGGGCCCAGTCGCAGCCAGTATTTCCTCAACCATCAATAAGGAGTTTGTCATGAGCACGATTACCTCCGCCATCAAAGCCTTTCTGGCCGACGAAAACGGTGTGACTGCCATCGAGTATGGCCTGATCGCCGCGCTCATCGGTGTCGTGATGGCCGGTGTCGCTACCGAAGTGGGTGAAAACATCGAGGCGGCATTCGCCTACATCCGCGATCAGTTGGTCGTCCCGGCGTAATCTGCCTGGCCCCCCGCGACGCGCTTCGGTCCCGGGGGGCTTTTTCGTGGAGTCCGATCATGGCTGTCGCAACTTACCTCGATATGCTCCTGCTGCTGATGGTGACGGCGGCCGCGGTCAAGGACCTGGAGAGCCGGCGCATCCCCAACCGGCTGCTGGCCGCCGGCATGGCGCTCGCCCTGGTCCTGCACCTGCTGTCGCCGCGACCCCTGGCGGGGCTGCTCGCCTGGCTGGGCGGGGCGGCGACCGGTTTCGCGATCTTTCTACCCTTTTACCTGGTCCGCGGCATGGCCGCCGGGGACGTCAAGATGATGGCGGCGGTCGGCGCCTTCGCCGGTCCCGGCGACGCGCTGCGCATCGCCATCCTGGCCTGGTGCGCGGGCGGCGTGATGGCGCTTGTCGTCATCGTCGTCAAGGGGCGCCTGCGCATGGCGTTGTCCAATATGTGGTCGATCCTGAAACCCATGCTGCTGCGCCTGCCGCGCGGGCCTGAGCCCGCGATCGGCGATGCCGGCGGCCAGCCCAGCGCGGGATCGATTCCGTATGGCGTAGCGATCGCCGCCGGCGCCATTGCACTGCTGGCCGGCCGCTACGCCGACCGGCCGCTATTGTGAACCGCCGGTCGGGTCCTTGTCAGGCATCAAGTGCCTGATGAAGGACGCTCGTTAGAATCAAATCAAGGTTTTCCGAACCATTTTTCATGGGCAGGAGGCTTCATGATGGGAATGTTGTCGGCCACCACCGCTACGGCCGGAACGGATGCGCTGGCGTCCATGTCCGGCGCTGGAGCAGCCGCGACGGAGGGCGACGTAGCCGCCGTGCTGCCGCGCCAGCCGCGCACCGTGCGCGACACCGGGCTCGAATCACGCCTGGTGACGGCGCTGGTGCTCAAGGTCCTGCATGCGGGTGGCAAGACGCCGTTGTCGCTGCTCACCGGTCGCCTGCGCTTGGCGGTGGGCGTGGTGCGCGAAGTGCTGCAGGGCCTGGTCGCCGGCCAGCAGGCCGAAGTCGCCTGGTCGGGCGAGACCGATCTGGACGTGCACTACCAGCTGACCGCCGCCGGCCAGCGCGCGGCCGCTGAACACCTGGCCGAGTCGCGCTACGCCGGCCCGGCGCCGGTGACCCTGGCGGCCTGGCGTGCGGTGGTCGCCCACCAGTCGCAGCGCCGGCCTGACGCGCCGCGCCTGGCGCGCGCCGAACTGGAGGCGGTGCTCGATGGCGACGGCCTGGACGCCCCGCTGCGCGAACTGATCGGCGCGGCGCTGTATTCGGGCCGGCCGCTGTTGCTGTACGGCCCGTCCGGCAGCGGCAAGACCACCCTGGCGCGCAAGTTCGCGCGGCTGCGCCAGGATCCGATCGCGGTGCCGTACGCGGTGCTGGTCAACCACGAGATCGTCCAGCTGCATGACCCGGCCCTGCATCCATCGCCGCTGCAGCTGCGCGGCCTGGACGAACGCAGGAGTGTCGATGCGCGCTGGCTGCTGTCGCAGCGGCCGCTGGTGCACGTGGGCGCCGAGCTGGCGCGCGACATGCTGGAGCTGCGCGTGGACGCCGCCAGCGGCGTGCTGCGCGCGCCGCCCCACATCCTGGCCAATAACGGCCTGCTGGTGCTGGACGACCTGGGACGCCAGCGGGTGCCCGCCGGCGAGCTGCTGCACCGCTGGCTGGGCGCCCTGGCGGCGGGCCAGGACCATGTGGCGGTGCCGCACGGCCCGAGCCACGCGTTGCCGTTCGATGTCGACCTGGTGCTGGCCACCAGCCTGGCGCCCGAATCGGTGCTGGACGACGCCTGCCTGCGCCGCATCGGCTACCGGATTGCGGTCGGGCCGCTGTCCGAAACGAGCTACCGCGCGCTGCTGCGGCGCCAGGCGCGGCTGCGCCGAATCGATGTCGACGAGGCCGCGCTCGACTATCTGATCTGCGAACTGCATCGCCGTACCCGCCGTCCGCTGCTGGCCGCCTGGCCGCACGAGCTGCTGGGCCGGATCGCCGATTTCGCCGGCTTCGCCGGCCGCACGCCGCGCTGCGACGTGGATGGCCTGGTCCAGGCCTGGACCAGCCTGTTCGGAACCAGCGCCCTGCCGCCCGCGCTGCCTGCATCGACTCCATCGGCGGCGGACAGGGAAGTCAAGGGGGGAGAAGCGCGATGAAGAACAAGCGTGCCGTGATCATGATGGCACTGGCGGTGGCGCTGGGCCTGCTCGCAGTGGCGCTGGCCGCAAGCTGGCTGCTCAATGCGCCGAACGCGAGCGCCGGCCGGATCGTCGTCGCCAGGTCCGACGTCGACATCGGCCGGCGCCTGGCGCCCGAGATGTTCAAGCTGGTCGACTGGCCGGCCGGCAGCGTGCCCAAGGGCGCTTTCACCGATCCCTTGCCGCTGGGCGGACGGGTCCTGAAGACCAGCCTGCTGGCGGGCGAACCGATCAGCGAAGCCAAGCTGGCCCCGGCCGGCACCCTGGGCGGTTTGTCGGCCCTGATCGCCGAGGGCAAGCGCGCGATCACGGTGCGCGTCAACGACGTGGTCGGGGTCGCCGGCTTCACCCTGCCGGGCAACTATGTCGACATCATCGTCAGCACCGAGACCATGCCGGATCCGGACACGGCGGCGCGCGCACGCGCGCAGAGCATCTCGAAGATCGTGCTGGAAAGGATCCTGGTGCTGGCGGTGGCCCAGGAAGTCAGCCGCGACGAGACCAAGCCCAAGGTGGTCAATGCCGTCACGCTCGAGGTCACCCCGGCCGAAGCCGAAAAGCTGGACCTGGCGCGCAGCGTCGGCACCCTGTCGCTGGCGCTGCGCAACCAGGTCGACCCGGCCGCCGCCGCCACCCTCGGCGCGACCAAGGAAAACCTGCTGCCGCCACCGGCCGCCGCGCCGCTGCAGGTGGTGCGCGCTGCGCCGCGCCCACGGGTGCATCAGGTGCGCGCGCCGGCGCCGCCGAAGCGCGATTGCATCAGCGTCATCAACGGCCTGCACGCGTCGCAGGAATGCTTCTGACCACCGACAGGATCGATCATGAAACGACGTCTTCCGATCGCATTGCGCGCCGCCTGTTCCGCCTTGTTCGCGGCCGCCCTGGGCAGCGCCATGGCGGCGCCCGTCGCCGCGCCACAGCCGGCGCAGCCGACGCCGGCGGCGAAGAAACCCGCGGCCAGGAAACCGGCGCCGCTGCGGCCTGAATCCGAACCGACCGCACGCGCCATGGAAGGCTGCAGCGGCGAGGCGGCGCGGCCGGCCGCGATGGCGCTCCAGATGGGCAAGTCGACCATGCTGCGCCTGCCCGAGAAAGTAGTCCGGCGCAGCGTCGGCAATCCGGCCGTGGTGCAGGCCATGCTGGTCGCGCCCGATACCCTGTACATCGCCGGCGTCGACGTCGGCAGCACCAATATGATCGTGCAGGGTCGCAGTGGCTTGTGCAGCGTGATCGACATCACGATCGCGATGGACCCGGGCGGCCTGGAAGCCACGCTCAAGGCGGCGATGCCGGACGAGCAGGACATCCGGGTGTTGGCCGCCAACGACAGCCTGGTCCTGACCGGCAGCGTCAGCGACGCCGGCGCCGTGCAGCGCGCCGTGGAACTGGCCGGGGCCTATGTGCGCCGGCCCTTGCGCCAGCTGCCGGCGGCCGACCAGGACAACGAGACCGACGGCGTGATCGCGCTCGGCCGGAATGGCACGGGCGGCGCCGGTGGTGGTGGCGGGACCAATGCCGGGGCCCGGGTGGTGAACCTGCTGTCGGTCAGCGCGCCGCAGCAGGTGCAGCTCGAGGTCAAGGTGGCCGAGGTCTCGCGCACCCTGCTCGAGCGGCTCGAGACCGGCACCCGCTTCAGCTTCGGTTCCGGTAGCTGGACCACCACCCTGGCCACCGATTTCCTGACCGGCCTGGCGCGCGGCGGCCTGTCGGGTGTGAAGGCCAACGGCAACCGCTTCGGCATCGAGGCCGACAAGCTCGATGGGCTGGTGCGTATCCTGGCCGAGCCGAACGTGCTGGCCATCAGCGGCCAGGAAGGCTCGTTCCTGGCCGGCGGCAAGTTCTACATCCCGGTGTCGCAGGACGATGATCGCGTGACCTTGGAAGAAAAGGAATTCGGGGTCGGTGTGCGCTTCACCCCGACCGTGCTGTCGGGCGGTCGCATCAACCTGAAGGTGGCGCCCGAGGTGTCCGAGCTGTCGCGCGAAGGCATCGGCATCACCGCCAACGGCATCAGCGGCACCGCGATCATGCCGCTGGTGACCACGCGCCGCGCCAGCACCACGGTGCAGCTGTACGACGGCCAGAGCTTCGCGATCGGCGGCCTGGTGCGCAACAACCTGGTCGCCAACCTGAAAGGCTTGCCTGGCCTTGGCGAAGTGCCGGTGCTGGGCGCGCTGTTTCGCAGCACCGACTACCAGCAGGACCGCACCGAGCTGGTCTTCGTGATCACGGCGCGCCTGGTCAAGCCGCTGGCGGCCGGCAGCCACGCGCTGCCCACCGATGGCCACGTCATGCCGTCGCGCGCCGGACTGATGCTGGGCGGGCGGCTGGAAGGGGAGCGTTCCGCCATCGGCCCCGCCGCGGCGGGGCCGGCCGCCACACCACCCGCCGCGGTGCAGACAGCCAATGGATACGAACTGCAATAGGGGAAGAGCGATGCGAACCTACCTCACACGCCCGGCGGCGCTGGCGCTGCTCGCCTGCGGCGCAGCCGGATGCGTCTCGACCACGCCCGACTGGGACAACCATTTCGGCGCCGCCACCCGCGGCAACCTGGCGGCGCAGGTGCTCGACCCGGGCACCTGGGCCAACCGCAATCCCGCCCTGGGCCTCGATGGCCGCGCCGCGCGCTCGGCCATCGACAACTACCAGCGCTCGTTCGCCCGGCCCGAAGACCAGCCGGCGGCGATGGTGGACCAGTGATGGACGCGCGCGCAGCGATCATCGATTACCCGGGGCTGCCATGAGAGCGCTCCTGATCAGCCGCGACAGCCACCTGTACGCGGAACTGGCCTCGCAAGGCACCGCGCGCGTGCCGCCCCTGCACCTGGCCGCGACCCGCGCGAGCCTGCGCGAAGCGCTCGACCGCCCCGAGCCGGACACGCCGCACCTGGTGATCGTCGACGCCAGCGGCCTGGAGTCGTCGGAGGCCGCCCTGCTCGAACGCCTGGGCCGCCAGTATCCGGGTTCGCAGCTGATGCTGCTGACCAACCAGCACCAGCCCGACCTTTTGATCACCGCCATGCGGGCCGGCGTGCGCGAGCTGCTGCAACTGCCGTTGGTGCACCGCGCCTTCCATGAGGCGATGGACCGGATCGCCACCGCCGCCGGGATGTCCAGCCTGCGTGAAGGCAAGGTGCTGACCTTCATTGCCTGCAAGGGCGGCAGCGGAGCCACCTTCATCTCGGCCAATTTTGGTTATGCGCTGGCCACGCTGGCGGGCAAGAAGGTCTTACTCATCGACCTGCACGGCCAGTTCGGCGACGCCGCCCTGTACGTGTCGGACCAGAAGCCGGCCATGACGATGTCCGACGTGTGCGCCCAGATCGCGCGCGTCGACGGGCCTTTCCTCGAATCCTGCCTGGTGCACGTCACCCCGGGCTTCGGCGTGCTGGCCGCGGCCGACGACCCTGGGCACGCCAGGGAGGCCAAGCCGGAACACATCGACACCATTCTGCGCGTGGCGCGCCAGAACTACGACTACGTGCTGCTCGACGTCGGGCGCCAGATCGACGCGGTATCGCTGCGCGCGCTGGACGTAACCGACACCATCTATCCGGTGCTGCAGCTGGCGCTGCCCGACATCCGCGATGCGCGGCGTTTGCTGGATATCTTCCGCTCGCTCGGCTATGTGCTGGACAACATACGCCTGATCGTCAACCGCTATGAAAAGGGTGGCAAGCTGCGCCTGCAAGACCTGCACGCGGCGCTCGGCTGCGAGGTAGTGCATACCTTCCCCAACGACTATATCGCGGTGACCGATTCAGTGAACCAGGGCGTGCCGGTGTTGCAGCTGTCGCGCGCGAGCTCCGCCGCGCGCAGCCTGGCCGAGATGGTCGAGCTGGTGACCGCGCAGCGGATCCAGGAAAGCCGCGGCCTGCTGGACCGCCTGTTCGGGCGCCAGGACGCGGATTATTAGGTCAACCCACGCTGGAGCCGCCCATGTCCCTTCGCGAACGACTTGCGCTCACCGGCCAGGAGTCCATCCATGGCGCCGCCAGCGGCGCCGAGCTGCAGGATGCGCCGAACCAGGTCTACCAGGAACTCAAGAAGCTGATGCACCAGATGATCCTCGACCGGATCGACCTGGAGCGCCTGAAGCGCCTGACCGCCGAGCAGTTCAAGCACGAGCTGGCGCTGCTGGTCCAACGCATCATCGAGGACGAGCGCATCGTCCTCAACCAGCACGAGCGGCACCACCTGGTGCTCGACATCCAGCACGAGATGCTGGGCTTCGGCCCGCTCGAGCCGCTGCTGGCCGACCCCTCGATCTCGGACATCCTGGTCAATACCTTCAACAAGGTCTATGTCGAACGCCGCGGCCGGCTCGAGCTGACCGAGATTACCTTCCACGACAACGCGCACCTGATGAAGATCATCGAGAAGATCGTCTCGCGCGTGGGCCGCCGGGTCGACGAATCGAGCCCGATGGTCGACGCCCGGCTGCCGGACGGCTCGCGCGTGAACGCAATCATCCCGCCGCTGGCGGTCGACGGGCCGATCCTGTCGATCCGGCGCTTCGGCGGCAGCCCGCTGACGGTGCAGAACCTGCTCGACTACAAGAGCATGACCGCGCCCATGATCCGGGTGCTGGAAAGCCTGGGCACGGCCAAGGTCAACATCCTGATCTCGGGCGGCACTGGCAGCGGCAAGACCACCTTGCTCAACCTGATCTCGGGCTTCATCCCGGCCAGCGAGCGGGTGGTGACGATCGAGGACGCGGCCGAGCTGCAGCTGCGCCAGCCGCACGTGGTGCGCCTGGAGACGCGCCCGGCCAACATCGAAGGCAAGGGCGAGGTGCCGCAGCGCGCGCTGGTGCGCAACGCACTGCGCATGCGCCCCGACCGCATCATCCTGGGCGAGGTGCGCGGCCCGGAAGCGCTTGACATGCTGCAGGCGATGAATACCGGTCACGAGGGCTCGCTGGCCACGATCCACTCGAACACGCCGCGCGACGCGCTGTCACGGCTGGAAAACATGGTCAGCATGGCGGCGGTGAACCTGACGCCGCGCGCCATCCGCCAGCAGATCGTGTCGGCGGTGACGGTGGTGGTGCAGGTCTCGCGCCTGACAGACGGCACGCGCAAGCTGGTCAGCCTGCAGGAAATCACCGGCATGGAGGGCGAGATCATCTCGATGCAGGAGATCTTCCGCTTCGAGCAGCGCGGGGTCGACGTCGACGGCAAGGTATTCGGCCAGTTCAGCGCCACCGGCGTGCGCCCGCGCTTCGCCGACCGCCTCAAGCTGTTCGGGGTGCCGGTGCCGGACGACTCGTTCGACCCCGACCGCCGATATGACTGACCTGAGCGACTGAGCGACCGGAGCGCGCATATGGATGGCTTGTTCTATGGTTTCGTGGTGCTGGTGTTCGCGGCCGTGATCCTGGCGGTCGAGGGCTTCTACCTGTGGTGGATGAGCACCCACGGTGCAGCGGCGCGCCGTATCGCGCGCCGCCTGCAGATCATGTCCGGCGGCCTGCACAGCCGCGGCGGCGAACGGATCTCGATCCTCAAGCAGCGTCGCTACAGCCGCTTCCCGACACTCGACCGCCTGCTGCACGGCGCCCCGCTGACGCACCGCATCGATGCGCTGCTGGTGCAGGCCGGCGCTACCTGGTCGGTCGGCCAGTTCCTGGCCGTCTCGCTGGGTTGCATGGTACTGGCGCTGGTGCTCACTTCCGGCGTGGCGAGCGCGGTCGCGGTGCCGCCGCCGGCGCGCCTGCTGGCCTGCGCGGGCGGCCTTGGCCTGCCGTGGTGGTGGCTGCAGCGCATGCGCTTGCGGCGCCTGGTGCGCATCGAGCACCAGCTTCCCGAGGCGGCCGACTTCATCGCGCGGGCGCTGCGCGCCGGCCACTCGTTTATCAATGTGCTGCAAATCGTCGGCAGCGAGCTGCCCGAGCCGCTGGCCGGCGAGTTCCGCATCACGCGCGAGGAGATCAACTATGGCGTACCAATGAACGAAGCCCTGCACGGCCTGGCCGAGCGCATTCCGCTGACCGACCTGCGCTACCTGATCATCGCGGTGCTGATCCAGCGCGAATCGGGCGGCAACCTGGCCGAGATCCTCGGCAGCATCAGCCAGATCATCCGCGCCCGCCTGAAGCTGGTGGCGCACGTGCGCGTGCTGTCGGCCGAAGGCCGCATGTCGGCCTGGATCCTGGGTCTGCTGCCGTTCGGGGTGATGGGCGTGATGTTGATGAGCAGCCCGTCCTATGTAAGCATGCTGTGGACGGATCCATCCGGCGTGCGCCTGCTGTGGTACGGCCTAGGCATGATCGTGTTCGGCGTGCTGTGGCTGCGCACGACCATCCGCATCCGCGTATGAGGCCGTCATGACTTCTTCCCAACTCGTTTTCCTGCTGGTCGTCTTCGGCGTCGTCTGCCTGCTGGGCTGGGTCGCGCTGGCCCTGTTCGCGCCGTTGGCCCTGCGCGAACGGCTGCGCCGCTTTCTCGGCCAGCAGGGCGGCCAGGAGCCGGGCGTGCGCTGGGTCGAGCGCGTCGCCAGCGTTGTCCGGCCCCTCACCCGGCTGTCGATTCCCGAAGAAGGCTGGGAAAAATCGACCTTGCGCACCCGCTTCATGAACGCCGGCTGGCGCCATCCGTCGGCGCCCACCCTGTACTTCGCGTCCAAGACCGCGCTGGCGCTCCTCGCGCCGGCCTTGTGCGCGCCGTTCCTGGTGCTGTACGGCCGTGGCCTCGATGGCGGCAAGGTAATGGGTGTCCTGCTGCTTGGCGCCGCCCTGGGCTACTACGCGCCGAATGCGGTGCTCGAACGCCGCGTCAAGCGCCGCCGGCGCGAGATCTTCGAGACGATTCCCGATGCCCTCGACCTGCTGACCGTCTGCGTCGAAGCCGGCCTGAGCCTGGAGCGGGCGCTGGTCAAGGTGGCCACGGAGATCCACATCAAGAGCGTGGTGCTGGCGCAGGAACTACAGCTGGTGCTGATGGAAATGCGCGCGGGTTTCAGCAAGGAGAAAGCGCTGCGCAACTTCGCCCTGCGCTCCGGCGTTGAGGATGCCGACACCCTGGTCGCGATGCTGATCCAGTCCGAGCGCTTCGGCACCAGCATCGGCGACTCGCTGCGCGTGCATGCCGAGAACCTGCGCCACAAGCGGCGCATGGTGGCCGAGGAAACCGCGGCCAAGATCGGCCTCAAGCTGCTGTTCCCCCTGATCTTCTGTATCTTCCCGACCCTCCTGATGGTCTTGCTGGGACCGGCCGCGATCCAGATCTCGCGCACCCTGGGCGCCTTGCCCATCGGCCGCTGAAAGGAGCTTCATCATGGGACGCACCTTCGACATGACCAGGCTGGCCCTGCTGTGCGCCAGTCTGGCGGCCTGTTCGCCATTTGGCTGGCGCACCGCCCAGGATACCGGCGCCAGGGCCGAACAATCCTATCTTGCCGGCCGCGCGCACCACCTGGCGGCACGGCTGGACGCCGCGCGCACGGCCTACGACGCCACATTGCTGCTTGAACCCACCCATCCCGGCGCGCGCAACGGCGTGGCGACCCTGCATGCCGAAGGTCGCGAACCGGCGCCGGCGATCGCCATCTGGCACGAGCTGACCGCGCCAATCGGCCTAGACGCCGGGCCAGGCAAGGCCTACCTGTTCGCCAATTTGGGGCAGGCTCTTTTACTCAGTGGCGAGGATGAACAGGCGCGCGCCGCGCTGGAGCGGGCCTGCCTGCTCGATCCGCTCAATCCGCGCGCATGGGCGCTGTTGGGCGACGCCCTGGCGGCGCTCGGACAGGCAGAGCGCGCGCTGCAGATGCAGCGCCAGGCGCAAGCGCTGCGCCGGCATGATTTGCGCGCTGACTTCGCCGCGGCCAGCGGCGGCAAGAGCGGGGTGGCGGCGCTGGGCCAGGCCCTGGCACGGCCGGCGCCGCAGACCCATCCCGACTGGGCCCAGGCCTATGTCCACGTGGGCGTGAACGGCATGATGGAATTGCGGCGCCTGCCGGCGGCGCAAGCGGTGCAAGCGGCGCCGCGGTCGCAGTCGCATCCGATTGCGTTCGATGGCGAAGTGGCGCACCTCGAAATCCGCAACGGCAACGGCGTGACGGGCATGGCGCGCGCGCTGGCGCGCCGGATCGATGAACCCGGCATGCGGGTGACGCGCCTGTCGAACGAGCCGGGCTTCGCGGTGCGCCACACCCGCATCGAGTACGAGGCGGCCCATGCCGAGGCCGCGCGCAGGCTGGCGCAGCGTCTCGGCACTACCCAGCTACGGCAAGTCGACGCGCACGCGCCCGTCAACCTGCGCCTGGTGCTGGGCCGCGACCTGGCGCGCCGTGGCACGGCCTTGCACCTGGCGCCACTCGCGGGCCAGGCGCAACAGCTGGCTTACCGGTAGCGTTCCAGCCACCAGCCATATTGCGGCGGCAGGACGGCGAAGGGGTCTTCCACGCCCAGCTCCTTGGCTGCGCGGAAGGCGTAGTGCGGATCGGCCAGGTGTTCGCGGCCGATCATCACCAGGTCCATCTGTCCTTCGGCCACCGCCTCGTTGGCGACCTTCGGATCGCCGATATACCATGACGACGCCACCGGCAGGCCGGCTTCATCCCGCACGCGCTGGGCGATCGGCGCCAGGAAGCCCGGCCCCCAGGGAATCTTGACGTCGGGGACGGTGAAGTTGACGCTGACGTTCAGCATATCCAGGCCGGCGTCGCGCATGCGGCGGGTCAGTTCGATCGATTCCGCTAGCGTTTCCTCGTCGCGGCCGTCGAATTCGATCACGCCCATGCGCGCCGTCAGCGGTAGGTGTTCCGGCCATACTGCGCGCACCGCGGCCAGGGTCTCGAGCAGGAAGCGTCCGCGGCCATCGAGGTCGCCGCCGTACTGGTCATCGCGTTGGTTCGAGTGCGGCGACAGGAAGGACTGAGCCAGGTAGCCGTGGGCGAAGTGCAGTTCGAGCCATTCGAAACCGGCCGCCAGCGCGCGCCGTGCGGCGTCGACGAAGCCCTGGCGCACGCGGGCGATGTCTTCCAGGGTCATCTCGTGCGGCACTTTCGGCAGGTCGCCGCCGAAGGCGAGGGCGGACGGTGCGATGGTTTGCCAGCCATCCGTCGCCTCGTTCGGGATGTGCGCATTGCCGTCCCATGGACGGTTGGCGCTGGCCTTGCGGCCGGCGTGGCCGATCTGGATGCCGGCCACGGCGCCGGCGGCCTTGATGCCGGCGGCGATGGCGGCCATGCCGGCCACCTGCTCGTCGTTCCAGAGACCGGTGCAGCCCGGGGTGATGCGGCCTTCTGGCGTGACGGCCGTGGCTTCGACGATCACCAGGCCGGCGCCACCGCGCGCGATCGACGCGTAGTGGGCGCGGTGCCAGTCATTGGTGACGCCGTCGACGGCGCTGTACTGGCACATCGGCGGCACCGCGATGCGGTTGCGCAGGGTGAGGGATTTGAGGGTGAAGGGTGAAAATAATGCGGTCATTGGTGCTTTCCAGGTGATGCTTCAAGCCGCAACGGCGACGACGATGGCGCACCGGGCGGCGTGGCCGCTCGGATTTCTGTCGTCGCTGTGGAAGAGAAGATCGGGAGGTTGTCGAATCGGTCCTGGCATGCACCCTGTGTCAGGGTTGCGTGCCTGGGCCGTATTCTCGCACCGATGCGGATTGTTTGCAGGCGGCGGCCACGACTCCGGCGGCCCGGCGTGTCAAGCCGTCAAGGCATGGCCTTGCGGTACACCCGTACGTAATCGACCAGCATCTGGCGCGGGAACGGCGTGGTCGCATCCGGATAGCCCGGCCAGTAGCCCCCCACGGCCAGGTTGAGCAGCACGAAGAAGGGATGCTCGAACACCCACTCGCCCTTGACCGTCCCGGGCGTCGCGGTATGGTAGTGGACACCGTCGCGGTACCAGCGGATCTGCTCCGGTTCCCATTCGACGGCGAACACGTGGAAGTCGTCGCCGTATTCCGCGCCATTCAGGGCGATCGCCTTGCTGAACGCATGCTCGCCCGAGTAGCCCGGTCCGTGCAGGGTGCCATAGGCATTGGCCGGCTCCTTGCCGATGATCTCCATGATGTCGATCTCGCCGCTCTTCGGCCAGCCGACCTGGCCGATATCCGCCCCCAGCATCCAGAACGCGGGCCAGATGCCCTGGCCCTTCGGCACCTTGATGCGCGCCTCGTAGCGGCCATACTGGGTTTCCTTCAACCCGGCCGTCTTGAGCCGCGCCGAGGTGTAGTCCTTGCCTTCATAGCTTTCCTTGCGCGCCTCGATCACCAGGTTGCCGCCTTCCAGGCGCACGTTCTCGGGCCGGCCCGTGTAGAACTGCATCTCGTTGTTGCCCCAGCCATGGCCGCCGGTCTCGGTTACCCATTTGCCGCGGTCGAGCGCCGCGCCGTCGAACTCGTCGCTCCATGCGAGGGTCCAACCGGACGGGGTAGCGGTGGTGGTGGCAGTCTGCGTCGCGCAGCCCGTGCTGAAGGCCAGCGTGAGCAGCGCGGCCAGTGTGCTCAGAGTCTTCATGCGTCTCCTTATTGAGCCATCATCGCGCCGCGCGCATGGTTGCCCGCTGCTGCCTGACGTGCTTCATGATGTTGAGGAAGGTATCGGTCCAGTACTCATTGCGATGGGCGGCCAGGAAGCGCACCAGTTCTTCATGCGCCTGCGACGACACACTCAGGTGGTCGCCGCCGATGCCGTGGAAGGTGAACGCGATCATGGTGCCGCGCTGCGCCGCCTGCTTGACCAGCGCGATCAGCTCCGCGCC
The DNA here is from genome assembly GCF_059685725.1 of Telluria sp. RT2P19. NCBI lineage: Bacteria > Pseudomonadati > Pseudomonadota > Betaproteobacteria > Burkholderiales > Oxalobacteraceae > Telluria > Telluria sp. RT2P19. Next base: position 189,018 of record NZ_JCASIL010000008.1, read on the forward strand.
GCTCGCGCCCACCGGCGCGATCGAGGCCACGCGGTAGAGATCGACCGCCGCCATCGACAGCGGCACGCCGGGCCCGTTGCCGGCCTTGATCGCCACGAAATTCGCATGCAGCGGCGGCAGGTAGTCGCCATCCGCGGCCTTCACGTCGAAGCAGGGCGCGGTATACGTGCGCTCGTGGCGGCCGTCGATCGCGGCCAGCATCGTGTTGCCGAGCAGGACCTGGTCGCGCATCTGCTCGCGCGTGGTGGTGTCGAGATCACGGTGGGGCGCGACCCAGCTGCGGTCCGGGCCCGCGCCGGAGCATTGATGGAACAGGCTGTGGTTGCCCAGTTCATGGCCGTTCGCGGCTGCGGCGCGCCAGTGTGCCATCCGCGCGTCCACCGGAGGGCCGGACAGCTGCAGGTAGAAGGTGCCCTTGACGCCATGGCGATCGAGGGCGGGAATGGCGTTGTCGAGCTGGGAGTCAAGGGCGTCGTCATAGGCAAGACTGACCGCTGCGCGGGCGCCGCCGGGCCAGGCGAAGGGGCTGTCCGCCGCTTGCGCGGACGCCGTCATGGCGAGCGTGATACCGGCCGCCAGCAGGCCGGTCCCCAGGGTAAGACCAGCCGCAAGGCGGGCAAGAAAATGGTGCATCGATGCTCCAGTTTGGAAACGTTACCATAACGGCAAGCCGACTATAGCACCGCTAAAAATCGCGTGTCAACGAGCGAAACGACAAGAGGCAGCGCCGGACGCTCCCATATCGCACTCTGGGATTGCACCAAAGTGTTGCAAAACTACGTCACATACCCTCATGACGCCATGGAATATTCCATTGACAATTTTTTTTCCTAACCCTAATATTCAGACCACTGCATGGAAACGTTTCCATGTTCGGAACAAGTCAGCTTCGATCCCCGAATGGCACGGTCAGCCAGGAGCCGAGGACAAATGAACCAGCGCGACGCGCACACGCAATCCACGCAGCGAGGCTGCCGGCACCAGCCGGCCGGCTTCGCTTCGTCATTGGGCAGGGCGCGTCGGGATTGCCCGGGCGGCAGGTAACCGGGCAAGGGTGACTAGCAACGAGTAGCAACGGAAGTGCGGCGCAGCAGACGACGCGTCCGGTTGGCGGAGATACCGTGGTTAGGCGACGGTCATATTTATAAAAAGACAGGAGAAGACATGTACTACCCAAAGGCTAAACAGACCTTGATCAGCCTGGCAGTCGCCAGCGCCTGCTCGGCATTCATCCCGGCATTCGCGCAGGAACAGGCGACCCCGCCGGCCGACACCGCGACCAGCGCTCCCACCCAGGCGACCGACGCGGCCAGCAATCCGACCGGCTCGATCACCGGCCCGGCGCAACCGGGCGCCCAGACCGTGGTCGTGACCGGCCTGCGCGCCAGTCTCGAGTCGTCGATGAACCTCAAGCGCAATGCGCAGGGTTTTGTCGACGGCATCGTCGCCGAAGACATCGGCAAATTCCCGGACACGAACCTGGCCGAATCGCTGCAGCGCATCTCGGGCGTCTCGATCGACCGCGAAATCGGCGAAGGCTCGAAGATCACCGTGCGCGGCGTGGGCCCCGACTTCAACCTGGTGCTGCTCAACGGCCGCCAGATGCCGGTCTCGAACCTGGGCGACCGCAACGGCCGCGCCTTCGACTTCGCCAACATCGCCTCGGAAGCGATCTCGCAGCTGCAGGTCTACAAATCGAGCCGCGCCGAGACCCCGACCGGCGGCGTCGGCGCGACCATCAACGTGATCACCGCCCGTCCGCTGTCGCGTCCCGGCATGCAGGCCAGCATCGGCATCAAGGGCGTGCACGACACCTCGGCCACCAACCTGCCGGACGGTCTCCGGAGCGGCGACAAAGTGACGCCCGAAGTCTCGGGCATCTATTCCAACACCTCGGCCGACGGCCGCTTCGGCATCGGCATCTCGGCCAGCTACCAGGAGCGCAACCTGGGCTACAACCGCGCCTCGGTGCCGAATGGCTGGAAAGGCCCGTTCCGCGGCAGCGACACCCAGTGGGGCACGATCCCGCAACCGGATGCGTCGGGCGCGACCCCTGGCATCACCAACCGTCCGGGTCCGACCGACCTGTACCAGGTGCCGCAAAACCTGAACTACAACCTCTCCGGCGTGCAGCGCGAGCGCACCAACGGCCAGGTGGTGTTCCAGTTCGCCCCGACCAAGGACCTGACCACCACCCTCGACTACACTTATTCGGAAAACCGGATCCACACCCGCCGCAACGACATGTCGGCGTGGTTCAACTTCGGTGAATCGTCGAGCAGCTGGACCGACGGCCCGTTCGCAGCGCCGCTGACCTATACCGAGATCATCCCGCTCGGCGCCAACGATATCGCGATGGGCGCCTCCGACTTCGCGACCAAGAGCGAGAACAAGTCGCTCGGCTTCAACGCCGCATGGCGCGTGAACTCGGCCTTGCGCCTCGAGCTCGACGCCCACAGCTCGTCGGCCGAATCGACCCCGGACAGCCCATGGGGTTCGAGCAACGTGATCGGCACCGCCAGCTTCAGCCGCGGCAACACCACCGCCGACTTCTCGCAGGACTTCCCGGTTCTGAGCATCGAAGGCGCCGACTTCCTGCGCTCGCCGCAGCAGGTCACCGGCTCGGTGTTCGAGAACGGCTACATGAAGACTGAAGTCGACCAGGTGCAGACCCACGGCAGCTGGAAGGTGCTGGAGGCGTCCGAATTCAAGTTCGGCGTCGGCGCCACCAAGGTCAAGTACCGCTCGGCCTTCTCGGTCCAGCAGCGCGACACCTGGGGCGGCGCGACCCAGGCGTCCGACTACCCGGCCAGCCTGTTCACGCCGGATAGCCTCTCCAAATACTTCGACCAGATCGACGGCAGCGACAACCCGAACCTGTTCAACCGCTTCCACACCTTCAATTTCGGCCAGATCCGCGACATCGTGGCGCAGGCCTCGGGCCTGCCGCACCTGTACCTGCCGAAGACCACCTACGACACCGACCGCCGCACGGAAGAAAAGTCGAAGAGCCTGTACCTGCAGTTCAACACCGAGTGGGATACGCGCTGGCCGATCAATACCGCGCTCGGCGTGCGCTATGAGAAGACCGACGTCAGGTCGAGCGCGCTGGTGCAGGTGCCGACCGCGATCAGCTGGGTTTCGCAAAACGAGCTGCCGGTGGTGTTTGGCGATTCGGGCTTCACCACGCTGGACGGCAGCTACAACCACGTGCTGCCGAGCTTCGACGCCGACATCGCCTTCCGCCCCGACATCAAGGGCCGCTTCAGCTATGGCGAGACCATCGGCCGTCCGCGCTACGACCAGATCGCCGGCGGCCAGGTGCTCGACACGCTGGCGCGCGTCGAAGGAGGCACCGGCTCGCAGGGCAATCCGGCGCTGGAGCCGGTCAAGTCGAAGAACATCGACCTGGCGCTCGAGTGGTATTACGGCCGCCAGAGCTTCGTCTCGATCAACCACTTCCGCAAGCACCTGGACAACTATGCCGGCCAGTCGCAGATCATCGCCCAGCCGTTCGGCGTGCGTACCCCGGTGGGTGGTGCCTACTGGAACGCGGCGCTGGCCAACGGCTGCGTGGTGGCGGACACCACCTGCATCCGCAACTACATCTTCCGCAACTTCAACGGCCAGGAAGGCGTGGTGCGCGGACCCGACAACGCGACTGGCGACGCCACCGGCACCATCACCGCGATCGGCAGCGATCCGATCGCGGATTTCCGTATCACCTCGTACTCGAACCAGAAGAAGGCGCGCATCCGCGGCCTCGAATTCAATGTCCAGCATATGTTCGGCAACAGCGGCTTCGGCTTCCAGGCCAACTATACCTACGTCAATTCGGGCCTGAAGTACGACAACAGCAGCTTCGGCGAGCAGTTCGCGCTGGTCGGCCTGGGCGACTCGGCCAACCTGGTGGGTATCTTCGAGAACGACAAGTGGAATGTGCGCGCGGCCTATAACTGGCGTGACGAGTTCCTGTCGTCGACCTTCGACGGCCAGGGCCCGAACCCGAACTACGTCGAGAAATACGGCCAGCTGGACCTGAGCATCGGCTATAACGTCAACAAGAACCTGAGCCTGTCGTTCGAGGGCATCAACCTGACCGACGAGATCCAGCGCATCCACGGCCGCACCAAGAACCAGGTGCTGTTCGCGGTGCAGTCGGGTCCACGCTATATGGTGGCCGCACGCTACAAGTTCTGATCGGTGCTTTGCCTGCGCCGCCGTTCGGGAGTAGACTTCCCGGACGGCGGTAGTGACGGCGGGTCGGCAACAGCCGGCCCGCCGTTGTTGTTTTACCGCCTGACACCCAATACAAGATAACGAGACATCCATGCCCAACATCGCCCTGTTGAACAATATCGAGCACAAGGACCTGCGCATCATCTCAGGCCACCGCCCCGGCCTGGGCAGCGAAGTCGCCTGGGTGCCCACTTTCGCCGACGAATTCCGCTCGCTGCAGGCCCACTATCCGATCATCTTCCGCCAGCTCGACGACGGCGCCAACTACGAGGCGATCGCGCTGCTCGGCTTCAAGGAAGACGAGAACCTGTTCCTCGAGGACGGCCGCTGGGACGCGCCGCTGGTGCCCTGGCTGCACGAGCGCCTGCCGTTCTACATCGGTCGTAATGGCGACGAGCTGATGATCCAGGTCGACCTCGACCACCCGCGCATCAGCACGACCGAGGGCGAGCCGGTATTCAAGCCGCACGGCGGCAATACCGAGTTCCTCGAGAAGATGAGCGCGACGCTGTCGAACATCCACAACGGCGTGCAGGCCAATATCGGCTTCCTCGAAGCCCTCAAGCGTCACGAGCTGCTCGATGCCTTCGTGCTCGATATCGAGTTCGAGAATGGCGATAAAAACCGCATGGGCGGTTTCTTCACCATCCATGAAGAGCGCCTGGGTGCGCTGGACGGCGCGACGATCGCCGAGCTGCATGCGGCAGGCTACCTGGCGCCAATGTATTTCGCGCTGGCCTCGCTGTCGCACTTCCGCGACCTGATCGACCGCAAGAACCGCAGGAACAGCCGCGACAGTCATGAAACGGCCGGCCGCTAAACCCATGCGCGAGGTCGCCGGCTTGCGTCCGGCCGACCTCGGCCCCGATATCCTTGCCTCCACCGAGCCGCTGCTGCTGCGCGGCCTGGTGGCCGACTGGCCGATGGTGGCGGCAAGCCGCACCTCGCCGCGGGCCGCCATCGCCTACCTGCGCCGCTGGTACGTCGACGCCACCGTCAACGCCATGCTCGGACCGCCCGGGATCGACGGCCGCTTCTTCTACAACGAGGCGCTGGACGGCTTCAATTTCCAACCCAGGCGGGTGCGGCTCGACGCCGTGCTGGACGAGCTGGAAAAGCACCTGGCCACGCCAACGCCGCCAGCCATCTACGTCGGTTCGACCACGATCGACGGCGCGCTGCCGGGCTTTCGCGGCGAGAACGACGTCGACCTGGGCCCGCGTGACCCGCTGGCCAGCATCTGGATCGGCAACCGCACCCGTATCTCGGCCCATTACGATGTGCCGGACAACCTGGCCTGCGTCGCCGCCGGTCACCGCCGTTTCACCTTGTTCCCGCCGGGCCAGCAGCACAATCTGTATGTCGGTCCGATCGACCTGACCCCGGCCGGCCAGCCCATCAGCCTGGTGGATTTCGCGAGCCCTGACTTCGCGCGCTTCCCGCGCTTCGCCGCGGCGCTGGAGCACGCCCAGATAGCCGACTTGGAACCGGGCGACGCGATCTTCGTGCCCAGCATGTGGTGGCACCACGTCGAGGCGCTGGATGGCTTCAATGTGCTGGTCAATTACTGGTGGCGCCAGTCGCCGGACTGGATGGACACGCCCAACAACGTCCTGATGCACGCCCTGATGACGGTGCGCGACCTGCCGCCGGCCCAGCGCGCGGCCTGGGCCGAACTGTTCCGCCACTATGTGTTCGAGGCTGATGCCGATACCGCTGCCCACATCCCGCCGGCCGCACGCGGCGTGCTGGCGCCGTTCGACGACCATACCGCGCGCATGGTGCGGGCGCAGCTGCTCAAGCGCCTGAACCGATAATGAAAAAGGCCCGCAGCATGCTGCGGGCCTTGTCTCTTGCGCCGACGCCGATTACTCGGCAGCGATCTTCTCTTTGTGCAGGTTGGCGTATTTCACACCGTAGTACAGGATGAACAGGTAGCAGGCCGCCGGCACCATGAACGAGATCTGCAGGCCGATGGTGTCGGCCAGGATGCCCTGCACGAACGGCACCACGGCGCCGCCCACGATGGCCATGCACAGGATGCCCGAACCCTGACCGGTGAACTTGCCCAGGCCGTGCAGCGCCATGCTGAAGATGGTCGGGAACATGATCGAATTGCACAGGCCCACGGCCACGATCGCCCACATCGCCAGGCTGCCTTCGGTGAAGATCGCGGTCAGGACCAGCGCGATCGAGCCGAGCGCGGTCACGGCCAGCGACTTGCCCGGGCTGACATAACGCATCACGGCAAAGCCGATGAAGCGGCCGACCAGGGCGCCGCCCCAGTACATGCTGACGTAGCGCGCGGCGTCGGCATGCGACAGGCCGGCGATGTGCGGCTCGCCGATGAAGTTGATCAGGAAGCTGCCGATGCTCACCTCGGCGCCCACGTACAGGAAGATGCCCAGCGCGCCCAATATCAGGTGGCGATACGACAGCGCGCCGCCCTTGGCATCGACCGCCGCGGTGGTGGTGTCTTCGAACGCGATCTTCGGCAGGCGCGCCATCGCGAACAGCACCGCCAACAGCGCCAGCGCGGCGGCCAGGCCCAGGTAGGGGCCTTGCACGGCGGCCGCTTCCGCGGCCTTGTGCGCGGCCTGTTCGGCTGCCGGCAGCAGGGCCAGCTGGTCTGCCGAGAGGACCACGGTCGACAGGATCAGGATGCCGCCCAGCGCCGGCGCCACCGTGGTGCCGAGCGAGTTGAATGCTTGCGTCAGGGTCAGGCGGCTGGCCGCGGTGCGCGCCGGGCCCAGTGCGGTGACGTAGGGATTGGCCGCCACCTGCAGGATGGTGATGCCACTGGCCAGCACGAACAGGGCGAACAGGAACATGCCGTAGCCACCGTTCGAGGCCGGGTAGAACAGGGCGCAGCCGGCGGCCGCGATCAGCAGGCCGGTGACGGCGCCGTTCTGGTAGCCCAGGCGGCGGATCAGGGCGCCGGCCGGCAACGACACGATGAAATAAGCGCCGAAGAAGCAGAACTGCACCAGCATCGCCTGCATGTAGGTGAGGGTGTAGATCGACTTCAGGTGCGGGATCAGGACGTCGTTGAGCGACGTGATCAGGCCCCACATGAAGAACAGGATGGTGACGATGACCAGCGCACCGGTGTGCTGGTTGTGCTCCGCTTCCGTGGCGGCGCTGGCCACGGTCGGATTCTGGACTGGGTTCTGCATGGAGTCTCCGTTGTTATTGCAGAGTAGCGATATGAGCCGACAGCATAGCCGAAACCCCTCGCAATGCGGGGTATTGTTCGGTGATCAAGTAGGTCGGGATGCGTGCCAAATAACCATTCAGGCGCCCCTTGTCCTCGAAGCGCGCGCGAAACGCGGACTGCGCGAACAGGGGGCCAAGGCGCGGCACGATGCCGCCACCGATATACATGCCGCCGGTCGCGCCCAGGGTCAGCGCGACGTTGCCCGCCACGCTGCCCAGGATGGCGCAGAACACGTCGACCGACCCGCGGCAATCGCTCGATGACCCATCCAGCGCCGCGCTGCTGATGTCGGCCGCCTTGAGACGCTTGCCGGTGCGGGCCCAGTGGATCAGTTCCATGCCCATCCCCGACAGCAGGCGCTCGGCCGAGACGTGGCCGTATTCTCCCCACAGCGCTTCCAGGATCGCCACTTCGTCGCGGGTCACGGGCGCGAAGCTGACGTGTCCTCCTTCTCCCGACAGCGCGATCCAGCGCTCGCCGGCCGGCACCACCCCCGAGACGCCCAGGCCGGTGCCGGGGCCGACCAGGCCGATCGTCCGGTTCGGCAACTCGACGCCGCCGCCGATCTTCTCGCGCCCGTGCTGCGCCAGGTGCGGCAGCGACATCGCCAGCGCGGCGAAGTCATTCACCACCAGCAGCGTGGTCAGGCCCAGCTCGCGGCGCAGGGCCTCGATCGAGAACTGCCAGTGGTGATTGGTCATCCTGATCTCGTCGCCCTCGACCGGATTGGCGATCGCGATCGCCGCATGGCGGATGGTCTCGACGGCCAGCCCGCGGCCGCGGGCGTTCGCCAGATAAGCGCGCATCGCGTCGCCCAGGTCCGGATAGCCGGCGGCCGCCAGCACCTCGATGTCGTCGAGCTTCGGCCCCGTATCCGACTGGATGGCGAAGCGCGCATTGGTGCCGCCGATGTCGGCCAGCAGCCGCAGCTCCGCCGTCATTTCAGCTCGCCGCACTGCACGGAGCCTGCTTCCCTGGCGGCGCCGCCGGCAATCTCGATATTGGCGAAGGCCGCCGCGAAGGCCGCATCGCTGGTGACGGCGAACGGCGTATCGACCCTGGCCAGGTCGAGGCCCTTGGCCTGGAAGCAGGCCAGGGGGATCGACACGGTGTTCTTGGCGCCGATCGCCAGGCGCTTGAACAGGGCGGTCGCATCCAGGTCGACGCTGGTGGCGCCCTGGCGCATCGACAGTGTCACCTTGCCGGCCGGCGCCTGGGCGACGATGGTATCGAAGCGCAGCGCGCCATCCTTGACCGCCGCCGCCGGCAGCACGATGGCGCGCGGGCCGCGCGCTTCGAGGGTCGCCGGGCCGGTCCAGTCGCCGCGCTTGGCATCCTGCTGGGTATTGACCTGGGCGGTGGTGACGGTGATGCCAGGCAGCTTGAAGCTGGCGTTCAGGTCGGCGCCGAGCACAGTGGTTTGCGCGCCGCTGCGGATCGCCAGCGGGTAGCTGGTGCGGTCGGCCTGGCTGAACACCGGGAAGGTATTTCCGGCGCTGCAGCCGCCTTGCGGGATGGTTTCATCGAGCTTGCCCAGCCTGGAGCGGGTGCCGGCTTTCAGGCCATAACCGTAGGCGAACAGCGGCGCGTACTCCTTGTCGCCTACGTTCAGCTTGACCTGGCAGGCCGACTTCGGCCACGAGAACGGCAGAACGCCGCGGAAGTCGTAACGTTGCCGGCCTTCGATCAGCAAGTCCGACACACCCTTGCCTTCGGAGCCCGGCAACCAGGCCGAGATGAAGGTGTCCGAGAGGTTCAGCAGGTCGTTGGCATACACCGGGCGGCCGGTGACCATCACCGTGACCACTGGCTTGCCCTTGCCGCCGACCGCCTTCAGTACGGCCAGGTCTTCCGGATAGCGGCTGCTGTGGCGCAGCGTGCCCGAGGGGTGGATGTCGCCGTCGCCTTCGGCATATGGACGCTCGCCGATCACGGCGACGACGACGTCGAACTTCGACACGTCGACGCCTTTCGCATCCGGGCTGAAGGTCACGTTGTCCTTGCCGGCCGCGTCAACGATGCCGGCCAGGATGGTGTCGGCGTTCTTGAAGTCGGCATTGGTGGTGGCGGTGCCTTGCCAGGTGATCGACCAGCCGCCGCTCTGGTTCGACAGATCGTCGGCGCTCTTGCCCACTACCAGGATCTTCTGGTCGCGTTTCAGGGGCAGGGCCGGGCCTTCGTTCTTGAGCAGCACCAGCGATTCGCGCACCGCCCGGCGCGCCAGCGCGCGTGCCTGCATGGCGTCGTCCTTGCCGGCATGGGCGTTCTGCATCGGGCTCTTGTCGAACAGGCCGGCGCGCAGCTTGACGCGGATGATGCGTGACACCGCGTCGTCGATACGCGCCATCGGGATCTCGCCGCTTTCCACCTGCTTGATGGTATTGGCGATGAAGGCCTTCCAGTCGTCCGGCACCATGAACATGTCGTTGCCGGCGTTGATCGCCTGGGGGCAGCTGTCGTTGCGGCAGCCCTTCACTTCGCCGATGCCGTTCCAGTCGGTGACGATGAAGCCGTCGAAGCCCATCTTGACCTTGAGGATGTCGGTCAGCGCGTACTTGCTGCCGTGGAGTTTTCCGTATTCGGTGCCGCTCGCGGTATCGGTCCAGCTGTTAAACGACGACATCACGGTCTGGGCGCCCGCCTCCAGGGCCGGGAAGTAGCCGGCGCCGTGGATATTGATCAGGTCTGCTTGCGAGGCCTCGGTCACGCCGCGGTCCTTGCCGTTTTTGGTCCCGCCGTCGCCGATGAAGTGCTTGGCGGTGGCGATGGTGTTGGCGTCGTCCTTGAACACGCCCTGCATGCCCTTGACGTATTCGCCGGCATAGCTGCGCACGACCTCCGGATGCTCGGCATAGCTTTCATAGGTGCGGCCCCATCGGTCGTCGCGCACCACGGCCAGGGTCGGGCCGAACACCCAGGCGATGCCGGTTGCGCGTACGGCCCTGGCGGTGGCGGCGCCGATCTCGCGCATCAGTTGCGGATTGCGCGCTGCACCCAGGCCGATATTGTGCGGGAACAGCGTGGCGCCCGGCACGTTGTTGTGGCCGTGGACGGCGTCCGTACCCCACACCACCGGCACCTTGATCGCCATGTCGGTCTTCATCGAGGCCACGTGGTAGGCCTGGGCCAGCGCCAGCCATTCCTTGGCGTCGGCCGCCTTGTTATTGTTCGGCCAGCTGCCGCCGCCGTTGAGCACCGAGCCCAGATAGTATTTCCTTACGTCTTCCGGCTTGGCGGTCTTGATCTCGGGCTGGGTCATCTGGCCGACCTTCTGGGCCAGCGTCATCTTGCCGACGATTTCCTTGACCCGCTTCTCGATCGCTTCATCCTTCTTGATGGCGCTGGCTACGCGCGGCCAGTCGGCCAGGGTGGTATCGGCCGGGGCGGCGGCGCCGCAGAGCGCTGGCAGGGCAAGGGCGATGCAAAGGGCCAGCGTGGAAGGACGAAGCTTGATGATCATGGGTTGTCTCGCTTTATTGTTCGTTGAAGTCGTTTGAGTAAGGGATCATTCCTGGCGCAGGAAGGAACCGTACCATTTGCCGCTGTTCTTCAGGCGGCGCTGCTGTGTGGCGTAGTCGATGTGCACCAGGCCGAAGCGGCGCTGGTAGCCTTCGGCCCACTCGAAGTTGTCGAGCAGGCTCCAGGCGAAATAACCCCTGATCGGCGCGCCGGCGTCGATCGCCTCCTTCATGGCGGCCAGGTGGCGCATCAGGTAGTGACGGCGCTGGGCGTCGTCGATCTCGCCATCCGGGCCCACCACGTCCTCGAAGGCCGAGCCGTTCTCGGTCACGTACATCGGACCCGGGTGGTAGTCGTTCTCGATGCGGGTGAGAAGTTCAGTGAAGCCTTCCGGCGACACCGGCCAGCCCATTGCGGTGATTTCGCCGCTGGTGGTCGGCAGCACTTTCGCGTCGAGTGGCGCATGGGCGGCCTCGTGCTGGATGACTTCGGGGAAGTAGTAGTTGACGCCCATGAAGTCGGTCTTGACCGCGATCGCTTCCATGTCACCCGGTTCGATGTCGGGCGCGGCGGCGCCGAACCGCTCGCGCGTGGCTTGCGGATAACCGCGGCCGAACAGCGGGTCGAGGAACCAGCGATAGCGCATGCCGTCGTGGCGTTCCTTGGCCGCGATATCTTCAGGGCTGTCGCTGGCCGCGCGCAGCGGGTGCAGGCTGACCGCCATGCCCACCTCCGCATCCGGGACGTTGGCGCGGATCAGCGGCACCGCCTTGCCATGCGAGACCAGCACATTGTGCGCGACCTGCAGCGCGGCTTTCAGGTCGGTCTTGCCTGGCGCATGCCAGCCTTCGAAGTTGCCGATGATCGCCGTGCACCACGGTTCGTTGTGGGTGATCCAGTGCTTGACGCGGTCGCCGAGCGCGCGCGTCATGGCGTCGGTGTAATCGAGGAAGGCGTCGATGGTGGCGCGGTTTTCCCAGCCGCCTTCGTCCTGCAGCGCCTGCGGCAAGTCCCAGTGATACAGCGTGGCCCATGGCTGCAGACCGCGTTCGAGCATGCCGTCGATCAGGCGCGAATAGAAGTCCAGGCCTTTCTGGTTCGGCTGGCCCATGACGCCGGTGTAGATGCGGGGCCAGGCGAACGAAAAGCGGTAGGCGTTCAGGCCCATGCCACGCGCGATGTCGAAGTCTTCCGGCCAGCGATGGTAGTGGTCGCAGGCCACCAAACCATCCGAGCCGTCGCGGATCGTGCCGGGCGTGGCGGCGAAGCGGTCCCAGATCGATTCCACGCGGCCGTCTTCACGGCCGGCGCCTTCGATCTGGTATGACGAGGTGGCGCAGCCCCACAGGAAGTCGCGGGCAAAATCGCTGCGCTGCGGCGCGTGAGGCTCGGGTCGGTTGGCAGTGGTCATGGTCTCGCTTCAGGTAATGGAGGTATGTCGAATATCGTTTTCCGGAGAGCTTACCAAGTCATTGGAAAGCTTTCCAGTCTAGTCTCAAAAAAATGGCCGCAAGCGGCCCGCGGCGGCGCCGCTTGCGTGCCTCATGTCTTTTTATTGCCAACTTTGGTAGCGCGCTTGGGTTTCAAGGGCTTCGCGCCGCCGATCCTGGCCAGCGACGCACGCATGGTCACGCCGACCGGGAACTTGCGCGCCACCGGGCGCTTCAAGTCGTAGCAGCGGTTGAGCAGGGCGTTGACGCCGTTCTGCGTCATTTCGCGCCATGGCATGTGCACCGACGTCAGGCGCGGCGCCGAGAATTCGGCGCTGGGCGTGTCGTCGTAGCCGATCACCGACAGGTCGCGCGGCACGCTGATACCGGCTTCCTGGAAGTACGACAGGGCGCCCACCGCCATCTCGTCGTTGGCGCAGAACAGGGCGGTGCACGGCGTCTTCGATTCGACCAGGGCCTTGGCGGCATGCCAGCCACCCTGCGGCGAAAAGTCGCTTTCGACCAGCCACACCTTATCGGTGTCGACGCCGGCATCTTTCAGTTCGTGCATGAAGCCATCGATACGCGCCACGTTGTCGACTAGCGCGTTCGGGCCGGAGATGACGGCGATGTCGCGGTGGCCGTAATCGAGCAGCGTGCGCGCCGCCATGCGGCCGCCCTGTGCGTGGTCGACCGTGAAGCATTGTTCGGGGATCTCGCTGAAGGCGTGATTGAGCGCGACGATCAGGCGCTGCTTGCCGCCCAGGGCCGCGATGTCTGCGTCGAGTAGGGCGCTGGTCATCATGAGCAGGCCGTCGCAACCGCGCTCGATCAGGAATTCGATGCCTTCGATCGCCTGGTTGCGCGCGTCGCCCAGGCCGACGCCGAAGGCGACCACCATGTGCAGGCCGGCCGCGCGCAGCTCGGTGTCGATGATCTGCAGGATCGGCGTGTAGAAGGTGCCGGACAGGACAGGGATGTAGACGCCGACCATCCGGCTGGTGCCGGACAGCAGGGCGCGCGCCGCATGCGAGGGCCGGAAGCCCAGCTCGTCGATCGCCTTGCGCACGCGCTCGAGCGTGGCCGGCGATACCGAGCCCTTGCCGCTGACCACGCGCGAGGCGGTGCCGAGACCTACTCCAGCCAACCGCGCTACGTCCTTGATTGTCGCCACCGCGATCCCTATTCGTTAAATACGTTGATCAAACCAGCCGCCAAGCATACTGCATCCGCGTGCCGATGGCACCACTTGCTCAGAGCCGCTGCCCGCTGCGTGGATCGAACAACGACACGCGGCCGGTGTCGATCGTGAGGCGCACCGCCTGGCCGGACGCCAGCGGCCGCGCGTCGTGCACGAGGCAAGATAGGGCCTGGCCGGCGCAATCGAGCCACACCACCTGGTGGTTTCCCATCGGCTCGACCAGGGTGATCGTGGCCTGCATGGGACCATGGTCGTTGATGTGAATGTGTTCCGGGCGCGCGGCCAGTGTGACGGCGCCCGGTTGCGCGTCGTTCGCTAGCGGGAGCGTGAGCGCGCCGGCGCAAAAGGCTCCCTGCACATCGACGCTGCCCTCGATGAAATTCATCGAGGGAGAACCGAGGAAGCCCGCCACGAAGCGGTTGGCGGGCGTGTCGTAGACCTCGGCCGGGGTGCCGATCTGCTGGATGCGGCCCGCCTGCATCACCACGATGCGGGTCGCAAGCGTCATCGCCTCGGCCTGGTCGTGGGTCACGTAGACCATGGTCGAACCGAGCGTCTGGTGCAGCAGCTTGAGTTCGCGGCGCAGTTCGGCGCGCAGCTTGGCGTCGAGGTTCGACAGCGGTTCGTCGAACAGGTAGACGCCGGCTTCGCGCACCAGCGCGCGGCCGATGGCGACCCGTTGGCGCTGGCCGCCCGAGAGCTGGGACGGCTTGCGCTCCAACAGGGCGTCGAGCTGCAGCATCTCGGCCGTCTTGCGCACGCGGCGCTGCACTTCCGCCTTGGGCGTGCCGGCGATCTTCAGGCCGAACGACATATTCTTTTCGACCGTCATCGTTGGGTACAGCGCATACGACTGGAATACCATGCCGATCCCGCGCTCACTCGGGTCGGCGTGGCTCATGTCGCGGCCGCCGATCTCGATCGCGCCGCCCGACAGGTCGATCAGGCCGGCAATGCTGTGCAGCAGGGTCGACTTGCCGCAGCCCGAAGGGCCGAGCAGCACCAGGAATTCTCCCGGCTCGATTTGCAGGTCGAGGTCGCGGATGATCTGGTTGCTGCCGCGGGTGATGCACAGCTTGCGTAGGTGGACGTTCGACATAGGGTCAGCCTTTCACGGCGCCGGCGGCGATGCCGCGCACGAACCAGCGTCCGGAGATGAAGTAGATCGCCAGCGGCACCGCGGCGGTCAGGATGGTCGCGGCCATGTTGACGTTGTACAGGCGGGTGCCGGTAGTGGTGTTGATCACGTTGTTCAGCTGGACCGTCATCGGCAGGTTCTCGCGGCCGGCGAACACCAGGCCCAGGATGTAGTCGTTCCAGACGCCGGTGACCTGCATGATCGCGGCCACGACGATGATTGGCAGCGACATCGGCAGCATCACCTGCAAGAAGATGCGCCAGAAGCCGCCGCCGTCGATGCGCGCGGCCTGGAACAGCTCGTGCGGCACCGAGGCATAGTAATTGCGGAACAAGAGGGTCATGAGCGGCATGCCGAAGATGACGTGCACCATCACGATGGCAGGCAGCGAACCGAATACGCCAGCATGCGCCATCATCCACACCAGCGGATAGATCATCACCTGCACCGGGATGAAGGCGCCGGCCAGCAGCACGCCGAACAGCAGGTTGGCGCCACGCGGACGCCAGAACGACAGCGCGTAGCCGTTCACGGCGCCGAGCAGGATCGGGATCACGGTGCTGGGCACGGCGATCGCCACCGAATTCCAGAAGCCCTGGCTGACCGCGACCCAGGCCGCGCGCCACGGCTCGAGCGTGGCTCCATGGGGCAGGGCGAACACATTGCCCATCCTGATCTCGTCCATCGGCTTGAACGAGGTGATGATCATGACGTACAGCGGCAGCAGGAAGAACAGCGCGGCGCTGAACAGGAAGGCATAGACGCCGAGGCGCGCGGGCGTAAACAGGCGCTTGCGGCGGGCGGCGGCGGGGGCATGTGCAATCGGCATGGGCGGGGCGACGGCGCGCAGCTGGTTCATGCGTGCCCTCCAGCCAGGCGCGCGCGGCGGCTGCGGGCGTAGGCGTACGGCGCGAGCAAGGCCAGCACCGGGATCAGCAGCGTGACTGCGCCGGCCGAGGCCAGGCCGATGTTCGAACGCAGGAACAGGTGGTCCATGATGAACTTGGCCGGCACTTCGCTGGCAATACCGGGGCCGCCCTGTGTCATCGCGACCACGGCGTCGAACAGTTTCACTACCGCCGTAGACAGCAGCAGGAACACGGTGGCGACCGAAGGGCCGAGCATCGGCAACACGATCTGCAGATACACGCGCCAGGCCGGGACGCCGTCCAGGCGCGCGGCCTTGTAGATTTCGGGATCGATGCCGCGCAGGCCGGCCAGCATCAGGGCCATGACCAGGCCCGAGGCCTGCCACACGGTGGCGATCACGACGGTGTAGATGACCAGGTCCTGGTGCACGAGCCAGTCGAACGAAAAGTCTTGAAAGCCCATCCGGCGTACGGCGCCTTCGACGCCGCTGCCGGGCGCCAGCAGCCATTGCCATACCAGGCCGGTGGCGATGAAGGACATCGCGTACGGGTACAGGAACACGGTGCGCAGCAGGCCTTCGCCCTTGACGTTCTGGTCGATGAAGACGGCGAGCAGGAAGCCGATCGCCATGCAGGCCAGGATGAACGCGATGCCGTAGATGGCGAGGTTGTGCAGCGAGAGCAGCCAGCGCTCGTTGTCGAACAGGCGCACGTATTGTGCGGCGCCGATGAAGGTGTCGGACGGGAAGGTACGCGAGGCGGTGAACGACGTGCGCAGCGTCCACAGCGCGCCACCGATATAGGCGCCCAGCGCCACCAGCGCCAGCGGCAGGAGGGCAATGTGGGTAGCCAGTCGGACAGGGGGGCGTTTGGCGAGCATGGCGTCAGTACTTGAGGGCGTTGGCGATGCTGCGCTGGACCTTGTCCACCCTGATGTCCATGTTCCAGTAGGCGGTCAGGATATCCTGCATGGCGCCGTTCTGGTCGGGCGTCAGGTAGACCTCGGTGACGCCCAGCTGGCGCGAGCGGTCCTTGACGATCTCGATACCCTTCTGCGCGCAGATGTCCAGCTGCGACGCATCGGCGTCCAGGCGCACCGGGATCGAGCCTTTCAGCTTGCTGAAGGCTACTTGCAGCGCGGGCTGGGAGACGACGTCGGCCAACAGTTGCTGGGCCTTGATCGCGTCCGCCTTGTCGGTGCGCGGGAAAACGAAGACATCGCCCTGCATCAGGTAGGGCGTGTCGGGCTTGAGACCCGGGATGCAGCCGTAGTGCTGGCCCGGCAGCTGGCCGGCGTTGGTGAATTCGCCCTTGGCCCAGTCGCCCATCACCTGGAAGCCGGCCCGGCCCGCGATGAGCATCGCGGTGGCGTCGTTCCAGTTGCGCCCCGGCGAACCGGCATCGACATAGGACTTCATGCGCTTGAAGGCGAGCAGCACGTTGCGAAATCGCGGCGATAGGATCGTGGCCTGGTCGCGGTCACGGATCACCTTGAGGTACAGTTCGCGGCCGCCGATATTGGCCAGCAGGGCCGAGAACAGCACCGTCTCCTGCCACGACTGGCCGCCGTGGGCCAGCGGCACCAGGCCGGCGGCCTTCAGCTTGTCGAGGGCGGCGAACAGTTCGTCGATGCTGGCCGGTTCCTGGTCGATGCCGGCCTTCCGGAAGGCGGCTTTCGAATACCAGATCCAGGTCTGCATGTGGATGTTGAGCGGCACCGCATAGTAGTGGCCATCGTGCTTGATCACGTCGATCAGCGGCTCGGGCAGGATGCGGTCCCAGTCCTGAGCCTGGGCGACCAGGTCGACGTTGTTGAGCATGTCCTGCTCGATCACGTCGGTGAACTGTTTCGAGGTGTTGAACTGGGCGGCGGTCGGCGGATTGCCGCCGATGATGCGGTTGATGGTGACGGCGCGCGACTGGTCGCCGCCGGCGATGGCGCTGTCGATCCACACGCCGCCGGCGGCGCGATAGGCCTGGGCGACCTGCTTGACAGCGCTCGACTCGCCGCCGGAGGTCCACCAATGGATGACTTCCGCCTTCGGCGCGGCAGCATGCGCTGGCGCAATCGCCAGTCCAAGCGCATAGGCAGCGGCGCACAGCCGTGCGCAGGCTGTAGCCAGGGTGCGGGGTGTGACCATCGTGTCTCCATTCAACGCCATTATTTTTTTGGCACGTTGGAAACGTTACCATTGGCTTGGCCCGACTATAGCATCGGGGTCATGCAGGGTCAAACTAATCTTGCATTATGTCATTTTGACACGAATCTTTGGAGAAGCTTAAGGTCCTGCGTTGCTGAGGTCTGATATTTACATGGATACTCGCGAGGCATAGCGGGCCCGCCTTGTCGTGGGTCCGACACAACAATTATCCCCAGACAGTCCAATGCACGGCGCAATGGATACCACAGAAATCTTCCTGATCGCGATGCTGCTGATCTTTACCGTGCCCTACCTGATCTAGCGGCTCGGCAATACGGATTACTGGGCGCCACTGGTCATCGTGCAGATCATCACCGGTGTGCTGCTGGGACCTGGCGTGCTGGGCAAGGCGTATCCGGAATACTAGGGCTTCGTTTTCAATCCGCAGGTGATCCAGTGTTTGAATGGGATCGCCTGGTGGGCATTCATGATGTTCGTGATGCTGGCGGGGATCGAGCTCGATCTCAAGAAGGCGTGGGAGCATCGGCGCGAGAGTTCGATCACGGCCTGGCTGGCGCTTGGCATGCCGCTCGTCTTCGGCAGCGTGGCGGCGGCGGGCATGCTCGGCCATGCCGGCTGGATCGGTCCGGAGGCGCAAAGCGGGCAGTTCGGGCTGGGCGTGGGCATGGCGTGCGCGGTAACGGCGCTGCCGATCCTGATCGTCTTGATGGAAAAGCTGGACATCCTGCGCCAGCCCTGGGGCAGCGCATGCTGCGTATGCCAGCCTGGACGATGTCGCGATCTGGGGCGTGCTGGCGCTGATCCTGCTCGATTGGGAGCGGGTCGGGCGGCAATTGGGCTTCTTCCTGCTGTTTATCGTCGCGACCGGGCGGTTGCGCAAGCTGATGGTGAGCATTCCCGAGCGCGACCGCTGGTTCGCGATGCTGGTGTGGCTGGTGATCTGCGGTTTCGCGGCCGACTGGGCCGGCCTGCACTATATGGTGGGCGCGTTCCTGGCCGGCGCGGCGATGAATGCGGACTGGTTTGACCAGGAAAAGCTCGACTTCCTGCGCCATAACATGCTGCTGGTGCTGATGTCGGTCTATTTCCTGAGCATGGGCTTGAGGACGAACTGGGCGCTCGGTGGCGCGGCGGTATTCGTCGCGGCGGCAGCGCTGCTCGCCGCTTCGGTGTCGGGCAAGCTGGTGGGCGTGCGGATCGCCGGACGCGTTCTTGGCTGGAGCAGGGAAGAAGCCTGGTATCGGTTGGCAGGGGGCCGCGCTCATCCTCAAGGCCAGATAAGCATGTCAATACTGCCCCGGCATCTGGACCGCGGCAATGTGCCGCTGCGCTTTGCTGCGGCGCAGGAAATACCGACACTGGGGTCGAGAACATTCCAGGTATTCCAGTTGTGTGACTACTTCTAAATAAACGTCAATATCTTCGGGCTTTAGCATTTTTCGCCAAGCCGCGCATATTAGAAAAATTGATCAAGATTAACGTTTTGATCGAATTTTGCGAAATTGACAGCTTTGATCATTTTGCCATTTGTCAGTAGCTTACTCCCTAGCCGATAAAATCGATATTAATAATATATTTATTCGTACGATTCGGCTGATACCGAGGACTTAGACGCGTACCTGGACGCTCTTGCGTTAGTCAACCCAGGAAGTGGGTTGACGATGGTGGGCGGGATGGGTGGCGTAGACATAGCCGGCAATACTTGGGGCAGCGACTCGGACCACTAAAGGCAAAAAGCGGGACAGGGGCCCGCGAATAAGCACTGTTATTTTGGGTCAGAGCACTTCGAAACAGCTCACTTCTTTTTAACTCGGACCGCATCGAAAAACCAGCCCTGCCAGAAAATCACTAGATGGTTTGGTTTCGTGATGAATACCGACGTACAGCTCAAGTCAACGACAGTAACCGGGTTTGGCAAGCCGAGGTCTTTTGAGCTCGCGTGAAATTCTTCGCGCAAATGAAGCCGGGGTTCGACTTTTTGCGCTTCGAATTCCGTTTTCCCACAGTCCATTTTTCCGAATTTGACTTTATCTTTCCTTATCGTGAAAACTTGACCGAGAAGTTGCTTAGCCTCGCGTTCATCGAGAGAAGCTATCTCCGCACCGTCAAGTGCCGCAGTAAACAGCCAGTCGCCTGTTACCCGCCGTTCAATAGAGTCTGACGCATGCGCAGAAGGCAACGTAACGATAGCAACTGCAATAACGACTGACCAAGCATTAACGCGCTGAGCAAGAAGACGAAAAAAAGACATATCAATTCTCCTCATTTAGCAGCGGCGGTCGCCGCTTTGTCCTTGGCAAGAAAAGGGGCAGCTTCTTCAGCGCGGCGCTTGATTAGTCCGGGAGCAATAACGTATTTCTTCTTACCTTTTTCGACAACTTGAACTTTAATCATTAACGCCATGTTTGCGGCGGCTCCAGCAAAATCGCCGTTATTGACAAACGCGAACGTAGTGAAAGAGCCTTTCGCTCCCGCATTATAAGCTAAGCTGCATAGCGCATCGAACTGAGCTTGATTGAGCGGAACAGTGACATTGCGATGAACGATTCCTTCTGCCTTAGCAATCTGTCGCTCGAATTCCTGGTCAACCATCGCAACAGATACTTTCTTGCCTAACTCTTCTTTCGTGCAAACGCCTTTATGCGCGAGAATGCCAACGCCCCACGTGCAATGCCCCTTATTCTTGCCCATATCGTTATAGTAGCGATACACGGCCTTCTCAGTTGCCCGAAGGCGAGCACGACCCTCCGGCGACATTCTCATTTTCGCAGTAGGTTTTAAGAGCTTGGGATTGTTGCTAGTCATGTCTAGCTCCATAAGCGAGAGAAACAATCAATTTATCACTATGGAAGGCAGAGTTATTGATACCTCGCAAGCGGACTCTGCATTAGTTCAGGCAAGATAGTAAGCCCACAATACGGAGGATTTATGGCTATCGACGTGTATCTGCAAATCGACGGAATCAAGGGCGAATCGCAAGACGATAAGCACAAGGACTGGATTGAATGCGCAAGCGTCAATTGGGGGCTGATTCAGCCGCGCAGCGCAACAGCATCAACAGGCGGCGGGCATACGGCAGAGAGAGTGGAGTTGGAAGAGGTCACGTTCAGCAAAATGGCGGACTTGTCGTCGCCAATTCTCATGCAGACCTGCGCTATGGGGAAAACGATACCCAAAGCGAAATTCGAGTTTATGCGCGCGGACGGTAACGGGACGCCGATTAAGTATTTCGAAATCGAACTAGAAAACGTGCTCATCGGCGCAATCTCGCCTGGCATCGAAGCTGGTTCAATTCTGCATGAGCATGTCAGCTTAAAATTCTCAAAAGTGAAATTGAAATACACGCAGCAGAAAATAGGCGGCGGCGGTGGCGGCTCGACTGTTGGCGGCTGGGACCTTGCTGCAAATAAAGTTGCGTGAACAAGCGAATCGAAAAAAAGCGGGCCAAAAGGCCCGCGAATAAGTACAAATGGTGCCTGGTACTTAGTCTTCTGCTCGAATCAGGCAGAGTGACACATGCAAATGGTATTCACCGTTAGAACCACCCTCCGGGATACCGACATCGTAGGTGACGCTGAGGACGCGACCCACATCTAAACATTGTCCTACAGCCTGTATAGCAACATCGAGCGCATTTGCATCAGTGCGGGAGCATTGATTCGTTAAATGGCTCCCTGGCGTCGTTAAACGCGTCGTCCCACCCCTGAACCCACGCTGCAGCATACAGGTCAGAAAACGCCGGAACGCACCGCGGATAGCCTTCACGGAACGCGACAGCTAAAGTGGACCCGTCAGTCAAGACACTTTGCCGGTTAATTTAAGCTGTGCCCAGTTCCACTTCATCAGCTGCTCGGCGCTGTCCCGTCATACTCTTTCCCTGGTGCTCAGCGCCCTCGTCGCCGAACCTGTCGACGATCATCGCGCCGCCGCCAAGGCTTGTACGGTAGACGTGGTCAGGCGTCTGGTAGCCCAATGACTGGTGGGGCCGCTGCCCGTTGTAGAAGGCGAAATACTGCGCCAAGCCCACCGTCAATTCCGCCATGCTGGCGTACCCCTTCAAGTACACGTCCTCGTACTTCACGTTGCGCCATAGTCGCTCGACGAAGATGTTGTCCAGCGCGCGCCCACGGCCATCCATGCTGATCGTCACGTCTTCCCGCTTCAGCACGTCCGTGAAGGCCGTGCTGGTGAACTGCGAACCCTGATCGCTGTTGAACACCTCCGGCCGCCCATGATGGCGCAAGGCGTCCTCCAGGCAGTCCATGCAGAACGACGCGTCCATGCTGTTGCTGATGCGCCAGGACAGCACCTTGCGGCTGTACCAGTCGATGATGGCTACCAGGTACACAAAGCCACGCGCCAAGCGGATGTAGGTGATATCTGTCGACCACACCTGGTTGGGTCGTATCACTGGCACGCCCCGCAACAGGTACGGATTAGACCTTGTGCCGAGGATGCGCCTTGCTCGTATTCGGTCCGGGCGCCATGCCTGCCAAGCCCATACCGCGCATCAGACGCTGCACGCGCTTGCGGTTGACAGCGTGGCCCACTGCGCGCAGAAACACCACCATGCGCCTGCTGCCATAAAACGGCCGGCTGGTGTATTCTTCGTCGATCAGCGCACACAGCCCCAGATCGCTTTCGTCCTCGCATGCCTGCCGAGATGCTGCATCGATTCGGCGGTACACCGTCGCTCGCGGCACTCCTGCCAGCTCGCACTGGCGCGTCACCGGAAGCTTGGCGTGCTCGGGTTCGATCCAATCCAGACGGGCCTGCTGGCTCACGGCCCCAGCTTTTTTTTAAGCCAGTCCACTTCCATTTTCAGACGCCCGATCTCGCCATACAGCTTGTCCTCGGGGCTCGTTTCATCAATTGGCTTCGGCCCACGCTTGGCGTCGAACAGAACCCCTGCGTTCTCAAGGATCTCTTTTTTCCACTGGCCAACCATCACCGGATGTACGCCAAATTCCTGCGCAATCTCCGTCACCGTCTTCACACCCCGTACTGCCTCCAAGCCGACCTTCGCCTTGAATTCTGCCGTGTGCACCCTGCGCTTTTTGCCTTCGCTCATCTGCTGCCATCCTTTCACAGACAACAGCTTAAACCACCGTCTCAAATCCGGGGTCCACTATACGAAAAAGGGGACTACGTTTCCGTAATCCCCTGATTTTAAACGATAATTCTGGTGCCGACTGCAGGACTCGAACCCGCCACCTGATGATTACAAATCACCGGATATCGGTATTCATGAGTGTTGAGTGGTGTTGATTTGTTCAGTGCATATCTTTATTAATCAATGGCTTATACTGTTTTTGCTGTAGAGTTCATGTGGATAAGTGTTGATGAGTATGCTACCATTCGGGTTACATGGCGGTTACATGACGGTTACATGGTGGTTACGCAGAGCATCCTCGTGGAGTAGTAGTGAGAAAAGTAAAATTCGCGGCAGGCAGGGTGGAAGAGTTCATCTGCGAGAACGGGAAGAGTCAGTCATTCCTTTGGGATACAGCTTCACCAGGTCTGGGGTTGCGGGCAACGGCGAAAGGGGCCAAGTCCTATATTTTTCAGGGGAAGCTGGATGGCGTCACTATCCGGCTAACGATCGGTGACCCGCGCACATGGGACATCGGCAAGGCTCAAGCAGAAGCACGTCGCCTGAAAGTCCTGATTGATAATGGCCAGGACCCGCGAAAAGTGAAGGAAGATGTGTTAGCTGCAGAGAGATCGGCGCGCGCTGTGCAGCAAGCGGCGGTCGTAGCCGAACAGGAAAAACAGTTGCGCGAGTCCGTGAGCTTGGGCCACGTTTGGCCTGAGTACATCGCCGATCGCATCGCGACGCGAGAAGCGGGCTGGTCGGATCACCATATTGCCGCTCATCGCAAGATTATCCAAGAAGGTGGCCAGCCTCGGAAACGCAGTCCAGCGCTCACGAAGGCTGGTCCGCTCTGGTCTTTGTCGAAGCTGCGGCTCGTCGACCTGACGAATGAGCGGGTAGAAGCCTGGGCGAGGGAAGAGGCGAAGATTCGCCCCTCGAGCGCACGACTGGCCTGGAGGCTGCTCAAGGCGTTCATGAACTGGTGTGCTTCGCATAAAACGTATTCGATCCTGGTTCCCACCAATCCGACCAAGAGCGCGAGGACTCGCGAAAGCCTGGGTAAAGAGAAGCGGCGCCACGACGTTCTTCAGCGCGAGATGTTGCAGTCGTGGTTCAACGCGGTGCGCAAGATCGGAAATCCGGTGATTGCAGCCTACCTTCAGGTTCTGCTGGTCACCGGTGCCCGGCGCGAGGAACTCGCTGCACTGAAGTGGGCAGACGTGAACTTCCAGTGGGGCAGCATCAAGCTCTCGGACAAGGTCGAGGATTTTCGGATGGTTCCGTTGACGCCTTTCGTTGCTGAGCTTCTGACCAATCTGCCGCGTAGGAACGCCTATGTGTTCTCCAGTCCGACGTCAGCATCGGGACATATCGCAGAGCCACGAATTGCTCATAACGAGGCGGTTGCAGTGGCCGGTTTGCCGAAGCTTACGCTGCACGGCTTGCGACGGTCGTTCGCAACCCTGAGCGAGTGGGTCGAAACGCCAAATGGTATCGCCGCACAAATTCAGGGGCATGCGCCCCAAGGCGTACGTGAGCAGAACTACATCCGTCGGCCGCTTGATTTGCTGCGAGTCTGGCATATGAAGATTGAGGCGTGGATACTCGATCAGGCTGGGATCGCCGTAGCACCGACACAACCAATATTGCGCGTCGTGGCTTCTTGAAGACATGCGTTGGAAACCAGTCGAGTGCAAGCCGACCGAGATAAGTTTCATCTGTGTGTTCCACTTACTGGTTCGAACTGTACTGGGCCGGCGTGACAAGGTCGTGGGGAAAATCGCCTCGCTTTGATAGAGCACCGTAAGCGTCCAACCGCCCCACCTTCACAGCGGAATCAGGTCGGCGTAGAGTCCGGAAATGGCAGCAGCGAATCGATTCGGCTGTTCGGGCAGGTAGGCAGTTTCTCGAGTGTCTCAG